>JAYVKZ010000255.1:0-6182 GCA_043767985.1 Betaproteobacteria bacterium
CAGACTGATCAACCGTCGCAGTATTGTCCGTTCTGCTACCCACACATTGCATAAAAAAGAAGAAGATTCTTTGTAATTCGACAGGTCAATACATATCAGAAGAAGATTCTTTGTAATTCGACAGGTCAATACATATCAGGAATTTAGATCGTCGTTGGTGGTGCGTTGAGTAGATTCGAAGATCAAACGGAACTGTAGGTGGTCTTGCAGATTTTCGCCAACACCTTCTAGCGCATGCACGACGGGCACACCTTTGGACTGAAGCAATGTCGCCGGGCCTATTCCCGACAACTGAAGGAGTTGCGGCGACTGAATCGCACCAGCACAAAGTAAGACTTCTGCCCGACACCTTGCAATCTTTTCTCGCCCGTCTTGACGGTAGCGAACACCAACGGCGCGCTTACCTTCCAGCATAATTTCGCTAGCATGAGCCAGGGTCTCAATCGATAGATTGGTGCGAGACTTGGCCGGATTCAGGTAGCCCTTCGCCGTACTCCATCGCCAACCGCGCTTGGTATTGAGCTGAAAATATCCAGCGCCTTCCTGCACTGCACCGTTAAAGTCCTCGGTCCTAGGTACGCCGAACTCTTGCGCTCCTGCAATGAACGATTCGATCAGTGGGTTTCGGTCCTTAATATCTGACACAGCCAAGGGTCCTTCGCCGCCATGGTAGGCATCACTTCCCCGCTCATTACCTTCGGAGCGCTTAAAGTAGCGCAAGACATCGTCATAGCCCCAGCCCGGGTTGCCGAGATCGCGCCAACGATCAAAGTCTTCACGCTGACCTCGGATGTAGATCAGCCCATTGATGGAGCTTGAGCCCCCCAGGGTTTTTCCTCGTGGCCAATAGATTTTCCGACCATTCATATTGGGTTCTGGGTCGGTGTAGAAGCACCAGTTATAGGTTTTGCTCCACATGGTTTTGCCATAACCCACCGGCAAATGGATCCAAAACGACTTGTCGGGTGGACCAGCCTCTAGCAACAGCACCTTGGTCGCCGGATTTTCGCTCAGGCGAGCCGCCATCACGGCGCCGGCCGAACCCGCTCCTACCACGATGTAGTCGAACATCTGCTCCATTGTCTTAGATTTTTATGGAACGTATTGTTCCGTAAATTTAATCATATCGTCAGCTTCATAAAAAAGCAATCGGCCGCATTTAAAAAATTCTTCAGTTAAGCTTGGCACCGTGAAAGAAAACACGCCAAAGAAGAAAGCAGCACCCGCAGAGGCATCTCCAATCGAAGTCGCGATCAAGGTCGAGGTCGAGACCGATAGTGATGCCTCTGACATCCCGTCGTCTGCCACTGATCGTAGCTTACGGTTGCTCTCACTGCTTGCTAAGGAGGGTCGCGCGCTACCACTGGCAGAGCTCGCTTCGCGGCTGGACATCCCGAAGGGAACCTTGCACCGTCTGTGCCGTCAGTTGCTGGAAAGTAAGCACCTTTCGCGCGATCTCGATCAACGCTTTTATAGTGTTGGTCCGGCGCTCCGAACCTTGGCCTTTGACGCTTTGAACAACGGTGTCGAGCGAGGACTTCGACATGCGATCCTTGATGCCTTAGTCAACGAGGTTCGGGAGACCTGCAACTTTACGACCCTTGACGGTGCGCAAGTCCTCTACCTAGACCGAGTCGAAGCGACCTGGCCCCTTCGCCTGCATCTTGACATTGGCTCGCGGGTACCGATGCACTGCACCGCGAGTGGCAAGCTATTCTTGGCAATGATGAAGCAGAGTGAGCGTGAAAAGATGATTTCGATCTTACCGATGATCGCTTTCACTAATCACACCGTAACGGATCGCGAGGCTTTGAATAAAGAATGCAATGCAATTGCGCGACGCGGTTACTCAACGGATCGGGAAGAGTTTATGGCCGGCCTAGTGGCGATCGTAACACCAGTGCTCGACACTACCGGTGTAATCAGGGCCGCGATCGCAATCCACGCACCGACCGCTCGAATGTCCTTGCACGAGGCTCTCACTAAACTCCCTGCGCTAAGAAAGGCTGCAAAGAGCATGCAAGCGCTCATTTAAAAACTCCTCGACACTTGCTTTGGCCGCCTAGGAAGCACTAAAATACTCGTTATGAAAAATCAGAGTTCGGAGAGCGAGCATTTTCTAAACGCCTCAACCACCGATGTCGGTTTCGGCAAGATCGGCCCGATTCGCCACAATTATCATTTGCATCCGTTACTACAGATTCCCCGGCTCGCGGAACTTGCTAAATCACTCTTTGAAACGGAGCAGTGTCGTTTTTTGTTGCCAGGTAGCACGATAAAGTCGAGCTTTCATCACGAATCCAAAAGTCCCGACGGTCGAGATATCGACACTGTTTTTGCGGACATTGAACGCCCCGGCTCTTGGGTTGCCTTATACAACGTCCAGACGAATTCACTGTATCGCCAGCTATTGTGGGAGATCATCAACAACGCAAAGAAAGTATTGGTGCAGGATCAAAATATTTATGATGCTCGGGGATTTATATTTATTTCAGCGCCACCTTCGGTAACGCCACTGCATATTGATCGAGAGAATAATTTCTGGCTGCAAATTCACGGTCGAAAAACGATCAACGTCTGGAACAACGATGACTCAGTTTTGGTTCCGCCTAGGCGCCGCGAGGAATTTTTAATGTACGGCGGTGCGGATATTGAATTTCACGATGGTGATCTAGCGCACAGTCACGAATTTGACTGCGGGCCAGGCGACGGTGTATTTTTTCCGATGACCTCACCGCACATGACGCGATCAAGCAACGACTGGGTGCAAGCCGGTAATCGAGTGACTGCCTCAATTGGTGTCGTTTTTTATTCAGACCAAACTCGCCGCACGGCGAATATTCACGTTGCAAATCATTATTTGCGACGCACCTTTATGCGAGAGCCAGGTAGCCCGCAGCTTAATGGTTTGACAAGTACGTTGAAGTACTCTGCTGGCAAATTAATATTAACAAGTAAGAAACTGGGCGGGGGCTATAAGGTTCCACCTGGGTTTTGAGCACATTACCTGCTCGTCCCTGACCTCTCCATGGCCCTATCCTCTCCCGAGAAAATTCGAGCTGACAGCGTACGTTCGCGTTCGTCAACGATGGCAATGAACTCCTTTGCGCCACGCATACTCTGAAAAGCCTTGAAGCCTCGGGTTAAAAAATCATGCATGGCGGGTACTCCTGCCACTCGAGCAGGACCCGCCATGGTGGCCAATAGGCCACCAAGGAGCGGATTTTTTACTAGCCTATCAAGTGTTTGCGCGATTTTAGGGACCAAACCAAGTTGCCGCTCGCGCAACGCAAAACCGCTTTCGGCCCACTCCCCCACAGCATCCGTCTCGCTACGGCCGCCGATCGCGCGATATGCTTCGCCGTAGCGCGACTTTGACCACATAGCACCGAACTCTTTGAGGCCCTCTGCTGCCATCTTTTGGTCCAAATACTCACTGAGCGCATCTAGTTCAATCGCGTCGGCAATGGTGGCCAAGGCCTGCTCAGGTAAGAAGCGGGTCAGGGTGGGGATCACACGAACTAGCTCTGCATCGCGCTGCGAAAAATCCTTTTCGCCATAGAGATCTTCCAAAAAAAACTTTGTTGCCAGTCGATAGCGCGGGCTTTCCAAAAGATCGCGATGGGTTTGCGTCAAACGCTCAGCCTGAAAACGCTTCAAAGCCGTTAAACTATCGCGAAAGTCTGGGTCACTCGTCTGCAATGCGGCGAGTCGCAGTCGTGCGACGCGCGCTGCCGAAGTCCTTAATCGTTCTGCTGAATGGGTCATATCGAAATTATGCTCGCTAATATTTTAAGACTTCTCGTCCTAGGCGCTCTGGCTTGCGCGCTGTTGGTCGCGACCTGGCTCAAAAATAGCCATGATTTTTCCTGGGTCATCGCAATTCTCAGTGGCTTCTGGCTCGTGTTCTTAGTTGTGGCCACTTTCATGGCGGTTCAGTTCCTTCTGTCTTCATTGTATGGGTCCGCCTCGCCCGCTACCCATCAGCTGAAAGGTCTGGCCAAGCTCAAGCCCTGGTGGGGCGAACTAGTCGCCTGTCTGCATGTTTTTTTCTGGCTACAACCTTTTTTTGGTAGCAAGAATCTACCCAGCGGCAAAAGTCAGGACAAACCTGCCCTGCTACTGGTTCACGGTTATTTTTGTAATCGAGCGTTGTGGCAAGACTTCGCAAAGACATTTGCTGCGGAAGGCCACATCATTGGGTCGGTCAACCTTGAGCCGGTCTTTGGCTCAATCGATGACTACGCTGCCCTCATTCACTCGGCCCTACAGGAACTGCGCGGACGTAGTCGCCAGGGCAAAATCGTTCTGATTGGCCATAGTATGGGCGGACTGGCCATTCGAGCGTACTTACGCGATTATGGTGGTGCGGCAGTCTCCAAAGCAATCACTCTGGGCACGCCGCATCAGGGCACCTGGTTGGGTCAAATAGGGCACGGCAAAAATACCAAGCAAATGAGTTTGAATACCGATCTTCGCCCGAATGCTTGGCTCAATCACTTACGCAGCTTAGAGACGGTGCAACAGGATCAGATGTTCGAGATCATGCTCAGTCACGACGACAACATTGTGTTTCCGCAGGCGATTCAAACGCTTGGACAAGCGCCGGTCCATGAATTTAGCGGGATGGGCCATGTTCAAATGATTTACAGCGATGCGGTTCGCGCCAAGGTGAGGGAAATACTGGCTCGACTTGCACCGAGTCACTAAACCAAGAGGCTCGACCCATCCAGCGCCGAGCCCCACCAAATTAGAAGTGAATACCCTTCATCAACTGTTGCATCGCCATTTGATCGGCACTCATCTGCGGCGCCTTCTCAGTCTTATCACCTTTCGCGGCGGTTGAGTCCGGGAACATACGGAATGAGGTGTTCATCACGATTTGCATGATCTTCGGCAATACGGCATGCATCACCTGACCCGTGATCCCGAGTCGAGTGGCAATACGCACTGGCTTATAGACAACGGCCTCGGAGATCAAATCGGCGGCCTCCTCAGGCGCCAAGGTCGGCACGTTGTTATAGAGCTTTGTCGGGGCAATCATGGGGGTACGCACTAAGGGCATATTGATCGTGGTGAAGGTAATGCCCATATCGGCAAACTCACTCGAAGCACAGCGCGTCCAGGCATCCAGCGCAGCTTTAGAGGCGACATAGGCCGAGAAGCGCGGTGCATTGGTCAAGACACCTATCGAGGAAATATTCACGATATGGCCTTTACGCTTTTTCATCATCGCAGGCAACAAGCCCATCGTGGTTCGCACGGCCCCAAGATAGTTGAGCTGAATGGTGCGCTCTAAATCATGGAAGCGCTCGAAGCTGGATTCGATGCCGCGACGGATTGAGCGACCTGCGTTATTGATCAGGAAATCAACCCCGCCATAGTTCTCGACAATCCACTTACACATCCGGTCGCAATCTTCCATATTGGCAAGATCCACGGCGAAGGTAATTAACTTGCCCGCGGTCGCATCAGCGACTTCTTTTGCAGCCTCGGCAAGCTTGTCCTCATCGCGGCCGCAAATAATCGTGGTGGCTCCAGCCTCGACCATTTTATGGGCACTAGCCAAACCAATACCTGAGGAGCCACCGGTAATCAAGACTACCTTGCCACCGACCGCACCCTTCAAAGTTCGATCAATGAACAAATCAGGGTCAAGGTGACGCTCCCAGTAATCCCAAATCGTCCAAGCATAGTCTCCTAAACGCGGGCAGGCGATACCCGTGCCTTTGAGCTGGCTAAGGGTTTCGCGGCAGTCGAAACGGGTGGGATAATTGACGAACTGCATCATGTCGTCGGGCAAGCCCAAATCTTTCATGACCGCATTGCGTACTCGGCGCACCGGCGTCAGCGACATGAGGCCTTTCTTGACACTCTTGGGCACAAAACCAAACAGGGCGGCATTCACACGGATCGACATGGTCGGTGCATGGGCGGCCTTGGCGAAGGTTTGCAGGACATCACCAATGCGCATTGGCTCTGGGTCCACTAGATGGAAGCATTTGCCATCCTGGCCCTTGGCATGGCTCAAGTGATCCATCGCATCCACTACAAAGTCGACCGGCACAATATTGATGCGACCGCCCTCGATCCCGATGGTGGGCACCCAGGCGGGCAGCATCTTGCGAAGGGTTTGAATCAGCTTGAAGAAATAGTAGGGGCCGTCAATCTTGTCCATTTCG
>JAYVKZ010000256.1:0-3941 GCA_043767985.1 Betaproteobacteria bacterium
ATCGACCCGACACTCCGTAGGTACAGACGACGCCCATTCACCACCGACGATCTTGCCGAGATTAAAGTTAATCGGATGGTCATGATTACAAAACAATGAGTGGCGTTGATCGGCTTGGTTCCAATGCCGCTCTAACTCTCGCAATTTGCTGACTAAATACTGAGCGAATTCGATGGCCGCAACGCCGGTATGAGCATAGGCCGCATGCACTGGCACCCCCTTGGTTTCGATGGCTAGCCATATGACACCCATTTGCCCAGTCATGACGCCAGCGACAGGTTCTGTAATTAAGGCGGCGTCGGCCGTGTAGCCCTCCAGTAAGCAAGCGAGCGCGCCGTTACCGGTACACTCCTCTTCAACCACAGACTGAAAATAGACCGGCGCGGCAGGCTCAAAACCAAGGCTTTGCAAGGCCTTAAAGGCCATGATGTAGGCCACGATGCCTGCCTTCATGTCGGCCGAACCCCGGCCATAGAGGCGGTCGCCCTCAACATGAGGCGTAAAAGGTGGGTGAGCCCAAAGCGACTCCGCGCCTACCGGAACCACATCGATATGGCCATTCAAAATGAGGGACTTCCCTTTAATGCGTCCCTTAGGCTGATGAATACCCACCACATTGGGTCGCCCCTCATAGGAGATGATGGATGGGGAATAGCCTTCATGCTTTTTGAGCTTTTCCTCGTCGATCAAGAACTCATGAACTTTGAGACCAAGCTTTGCAAAACTTGCTTTGACAAGAGCTTGCGCAGAGGCCTCGTGACCAAGGAGCGAGGGCTCGGCCACTAAGGATTTGAGTAACTCGACAGACTCTCCTCGCAATTTTTCAACCGCAGTGAGGATGCTTTGCTCGGAGGGCATCACAGCCGGTTCCACAGCCGGTTTTACAGCCTGATCCATAATTTAAGTTCCTAAAGTGTAAGCGCTTGATGAGTCATCACAAATCGACCATTGCCGGTACCCAGCCCTCGACAGTCTGCACGCCGCTCGCGTAGCGCACTGCGTTGACGATAGCGCGGGCTACCGCCTCAGCCGCCATGACATTGAGCAACATGACATCGGGGGCCTCTGCGAGTTGGCAAGTTGCCAGTGTAAACAGAGTATCGCCATCATACGGTGTATGAGCTGGCCGAATCGCACGGGCCAGTCCGTCATGCCCGCTCATCGCCAGACGCTTGGCCTGGCCTTTGCTTAAAGTAGCATTGGTTGCGATTACGCCAATGGTCGTGTTCGTGCCTGGCAGCACCCGGCTCAAGCGCTCACCATTGAGTAGCATCGCCTGAGTATCACCAAGTTGCTTGCCGTCTGGGGTGCGGGCACCGGCGATGATCTGGCCGGTGGAAGGATCCAACACATCACCCACGGCATTGCAGGCGATCACAGCCGAGACAATCCAAGGTCCAACTTGGACGCTGGCTTCGCCGACGCCGCCCTTCATCGCACGGGTTATTCCAAAGAGCTTACCCACGGTGGCACCAGCGCCTACACCGACGTTACCTTGGCGATGATGGTTTCCCCGAGCAGAGCCTATCAGCTGCAAGTGTGCAGAGGAAATACTGGCTTGCGCATCAAGGCAAGCCGAATAGCCTAAGGCAGCGTCGGGTCGAATTTTAGGATCTTGACCAGCGCTCACCACAGGCAGGTCAAAGAGCACCGCTGCGGGAACAATCGGCACTCGCCCATAGCCCGTCTCCAGACCGATCCCCTGATCCTCCAACCACCGAACCACGCCGTCCGCTGCGGCCAAGCCAAAAGCGCTGCCGCCCGTGAGAACAATGGCGTGCAATCGTTCGACCAGGTTCTCTGAGGCCAAGAGATCAGTCTCTCGGGTGCCAGGAGCCGCCCCGCGCACATCTACTGCAGCAACCGCACCAGCTGGGTCATTTTGAGCGAGAATCACGCTACAACCGGTGAGCCTACCTAGTGCTTGTGCATGGCCTAGGTTTAAGCCTGCAACGTCACTCAGGCGGTTGGTCGGCCCGGTCGCAAGCAGGTCAATGATCGAACCGGTGGGAACGAAAGAGCTTGACGTTGTAGCGGGGTAGGAATCAGGCGATTGCATAGGATTTTCTTCGATTGGAAACTCCTGCGATCATACGACAGCATGCCTGGCTCATAACTCGCAATGACAAATCCGCAATACTCTTCGGATTTGTCTTGACATTTCCGCAAAATAATGCGGAAATGTCAACTATGAATCGTTATCTGTTAGAACCCATTCACGAAGACCTTGAGAAAAAAATGGTTCTTCTCATGGGCCCCCGCCAGGTGGGTAAAACAACCTTATCCCAAAACTTAGGTACAACGAGCGTCAACCCGCTATACCTGAATTTCGATAAAATTTCTGATCGACCCATCATAGAACAAGCGAGTTGGTTACCAACCCATGATTACGTCGTACTCGATGAAATCCACAAAATGGGTGAGTGGAAGAGCCACCTCAAAGGTATTTTTGATACCAAACCAAAAACGCAAAAACTCTTAGTAACCGCTAGCGCCCGCTTGGATACGTTTAGGCAATCAGGCGAATCATTAGCGGGCCGCTACTTTCGATGGCGACTACACCCTTTGAGCGTCAAAGAGTTGGCCCTGGAGCAAGGCTCGAGCATTCACTCTCTCGGTGCGCTGCTCCGTTTTGGCGGGTTTCCGGAACCTTTTTTAGCTGGCTCAGCGCGCGCGCGAAGTCGCTGGCAATCTCAATACTTCGGCGATGTCATTCGCGAAGATATTTTAGAATTCAGCCGCATCCACGAATTGCAAGCGATGCGAGTGTTGCTTGAGCTACTCCGTGACCGAACCGGCAGCCCGCTCTCATTAGAATCGCTTTCCAGAGACTTATCGATCTCTCCAAATACGGTGAAGAGCTATCTTCATATCCTTCAAGCTTTACACATTGTTTATCTCGTTTACCCACATCATAAAAATATCGCTCGTGGTCTTTCAAAAACGCCAAAGCTGTATTTTTATGATTGGGCCTATGTGGATACTCGACGTAAAACCGCTGAAGTCACTGGGGCAGTCTACGAGAATTTAATCGCTTGCCATTTGCTTAAACACATCGACTTTTTGAACGATAGCGAAGGCTCTTCTCTTGAGCTTCACTACATTCAGACCCGCTCAGCCAAAGAAATTGATTTTGTAATCACTGACGAAAAAGCGAATGTGAGTATCTTTATCGAATGCAAACTGAGCGACGCTACGCCCAGCTACGCTTTGAAGGAGACCGTGCTTACTCACCCGACCGCAAAGCATATTCAGCTCGTATATAACCTACCTCACGGCAGAAAAGTAGATGGGGTGGAAGTCATTCCAGCGGCGGACTGGCTTATGGGGTTAGCAGCCTGATTCGAGCGAAACAACACTTACCGTTCTTGCTCGCGGGTGCTTGGCTCGCGTTTCGCGGTTAAGGAGTCAAGCGCCCGAGCGGCCAAAGCTCAGCGTGGCGCAAAAGTCGCCTTCCGCTTGCTCGATTCACAATTTCTGCGATGATAGGGCAGCTTATGAGCCTTTTCGTCGTCAAACGCTTACTAACCTTTTTGCTCACCTTGGCGGCGGCCTCGGTCGCGATCTTTGCTGCGCTTGAGCTCCTGCCTGGCAATGCCGCACAGGTGATTCTTGGTGATACGGCGACGCCGGAATCCATTGCGGCACTTGAGAAAAAGCTTGGTCTCGATCAGCCCGCCTTAAAGCGCTACGGTCATTGGGTAGGTGGACTGGTGCGGGGCGAAACCGCCATCAGCACCTCTTACGATACCAGTACGGCCAGCCTGATCGCCGAGCGTATGCAGGTGAGTTTGCCCTTGGCGGTGATGGCCATGATCATTACGGTGGGACTCGCGCTCGCTGCTGGGCTGTATGCCGCCGCCCACCATAACCGTGCGGGCGATGTAGGCATGATGGGGCTGAGCCAGATCGGCATGGCCTTGCCCAATTTTTGGTTAGCG
>JAYVKZ010000257.1:0-3027 GCA_043767985.1 Betaproteobacteria bacterium
GCTTTAACCAGCATGAGTGGGGCAAGGTGAGCGGCTCGGCGCATGCTCGCATCGCGCGCCCGCTGAGCGCCCGGTTGGACGCGATCACCGCCAAGCATGGTGGCATCGTCAAAATGATGCGTCATTTCGAGCGTAGCTGGATTTGTCAGCTCGGCAGCCTGGGCGGCGGCAATCACTTTATCGAGCTTTGCTTAGATGAAGCAGGGAGTGTTTGGGTCATGTTGCATTCTGGTTCGCGCGGCTTGGGCAATGTCATGGGCAGATACTTCATCGAGGCGGCGCGCAAGGACATGATGCGCCACAAGGTGAATTTACCGGACAAGGATCTCTCATATTTTTCTGAGGGTTCGGTGTGGTTCGATGATTACGTCGAGGCGGTAGATTGGGCGCAAGACTATGCCTTACTGAATCGCAGTGAAATGATGCGTCGCGTCTTAGAAGTGCTGGCACAGCAACTACCCGCCTTTAAGACCGATGGCGAGGCGATCAATTGCCATCACAACTATGTGACCAAAGAAACTCATGGCAATGAGAGTCTGTACATCACCCGCAAGGGTGCGATCTCAGCGCGCTTAGGGGAGTTGGGCGTGATTCCCGGCAGCATGGGTGCCAAGAGCTTTGTCGTCCGTGGCAAAGGCAACGTTGAATCGTTTTGCTCTTGCTCTCACGGGGCGGGGCGGCGCATGAGTCGCATGGAAGCCAAGCGACGTTTCAACAAGTTCGATTTGGCAGATCAAACCCTGGGCGTTGAATGCCGCAAAGACGCGCTCGTGGTCGACGAAATTCCTGCAGCCTACAAGGATATTGATGTGGTCATGTCACATCAGACCGATTTGGTGGAAGTGGTTCACACGTTGCGCCAGGTGCTCTGCATTAAAGGCTAAAGCTTAGGGCCAAAGGAGAAAGCATCATGCGTGACGATATGTACAAAGTGATCGTAGAGCGACCGCGCCGAGGCAGCGGCCATACCAATGCAAGTGATGGCCGACTCTTCAGAAATTCAGAGGATGTGCCCGCCAAGCTCGGAATCAAGCAAGGCCATATCTACAGGAAGAGCTTAAACGAAAACCTGGCACCTTTGCGACGCTTTTTGGAGAGCCAAATTGGCAGACCCTGGGACAAAGTGTATGCCGAGTTGTCTATGGGTATTGATCGCCGCAATACCGTGCAAGAGCATATCTACGCTCACATCGAGAGCTATGTGGCGATTCACACGCGCTGGGTTGATACAAGTGAGCAGCGCCCTAGCAATGGCACCTGCGTTAGAGTTTTTGGTGAGCGGTGGTTACGCGCATCAAATCGATTGAGCGATTGCAATGCCATCATGTATGTGCACCCGCTGACCGGCATTTTGCTGCGCAATCGCTATCGCCGCCCCTATGGCGAGCGCCTGCGCCAAAGTCGCGCCGAGACCATGGCGCGTGACAAGATGAATCAGATTGCGATTTCAGCGAACCTCGAGTACCACCGAATCGATGATGTTTGGTATGCCATCGAGTTTGCAAAGTATCCGGCGCTACCGAAGGGTGAGGTCTTATTGGTTTGGGATGTGCTTGACAAGGCACTTCGCCCCGGTGCTTCGCCTAAAGTCTATGCCAAGAGTAAGCGACAATTAAACAGCAAGGAACTCATTTCAATTAAAAAGGCCCATCCGGGCTCTTTTTTTATGGACATCAGCCATCCACCGGATGAGCGGGCGTATCAAGAATCTTTTGATAAAAAGCAAGATCCAACCAACGCCCAAATTTGAATCCAGCTTCGCGCATCGTGCCCGAATGCTCAAAGCCAAACTTCTCGTGCAGAGCAATGCTGGGCCTGTTACTAGCATCAATACCGCCGACCATGATGTGGACTTCGCGAGCTTGCGCCTCCCGGATAAGAGCCGGTAACAGCACCGCCCCCAGACCCTTGCCGCGATGGTCTTTATGAATGTAGATTGAATGCTCCACCGAGTATTTGTAGGCTGCATGTGGGCGAAATGCGCCATAGCTTGCGAAACCTAAAAGCTCCCCTGCATCGCTTTCTAACCCGATCACCGGGTAGTCATTCTGGCGCTTAATAGCAAACCAAGCCACCATCGATTCGACGGCCCGAGGCTTGTAATCGTAAAGCGCAGTTGAATTGGCAATCGCCTCGTTGAAAACATCCAGAATGGCTTGGCTGTGCCGTGCCTCGTCACAATTAATAAGTTGCATCGGCTTAACCTAATAGACCTGTGTTTGCATAGCCGTAAGCCATATTGGTTCGGCCCTCACCGAACTTTGCATAACGAACCTTGGCATGGCTAATGGCATCGTCACCCAAAGCCTGGCGCTGCTTGGCATCAAAGTTGTAGAGTCGAGCATTGTTCTCGCCGAAGATCAGGTTCTTGACCTTGCCGTCGGCCGCACCTAAGGGCGCAAGGCCATGAGCGCGTTGCAGCTCCTCGGGAATTTCCAGGCGGCGCAGCGCCTCAATTTGCCACTGCGGCGCACCGGTCCAGATGGCATCGGTGCCCCAGCACACATGGTCCGCACCCATGCCCTTGATGAGCTGGCCCAACATCACTGCGCTAAGACGTGGTTCGGCGATCGTGCTTTGCGCGAACAACTGGCCCACATCGGCATACACATTGCTGACACCGTATTTGCCTGGAATCTCAGCCAAGTCGGTCACCCATTCCACCCGGCCAGTCTTCTCAAACTGCGCCCAAGCGGCCCCGGAATTTCCGCCGCCACCAAAGCGGTATCCGCCGTGATAAATAATGAAGTTGAGTTGTGGCCAATCCTTGGCGGCTTTGCCGACATCGCTTACATCACAGTGACTCACTAAATGAGGGAATTGCTTTTCCAAGGCCGGTGGAAACAAGCCCTTATGGATGCAGACATTCTTCAGACCCGCCTTGGCAAACTTTTCATAGGCGGGGTAAACCAGTTTCTCATCATCTAAACGCCAGGGGTGTTTAGACAAATTTTTGTGGGTGTTGTCGCCAATCGTGTAGCCCTTCATCGAATCAGGCTTTTGAATGGCAATCGCTTCGTCAATGGC
>JAYVKZ010000258.1:0-9553 GCA_043767985.1 Betaproteobacteria bacterium
GATGCGCTTGGGGTGGGCGAAGCTACTGAAGCGGGTCTTTAACCTCGATCTGGAACATTGTCCAAACTGCGGTGGCACGCTTACGATCATTGCGGCGATTCTCGAGCGACCGGCGATTGAGAAGATACTCACGCACGTGGGCCTTGCTTCCAGGCCGCCGCCACGCTCACCCGCCCGTGCGCAGATGAGTTTTCACAGAAGTCTGATCCCGGCCGATGACCACAGCGAGAGTGACCTACAGACCAGGGCCAGGAAGACAGCTGCGCGATTGCCTTAAAGCGGCCCAAAAGTGACGAGCAAAGCGCGCACCTCCGGCCGAAAAGGCCATCATACGAAGCGCAGAGAAGGGCGAAACCACGGGAATATTCTCCTCGAAGCGCGCTTTGAGGCTCACAATAGGCAAAGAACCCACAAAAAAGAGCTTTAAAATACTTATCCCCGTCGGGCGCCCTCAACGCGCGATCGTGTGCTGCCCGCCATCAACCGGCAGAACCACCCCGTTGATGAAGCCCGCCTCATCGCTGGCCAGGAACACCGCCGCTCGCGCGATATCCCAGCCCTCGCCCATTTTGCCAGTCGGACTCATCGCATCGCGCGCTTCGATCATCGCTTCAGTGGAAGGGTATTGGCTGGCAATCTGCTGATGGATCAAGGGGGTATTCATCAGGCCCGGGCAAATGGTGTTGCTGCGAATGCCCTGACGGGCATACTGGGCGGCTACATGAGTCGAGAAATGAATCACCGCCGCCTTAGAGGCGTAGTAAGAGCTGTACGGGTAAGGGGTCACACGAAGGCCCGCCAGTGAACTGATATTGACGATGGCGCCCCTGCCCTGTTTGATCATGTGCGGCAATACATGCTTGCAGGCGATGAAATGAGCGGTCACATTGGTATCCATGATGTGATGCCAACTTTCAAGCGATTCTTCGATTGGCCCACCCATGGCGGTCAGACCGACATTGTTGTGCAGCACGTCAATCCGGCCATAGCGCCGGATGGTTTCGGCCACAACCTTCTCGACCGCCTCGCTGTTCGTGACGTCGGCCTGCATCATCACGGCATCATGACCTTCATTGCGGATGAAGGCCGCTGTTTCCTCGCCATAGGCGGGCACGATGTCGACGCAGACCACCGCCCTGGCACCTTCGCGCGCATACTGAATCGCACTGGAGCGCCCATTGCCAAAACCCGGGCCGCAGGAGCCTGCACCCATCAACAACACCACCTTGTCCTGAACCCGGCCGCTGCGCACAACCAGTCCGTCGGCTCCGGTTCCGGGGCCTGCCGTATTACCTGTCGATTGACTCATCGTCTGCTCCTGTCATCGTCCACCAACCACCGACGGCAACCACAGGGACAGCGCCGGAATATAGGTGATCATCATTAGTACCAACAAAGCCGCACCGAAGAAAGGCCAAACTTCACGCGCCGCCTCAGAGGAACGACATCCTGCGATCACTGCAGCCAGCGACAAACAGATCGCCACCGGCGGCGTGATCAGGCCGAGAATCAGGTTGACCGACACAATCATTGCGAATTGATAGGGGTCAATGCCGAGCTTGGCAGCGATCGGGAACAACACCGGCACCAGCATCACCATGGCCGGACCATTCTCCATGAAGGTGCCGATGAACAGTAGGAAGACATTGACAATCAACAAGAAGACGGCGGGATTGCGGCTTGCGGCCAGCATCGCCTCGGCGATGCTTTGCGGAATGTTCTGATAGGCCAGAAGCCATGAGACCGCCTGCGCGCCCGCAATCACGATCATGATCACGGCGGTAGTACGGGCCGTGCGATGCATGGCTTCACGCAACGACGACCAGTTCAGTTCGCGATAAATTACGCCACCCACTACCAGGGCGTAGACCACCGCCACGGCCGAGCATTCGGTCACGTTGAACACGCCGCTGCGGATGCCGACAATGATCATGACCGGCATCATCAGGGCCCAGAAAGCAGCCCGGGTGGCGGCCCAGATCTCGCCCTTGGGCGCCTTGCCATGCACGGGATAACCGCGCTTCACACTGATGTACCAAGCCAGAAACAACATCACCAGGCCGTAAAGAATGCCGGGCAACACCCCCGCCAGAAAAAGCTTGGAGATCGACAGATTGGTCAGCACACCGATGATGACAAAAGCAATCGAGGGGGGAATGATCGGCCCAACAATATTGGCCGAGGCAGTCAGTGCGGCCGCAAAGCCCGGGCTGTAACCCTCCTTGATCATGGCCGGGATCAATACCCGGCCCAGCGCACTGGTGTCCGCCACCGCCGAACCGGAAATGCCTGACATGAAGACCGCCGAGGCCACGTTACTCATAGCCAGACCTCCCCGGAAGCGTCCGAGCAAGGCATTACTCAGACGCAACAGGCGCGTGGTCAGCCCACCTGCGGTCATCAGGTCGCCGGCCAGCAGGAAGAACGGAATCGACAGCAGCAACAAGCTGTCCACCGCTCCGAACAACTGCTGAGGCACGATCATGATCGGAATTTTGCCGATCCACGTGATGGCAATGATGGCCGTCAAAGCCAGTGCAAAAGCCACCGGTACCGCCAGCAGCAACAAAGCGCTGATGGCCAACATGATGATCCAGGCAATATCCATCGATGGTCGCCGTTCAGAACTCGTCGCCGGTCAGCGCCTTGAAGGGCTCACCGGCGAGTCGACACAAAATGATCTGCAACACCAGCAAACCAAAGCCAAGCACCATGGACATGTTGGGGATGGCCATCGGAATCTCGAGCGCCGGCGTATCCTGGCTGAGATTGATCATGGCGAACTCCCAGCTCTTCCAGGCCAGCAAGCCGCACAGCCCGACCATCAGGGCATCGCGCATGGCCAGTACAACCCGTTTGCCCCCAGACGGCAAGGCATCGACCAAAGCCGTGACGGTGAGATGCCCGCCATCACGCAACACCGAAGCGGCGCCAAGAAAGGTCAGCCACACCATCATGTAGCGCGCCAGCTCTTCCGCCCAGGACGGAGAGCGGTCAAGCACATAGCGACCAAACACCTGCCAGCTCATGGCCCCCACCATGACCAGCAACATCACGATGCACAAGGCATCGATCACCTGGTCGATGCGCCGCGACCAGCGAATGGCGGGATGTTGCGATGCTGAAGTCGCTCCGGCCAGATCCACCTTGTCAGTCACCACGGAGCCCGGCTGCGTTCGGGGATTATTTGACCGCCTGAATCTTGTCGACCCAGCCGCTCAACTCCGGGAACTCTTTGCCCATCGATTTGAGGCGGTTCTGGAAGGGCACGGTGTCAACCTTGATAAAGGTCATGCCCTTGGCCTGCATGCGGGTCTTGTAATCGAACTCCATCTTCACCATGCGATCAGTAGCCGCCAGCATGACCTTGTCGCCCTCTTCCTTCAGGACCTTCTGAACATCGGCTGGCAAGGCCTTGAACTTTGGCTCATGGAAGATCCAGGTCATCGCGCCCATCACATGGCCGGTTTCAACCAGATACTTCTGCACCTCGTAGTATTTCTGTTGCTCCAACACTTCAAGCGGATTTTCTTGACCATCGACCACGCCGTTTTGCAGCGAGGTGAAGAGTTCGGCGATGCCCATCGGAGTTGGGCTGGCGCCCAGAAACTCCCAGGTCATGCGGTACATCTTCAGCGGCGGCACGCGCAACTTCACGCCCTTCAAGTCCTCGACTTTTTCGACCTTCTTGTTGGAGGAGAGATGGCGGGCGCCGCGATAGCCGGCACCGATGATACGAAACTGCGTCTTGGCCGCAATCTCGTCATAGAGCTGGCTGCCCATCGGCCCGTAGTAGACCTTCTTGAAATGATCGACATCGCGCACAAGGTATGGATAGGCCTCGATACCAGCGATGATGTTGTAGCGATCGAGTGTGCCAACGCTTTGCAAGACGATGTCATTGGTGCCGATCTTCAAGGCCTCAATCGCCTGTGGCCAGTCGCCGGTTGAGCCCGAGTGGGCGATCTGGATCTTGACCTTGCCAGCGGTTCGGGCTTCGACCGCCTTGGCGTAGGCTTCCGCGGTCTCGTACCAAATGTTGCCCGGGATGTAGATATGGGCCATCTTCAGCACGGTCTGTGCCTGCGCGAGGACCGGCGCCAGCAGTGTCAGGCTGGTCACAGCGACGGCGATCAGGCCGCCTTTGATCAGATTGCGTTTCATGTCTGTCTCCATGTGCGGGCGGGCCGCCGTTTGAATTGGTCTGGAGAGTTTACGCCGGGGCAAGCTTCAGGTTTGCGGAAATTCCGTTTTTAGTCGCTGCACGACAAGCAGCAGTCTTGCCTCAAACAGACTGTCGCATCAGGGTACTCTTGCCGAATAAACTGTCGATCAGGTCGACCACGAGGTCGGCCGTGCGGTTCCTGACATCAAACGCGGGGTTCAACTCCATCACTTCCAATGAGAGCATGTAACCCGCATCGGCGATCATTTCCATGGCTAACTGTGCTTCCCGATAGGTTGGGCCGCCTGCTACGGTCGTACCCACACCCGGAGCAATATCAGGGTCCAGAAAATCAACATCGAGACTGACGTGCAAATGGGTGTCCTCATCCATCTGGATCAGGGCTTGCTCCATGGTGTGACGCATGCCGTTTTCGTCAATGTAGCGCATGTCGAAGACTTCAATGCCGAAGTCATGCACCAACTTTCTTTCGCCCTCGTCGACACTGCGAATGCCAATCTGTCGAATATCCGACGCCGCCATGGCCGGTATGTGTCCGCCTATCCCCACCAGTTCCGCCGGACCGTGGCCGCACAGACAGGCCACCGGCATGCCATGGATATTGCCGCTTGGGGTGAGGGCGGCCGTGTTGAAGTCAGCGTGCGCATCCAGCCACAGTACTCTGAGCTTTTGTCCGCGCTCACGACAATGGCGGGCAACGGCGCTGATCGAACCGATGCTCAAGCTGTGATCTCCGCCCATGACCAGAGGGAAATTTCCTTGCTGCAATTCACGATAGACGGTGTCGTGCAGGAGCTGGCACCAGATTTCAACTTCGGCCAGGTGCCTGAGTCCATGACTGGCGGACCGTTCGGGATTGGCCGGGCCCGACAGGTTTCCTAGATCCGTGACCTGTATTCCCCGACGATTCAGGGCCTGAGCCAGGCCGGCGACACGCAGCGCTTCAGGCCCCATGGTGGCGCCACGTTGTCCGGCGCCCACGTCACTGGGTACGCCGATCAGGCTGAGCTTGGAACCGTGTTTCATGATGGGCTGGTGGAGATCACGCTGAAAAGTTAAGGTCGTCAAAGATGCATTGTGCCTGCTATTGAAGGCTTGAGAAAGTCATCACCCGCAAGGCTGGCCTGACCCCGCTTGCACAATGTCCCGGGCCGGCAAGCATGTATTCGGCCGATGCAGGCAACGCGCCTGCGCGCCTCAGGTATTGTGCTTCCGTGGATATCGGGCATATGCTATGCTCAAAGAACAGGTTCCGAGGCCGTATGCGTGTGAGGTTCCCAATGACTTTAAGTTCCAGGTTGTTCACCGAAGATAGTCCGGGAAAAGATGTACTGAAACGCTGTTCGGAAGTTGATGCCGGGCACCTTTTGCGAGGGATGGCAAACACCCCGGCGATCAAGGATGCGGTGACGCGGGTGCAATCCGCTTTGAGTCAGCTCGGATTCCCGGTCAAAGATCCGGCTGGCGTATACGGTCCGTTTACCGAGGCGGCCGTTCTCAAATTTAAAGGGCCTCCGCGCAACATTCTCGGGCGAGGCCAGACCAAACCGGATGCGATCGTCGGAATTCAGACCATCCACCGTCTCGACGCCGAAATCCAGGGCGGCAAACCACCTGCACCGCCGTTGGAATTTGGCTCAAATCTATGGCGATTTACGTTTTTCGGAAACAAGGGCTTTACCGGTCCCGGTGTTTATTCTTTGTTTATTGCCAGCGCCGTGCTTCAGGACAGCCAAACCTTCAGCATGAATGAATTGTTCAGTGATGGCAGTTTGATTGGCGGCTTCCGGGGCGAAACCCGTGGCGTATTTGGGACGCCGGTAAAAGTCCTCGCTTCTGACTTCAATGGCGCAACCAGCGTGCTCGCAATTCAGAAGAATCTTAAATCCCTAAATGGCTCTCTTCGATTGAACGTGGCCAGCAAGAGCTTTACCGTCAACCTGAACTTCACGCCTTTCCAGGAGGAACGCCAGTTAGGCGGAGCTCTTACCAGCGGAAGCCTGTTGATCAACGGCCAGATTCAGCAGCGCCGCTTTCCTTGACGCGGCGATTTTGTCCTGCATGGCTTTGATGAAGACAGGCTCGCCCCGGACACTAAAATGCGCGCCGTCATCCTCAGCCCGCTCCTCGAGCACCTCGCACTGAGCGAACAACTCGCCGCGCAACTGCTCGGCCGACCACGGCAGCAGAAATTCCGCCTTGACCAGACGCCGGCCAAAAAACGTGCGGATCGCCCTGTGCAATTTGGCAATGTCCGTTTGGTTGACGGCACTCATCACGATGCATTTGGGAAACTGTGCGCGCAAGGCCTTGGCACGTTCGGCCTGGGCTTTGGCGTCACCGACCTGATCAATTTTATTGAACACCCGCAGACGCGCCACTTTGTGCGCGTCAATTTCTTCAAGCACTTTTTCGGTCACCTCGATCTGGCGCTCAAAGCCCGGGTCACTGGCATCGATCACGTGCAGAAGCAAAGAAGCCTCGGCCGCTTCTTCGAGAGTGGATTGGAAGGAGGCGACCAGGTCGTGAGGCAGGTTCTTGATAAAGCCGACGGTGTTACTCACCAAAACACGCGGCACACCTTCGGGTAAGAGCGAGCGCACGGTGGTGTCGAGCGTCGCAAAGAGTTTATTGGCAATCAGCACCTCGCCGCCGGTCAGTGCACGCATCAGGGTGGATTTGCCAGCATTGGTATAACCGATCAGCGCCACCCGCGCCACGCTCTGGTTTCCCTGACGACGTGCTCGCTGGGTCAGCCGCTCGAGGTCGAGCGCTGTGATTTCCCGCTTCGCTGTCGCCCCTCGGCCCGGCCAGCTTGGCGGCTTCACGAGGGCATTGTCAAGTTGAACCAGATGTGATCGAATGATGCTATGGATCTTTCCCGTCACTATCATCGCCATCGTTACCCGATTGAGATCGTCGGTCGCTGTGTGTGGCTCTATTTTCGGTACAGCCTGAGCTATCGCGATGTTGAGGAAATGATGTTCGAGCGCCGTGTCACCGTGAGCTACGAAACGATTCGGGCATGGTGCCGGAAGTTTGGCGCCGAGTATTCGAAGCGCTTGAAAAAGTGCCGAGGCACGGTGGGCGAGACCTGGCATTTGGATGAGGTGTACATCAAGATCGATGGCCGCAATCAGTATCTTTGGCGAGCCGTCGACCAAGAGGGAGAAACTATCGATATTCTCCTACAAAGCCACCGTGATTCTCGAGCCGCAGAGCACATCAAGGACAAGGGTGCGAATAACCGAGCCGAGAATTCGCATCACCCGACCAGGCAAAGAGAGCGAAGGCGAAACCGATTTAGATCGGCGGGATCGGCGCAACGATTCCTTTCCAGCTTTTCAACGATCAACAACCACTTCAGAAACTACCGCCATACACTGAGCGCACCGAATCACCGGTTGGCGATGACGAAGTGCTTTGTGGCCTGGAACCAGATGTGCGGGAGCGTGGCTTGAGGAGTGTTGTCGATCGCGTATTTACTCGTCCCTGCAAAGTTAAATTGACAACGCCTAGAATAGCAAGCCTGGGGGTGTGCGATGACGAAATATTGGGCAGGGAAGAGCGTGTCGACGGGAATTCAGTCAGGACTCTTTGCGTGGGTAGCCTCGACGCTTTGCCTAATGCTTGCAGCGGCGGCTTCCGATGCCCATTCTCAAACCGAGCCTTGGCCGAATAAACCCGTACGCATCATAGTTCCCGCGAACGCCGGCGGCGGCACCGCCGACCCGGTCTCTCGAGTCTTCGCTGAAGAGCTCACCAAACTACTGGGCCAGCGAGTGTTTGTAGAGAACCGTGGAGGCTCGAACGGCAATATTGGCGCCGCCATGGCCGCGCGCTCGGCTAATGATGGATACACGGTGCTCTTTTCCTGGGCCGGGACACTGGCCACCAATATCAGCCTCTATAAAACGCTACCCTTCCATCCGGTGAAAGATTTTGATCCGGTGGTTTTGATTGGTGGCGTGTCGAACGTGTTGGTGGTCAACAATGATCTTCCGCCCAAATCCCTCAAAGAGTTCACGGAGTATTTGCGAAGCAAGCCCAGCCAGCTGAATTATGCCTCGACCGGCAATGGCAGCTCCATGCATTTGGCCGCCGAGCTTTATAAAAAGCAAACTAAAACCTTTATGGTGCATGTGCCCTATAACAATGTAGGGCAGGCGACCACCGACCTGATCACGAACCAGGTTCAGTTGATGTTCCATTTAGTGACGGGAGCGCAAGGTGCCATCAAAGGTGGTCAGGTGCGGCCGATCGCCGTCCTGGCACCTCAACGTTCACCCATTCTGCCCGATGTGCCCACCATGAAGGAGCTCGGCATACCGATTGAATCCCAGACTTGGTTTGCATTGTTGTTTCCAAAAGGCTCTCCACCAGACGCAATCCGCAAACTCAACGAGGCCGCCAATCGACTTCTAAATGACCCGGTGGTGCGTCAAAAACTGGTGGGTATGGGGCTTGAACCCGCTGGCGGCACGCCACAGGCTTTAAGCGCGCATCTCGATTCAGAGATACGAAAATGGGCCGAGGTGGTGAAGTATTCTGGTGCCGGGATAGACTAGGTGTAGATTGATAACTGAATCACCAGTAACATCTGCCGACCAACATCCAGCACGCTAAGCACGACCAAACACCTATGACCCTGGCCGCTCTCGAATCGCGACTCAAGCAAGACCTCGCTTGGCTAGAGTTGCCCGCGAAACCTTGGGTGATTCCCCGGCTGCATATGGGGCAACCGATGTTGGAGGTTGCCATCATTGGCGGCGGGATGGCCGGGTTGGCTGCAGCAGCGTCGCTCAAACTACTCGGGATCAAGGCAGTGATCTTTGATCGCGCCGAAGCGGGCTTTGAAGGCCCCTGGGCGACCACGGCCCGCATGGAAACACTGCGCTCGCCGAAGCATCTTGTGGGCCCTGCGATTGGCTTGCCTGCCTTGACGTTTCGAGCCTGGTTCGAGGCACAGTTTGGTCTATACGCCTGGGAAGAGCTCGACAAAATTCCGCGACTTCAATGGATGGAGTATTTGCGTTGGTACCGCCGTGTCATGGGGCTTGAGGTGCGCAATCTGCATGAGGTGGAGCAAGTGACTCCACTATCCGATGAATGCGTTGAGCTTAGGGTGTCTCAGCCCAACTCAAAGGGCCGGGTGACGATTTGCTTTGCCCGCAGAGTGGTGCTCGCGACCGGTCGCGACGGCCTCGGCGCCTTCTGGGTACCAGAGTTTGCGAGCCATGTGCATCGCAACTGCTGGGTGCACTCCTCAGAGGTCTTCGACTACACCCAGCTACGAGGTCTGAGGGTGGGGGTTATTGGCGGCAGTGCCTCGGCCATGGATAGTGCGGCAACCGCCTTGGAGGCCGG
>JAYVKZ010000259.1:0-4655 GCA_043767985.1 Betaproteobacteria bacterium
AACGCTGGCTGAGTAACCGTTTGCAACGAGACGTGACGCTCACTCATGACCAGGCAGGAGGTTTCAAGCTCAAGCTTTGGGGAGCCATCGATCTTGAGGTCGGGAAGCTAGAGGTGGCAAAGGCTGGGTGGAGCAACCGGGGGCCAATGCTGATTGCCTCCAGGCTACATGCACGGCTGAGCTATCGAGACCTTTTCAAATCTCGCGACGGCGGGGCTTTGCGGCTTGAATCGCTCGCGGT
Source organism: Betaproteobacteria bacterium (assembly GCA_043767985.1). Classification (GTDB taxonomy): domain Bacteria; phylum Pseudomonadota; class Gammaproteobacteria; order Burkholderiales; family Burkholderiaceae_E; genus JAPOKJ01. The sequence continues at coordinate 242 of JAYVKZ010000259.1, forward strand.
CGATGATATTCAACTGGATCTGGAAAGGCGCTCGGCAACACAGGCCAATTGGATGCTTCGAGATCCCGCTAGCAACTTTGACTTGAAGCCTTTTTTCGAGAGTGTTGCTTTTGGCTCTCTTGAGGTGGGGCATGGCTCACTCAGCCTAAATGACGCTGTAATCGCACTCAACTTGAGTGCTGAGTTTAAATTCGCGCAACATGAACTCGCTTCGCTTAAAAAAAATGACATGAACGGGCTTGTTGCTTCTGGAAAAGGGCGCTTTCGCGACTTTCCAGTGACGTTCAGGCTAAGCGCAGGATCCACTCAGGAGCTTTGGACGTCGAGTACCTCTAGCCCCTCATTGCCGATCACGTTGTCACTACGGGTTGGCGAAATGAAACTCGAATTTAAAGGGCAGCTTGTCGATCCACTGGGTCGGCGCGAGGTGCTTGGCGCCTACACCTTAGGAGGCCCCTCGCTGGCGCTGGTTGGATTACCGTTTGGCGTGACCTTACCGACCACCAGAGCGTTCACTATGCAGGGTCGAGTGGCCGTCACCGAGAAACTTTGGAGCACCGTTGTTGATAAGGCCTCGATTGGCCGCAGTCGCCTTTCGGGTGAATTTCAGTTTGATCGCAGCGCAGGCCAGTTACCCACGCTTTTGGGGCGATTGCGAGGGTCGGTGCTATGGCTGGAGGATTTAGGTCCGGCCATTGGAATGCCGCTCGAACTTGCAGGCGATCAGCGCCGCGGTGCCCGAGTATTGCCGCAAAGGAAATTTAATTTCCCAGCGCTTTCCCTCATGAACGCCAACGTCCTCGTTGAACTGGATCGACTCGAGTCCGGTAGCGCTCTCCTACAAGCGGTGTCACCACTTCACGCACGAATACTTTTGCACGATGCCGTGCTAGAGCTCGCGCAGATTGACGGGCATTTGGCCCAGGGCCGGATTCGCGGGAATATCCGCTTGGATGGCAAGAAGTCGAAATCAAATTGGCAAATCCATTTATTGGCCAGTAAAATTGAGATTGAGCAATGGGTGCACCAAGTGCGAAAAAGTAAGACCTCTCCAGCGTTTCTCACTGGACGCATGGCCGCTCGTATTGACTTAAAAGGCGAGGGGAGGTCTGTCGCCGAGATGCTAGGCAGCTCGGATGGTCAAATCGCCATTCAATTGACTCGAGGCACAATATCCCACCTTGCGGTCGAATTGGCGGGTATCGATATCGCGCAAGCTTTAGGCGTATGGATCAAAGGTGATGACAGCCTAGCGATCACCTGTGGCGTGGCTGACCTTGAGGTGAAGGCGGGTGTCGCTCGACCCAGGGTGATGTTGGTCGACACTAAAGACTCAACCCTATGGTTGGAGGGGGCCGCGTCTTTGGCAGACGAGAGCATTGATCTCACGCTGAAAGTGAATCCCAAAGACTTTAGCCCGTTAGCGCTTCGAGCGCCACTTCAGGTCAAAGGATCGTTTTCGGCGCCTGCTCTGTCCATCAACAAGACACCGCTCATTGGCAAGATTCTTTCGGCGATTGCGCTTGCAGCGATTAATCCACTAGCCGCTGTGTTGCCGCTCATCGACGTGGGCGATGATTCCGCTAAGGCCCCGATTGCAGCCTGCCGTGCCGCAGCGTTTCGGGGTCAAAAGCTGAAGTCTAAAGATTGATGCGACGGAGGGCGCTTCCACCTGATTCATCGCATATCGACTGAAGACGAGCGACTCACTCTCCAAACAATATTGCCTACATCGTCAGCGACGAGGAGTGCGCCTGTTTTGTCCAATATAACTCCGACCGGACGACCTAGGGCGTTGCCCGCTTTGTTGAGAAAACCTGTTAAGAGATCAATTGGCATGCCTGATGGTTTTCCATCGAGGAATGGGATGTAAATGACTTTATAGCCGCTATGTGGTTTTCGATTCCATGAGCCGTGTTGACCAATAAACATGCCGTTTGAGAACATGGAAGGCAAGGAAGTTCCTCTCGAAAAAACCAACCCCAATGAAGCAGTATGGGACCCTAATGCGTAGTCTGGGACGAGAGCCAATTTTACCAAATCGACGCGGGTTGGCTTTACTCGTTCGTCAACATGCTGCCCGTAGTAGCTCCAAGGCCATCCATAGAAACCGCCGTCTTTCACTGACGTTAAATAGTCTGGCACTAAATCATTTCCAAGCTCGTCGCGCTCGTTGACGACAGTCCAGAGAGTATTGCTGTCGGGTTCCCAGCTCAGACCGTTAGCGTTTCGAAGTCCAGAAGCGAACACGCGAGCGTTGCCGCTACTCAGATCAAACTCCCAAATTGCTGCCCGATCATTCTCAACGTCGAGACCGCGCTCGCCAATGTTGCTGTTAGAGCCCACCGTGATAAAAATCTTACGCTGATCCGCACTGACGATAATGTTCTTTGTCCAGTGATGATTGATGGGCCCGGCGGGCAAGTCAAGTACCTTAACGCCCGCAGCCTTAATGGTGACGTCTCCCGCAGAATACGGAAACCGCACCAGTCCATTTGAATTCGCGACATAAAGATAGGACCCGACCAGGGCCATGCCGAAAGGTGACTCCAACTGGTCCAATAGTACCGACCTTAGGTCAACGACGCCGTCTCCATCGGCGTCGCGCAAGAGTGTGATCCGATTCGCACTGGCGACCCCCGCGCCAGCCCGTTTCATCACCAGCTTCATGATCCAACCTTTAATTCCCTTGCCGTCCTCCGGCTTAGGCGGTGCATTGGACTCCGCAACTAACACATCGCCATTGGGCAACAGGTAAAGCCAGCGAGGATGGTCCAAGTCTTGTGCCCAGGCGTCTACCTTGGTTCCCGCTGCCGACTCTGGCTTAGCACCATTCGTCCAACCTCGTGCCGGAGCAATGTTGACGGTTGGAATGAGCAGATGTTGTGGGCTGGGCAGCAAAGGGTTTGAACCCATTCCAGCGCTAACGGGAATCGTTGAGGTTTCCGCACAGGCCGCGACTAGCCCGAGGCTCAAGAGCGACAATCGCTTCAGGAATTCAATCATGATGGAGTTTCTTTGTTTTACAGTACGCTAGCGCACAGTCATAAAATCTACGGATGTTCATGCTCCCTACCTTATTTCCACGAAGTCCCAAGTAATGAGTCGATCTAAACCCAACAAGCACGAACCCATTAAGACGCCAGACGAGGAGCTCACCCCCGATCAAACCAGTCAAAACATTGAAGCCATTCTCTCTTTTTATGAAAGAGAAGAGAAAAAAATAAGTGGTTCCCAGCGCATTCTTGAGCGCGTCAGCGAGTTTATTGGGCGGCCGATCTTTCTCGGAATCGTGGTGATCTTTGTCGTGCTTTGGATATTGGCGAATTTTCTCACCTCTAAACTTGGATATGTCGAGTTTGATCCAGCCCCGTTTTTTTGGCTCCAAGGCCTGGTCACGCTAGGCACCTTACTGATGTCGTCGATTGTGTTGATCAAACAAAATCGCTCGGCCAAGATGGATGAAATACGCGCCCATCTAGATCTTAAAGTCACGCTCTTAACTGAGCAAAAAGCAGCAAAAATGATCGATCTTTTGGAAGAACTAAGAAGAGACTTGCCGAATGTAAAAGATCGCGAAGACAACCACGCCTCTGCGTTAACCCAGGCCATGAATCCGAACTTAGTGACCGCCACGCTTGAAGAGATCGGTCAGCAGGAGACTCGCATTCACCCCGTCCAGGATTAAACTTTAGAGGGCATCCCGGTCAAAAGATCTGCTAATTCATCGGCATGTTCCTCCTCCACGGCAAGTATGCCTTTGAGCATATCGCTAGTGGTCGGATCGGCATCACCAAGGTATTTCACCGTTTCACGGTAACTATCAATGGCGATTCGCTCGGCAACGAGGTTCTCTCTAATCATTTCGACCAAGGTTTTCCCCTCAATGTACTCTGCGTGGCTTCTAGCACTGAGCCGGTCAGGCGCAAAATCGGGTTCTCCACCCAGCTGCACAATGCGGGCTGCAATTAAGTCTGCGTGGCCTTGTTCTTCATTTGAATGGGCCAAGAATTCCTCGGCGATACTTTTTGCCTCTAAGCCCTTAGCCATGAAGTAGTGCCTGCGATAGCGCAGTACGCAAACGATTTCAGTGGCAAGTGCCTCGTTTAGCTGCTTAAGCACCTCGCTGCGATCCGCGGCATAGCCCGCAGTGACGGCACCTAGCTCGATATGCTTGCGAGCATTGGCACGTAAGGTTTTGACGTCGGTCATGGACGAGTTTTTAGTCATACGAATCTCCTACAGAGGTAACGTGATATTTTGAGTAAGACAAAGTCGTTTGTCAGTGCGCTATCGAACATACAAGGTAGCTTGCAGTTTTCGCCAGAAGAGCGTAAAAATGTTTTATGGAATGTGAAGTTAAAACGCCCGTAAAGAAGTTTGTTGTGCTGCGCGGATGGGCGCGCTTTCTCAG
>JAYVKZ010000260.1:0-55433 GCA_043767985.1 Betaproteobacteria bacterium
TTGGCGGCTACAAAGAGCGTCCCTCCTACCGGTGGGGTGTACAGCGCGATGGCGAGATTGGCCGTCATCACCACCCCCAAATGCACGAGATCGACCCCAAAGGTCTTGGCCAAGGGCAAGAACAAGGGTGCCGTCAACAACAAAGCAGGCAACGGCTCAATGAAGATACCCAGCAAAAACAGCGCAATGTTCACCATCATCAAGAACACCCACTGCTGATGGGCATAGTCCTTCACCCATTCGGCCAATTGCGCGGGTACTTGCTCAACGGTAATGAGCCAGGCAAGGCAGCCTGTGGCGCCAATCACCAACATGACGGTGGCACTGGTTTGAAAAGACGACAGCAACAGTTGGGGAATGTCGCGGGCCTGTAAGTCTTTGTAATAAAACAAGGACACCACCAAGCCGTAGACGACCGCCACGGCGGCTGATTCGGTCGGTGTAAACCAACCTGTCCAGATGCCACCAATGATGATGAGGGGCATCAAAAGCGCGGGACCAGCGGCTAGAAAAGCGGCTCTGATTTCGCGCCATGAAGACCGCTCAGAGCCATTGTCGCATCCGGTTTTCAGGCCAAACCAAACACATACGATCATGATCGCAAACGCAGACACCAAGGCCGGTAATAGTCCGGCGACCGACAACTCGCGCATGGAGACGCCCGAGATAAAGGCATAGACCAGGAACGGAATAGAGAGCGGCATTAACAGGGCTAAGGTGCCTGCCACCGCCAAGAGCGCAGCGGCGAAGGCCCGGGGATAGCCGCGCTGAATCATGGCCGGAACGATCAGTGAGCCGATGGCCGCAGTATCAGCAATCGCCGAGCCCGAGACACCGCCAAACATCAAGCAAGACGACACCGTCACGATCCCCAAGCCACCGGGCAGAAACCCAAGAAGGGCTCGTGCGAGATCAACAATGCGCTTACCTACCCCACCTTGCGCCAGCAACTCCCCCGCAAAAATAAACAAGGGCACCGCGATGAGAATAAACGGCTCCACCCCACCAATGAAGGACAGAAAAATGGTCTCAAGAGGATGGGTCAAACCTTTGCCCCAAATCACGCCGACAGTCGTGACCAAGAGGGCAAACACCAGGGGTACACCAGCCAAGGCAATGATGAAAAACACACCGAAGATAATGAGTGCAAACATTTATCGGCCCTCGCTAAGCTTGGGCGCGACGGGCACATGCGCCTCTTCAGGAAAGCGCTTGTCCCTCGGCACACCCCTCAGTGTTTGAACGGTATCCCATCCTATAAACACAAACATAAACGCAGCACCCACCGGCAAGGCCGCATACTGCCAGGCCATGGAGATGTGCAGCACCGTCAGCTCGTTCATCAAACCGGTTTGGGCGATGGATAAGCCGTAGCCGATCAATAGGCCGAGCATGCTCAGGCACAACAGCCCAATCAGTGCATCGGCCCACTTGCGGCTTTTTACACCCAGCTTATCCAAGAACTCATTGATGCTCATATGGGCGCCGCGTCGTGCTGCCGAGGCGCCGCCCAAGAATGTCACCCATACCATGAGCAACTCGCAGAGCTCGGTGGTGGCTGCCAAGTCCTTGCCAATCGCGTGGCTTAGCACGTTGAAGAACACCAGGATCACCATGATCGCGGCCAGCACCACCACTGTCCAGTCCACGATTGCACCCAGGGTGCGGATCACAAGCGGGGCGGGTGGGCCTGCTAACAACATTGGGCGCTTAACCATGGGATGCCCGACCGTGGGATGCTTATCTTTGGGGTGCGCAGTCATCGTGCACTCGCTACTTTGTTACTTGGAAGGAAGGGATTTGCGAACGGCCGCCGCTTCGGCCAGCAAGCTCTCTACGTCAGCCCCAAACTTTTCTTTGGCCTTGCCGTACACCGGTTGCACCGCATCACGGAAGGGGCCCACGTTCGGACGATTAATTTTCGCGCCCTTGGCGGCCATTTCTTTCAATTGGTTCTCATCATTGTCGCGAATCTTGGCGCGAATCCAGGTGCCGGTTTCCTTCGCTGCACGGGTGATCGCTACTTTGTCTGCATCAGAAAACTTCGCCCAGGTTTTTTCAGAGACTGCCAAAGGAATCGGGCTATACACGTGCTGAGTCAAAGTGACATTGGGTGCAACCTCATAAAACTTGTTGGCGAAAATCGTATCGATCGGATTCTCTTGCCCCGACACCGCACCTTGTTGAATCGCCAAATACACTTCCGGCAAGGGCATGATCTGAATTGCAAAACCAAGCGACTCTAAGGTCCATCGCATCATCTCATTGGGGAAGGTGCGCAACTTCTTGCCCTTGGCATCGGCGGGCGAGTTGAGCGCGTCTTTCGTGGTCATCGAGCGAAAACCAGCTTCCCAAGTGGCGAGAAAGCGAAAGCCCTTGGCGGGTGCGGAATCAAACTGTTTCTTGATCCAGGGTGACTCATCGTAGAGCTTCCAACCCTGAGCATAGCTGTCCACAATAAAGGGCAACATGGTGAGGTTTAAGGATTGAATATGGGTGGCATAGGTACCCGTGGCCGTGACGGTAAAGTCGATGCCACCGAGCTGCAATTGTTCAACCGCCTTGGGGTCGTTCGCAAGTTGTCCGGCCGGATACACCTGGACTTTGTAGCGCCCTTGAGTGTAGCTTTCAACGCTCTTGGCGAACAGCAGGGCCGCCGCATTGCGTGCGCCACCCGGCTGATCGGTATGACTGAACTTCAACACCGTTTGCGCCTGAACCGGCGTCGCGCAGAGTGTCGTCACTAGGGCCAGGGCACAGGCTGTCGTCCCGAGTACGGTTCTTATTACTAAGTGGTTATCTTTCATCTCATGTCTCCTGATTAACAAAACACCGTTGGGCCAAGCTCGCCTATGCTTTGGCGATCAACCCCTGCCAAACATCACACTAAAATCTCGCGCCTTTGCGCATCAGACTTATAAATCGCTTCTTCGATCTGAACGTTGCGCATGTACTCGACCAACAAATTCACCGGCGCTTCTCGGCAAGCTAGAGCGCTCAGTACATGGCGCTGTTGGTGGTACACACAGTCGCCACCAAAGCTTTTGTCCTGCCAGTGGTAGGGGCGGACGGTCTCCGGGGTTTGATGGGCCTTCCAAAACAGACCGCCGTCGCCGTCGAGCCGCATCACGCCGCCGCTGCCCGCTAACCAAGCTTCACCCATGGTGAGCCGTGGATTCTTGGCGGCGTGATCGTTGAGGCGATTAGCATCAATCATGCCGGTCGCGCCACTCGCAAAGCGAAACAGCACGTAGCCGGCATCCTCGCCCGCAAGCACTGGATTAACGCGACGCAATTGCGCGCTCACCGCCACCACCTCTCCCATGAGGAAGCGAAAGGTATCGATCAAATGAATCAAGGTCTCATGCACGAGGAAGCGCGGCATCACCTGAAAGTATGGTTGGCGCGACAGGTAGGCATCCGGACCTTGACCATCGCCTGGGCGCAGACGGAACGCAATTTCATGCAAGCTACCAAGTGCGCCCGAAGCAATGGCTACCTTCATTTCGCGGTACCAGGGCATCCATCTAAAGTTTTCATGAACCCACACGGCAACGCTTGATTGCTGTACTTGTTCGGCGAGTTGCTTAGCCTCGGCGAAAGTAGGTGCCACAGGCTTTTGACAAATGCTTGGCACCCTTTTGGCGAGTGTCAGTTGCAGTAGGGTGGCGTGGCTCGAAGGCGGTGTCGCAATATCGACTAAATCTAGCTCGCACTCATTGATGAGCTGCGCTGCATCGGTATAGGGGGAGGCCCCAGTGCTTGAGGCGGCTTCCAATGCTTTCTTGATATCCGAGTCACACACCGCGACCAGTTCGCACAGACCTTCCTGGGCCAAGCGTTGCCAAGCCTCGAGATGAAACTGCGCGAAGTAGCCAGCACCAATCAGCGCGACACGGGGAGTCATGATGCTAGCTGGCCGTGAGCGCCGCGATCACGGCACGGGTGACCGCAGCGGTGCCGTCCTTGCCACCCAGCTCAGGGGTCTTGACAAGGTGCTGTGCAAAGACTCGGTCGACAGCTCGTTCAAGATCAGCAGCAGCTTCCGCCAACTTTGGATCGGCATGCGTCTCTGCCAACCAATCCAGCATCATCGCACCGGAGAGAATGGTGGCGGTTGGGTTCGCCAAGCCCTTGCCTGCAATATCCGGCGCGCTGCCATGCGAGGGCTGAAACACACCATGCTTGGGGCCGATGTCGGCGGACGGTGCAAAACCCATGCCACTGATCAGGCCCGCGCCAAGATCGCTGGTGATGTCTCCGAACTGATTCTCCATCGGACACACATCGTAGTCCCAGGGCCTGCGAATCAAGTTAAGGCAGTAGGCGTCAATGTAGCAATGGTCTGCTTGTAGACTGGGGTTGAGGGCGGCACGCTCATAGAACACTTTATTCATGAAAGCCATACCTAAAAAGACATTGGACTTATCAATGCAGGTCACCTTGCCCTTCAAGGGGTTACGCGACTTGCGGCGGGCAGCGAGCCGAAAGGCAAAATCAAATAGCCGTTCCGAGCCTTTACGGGAAATTTCACAGGTGTCGTAGACCGCTTCGTCGCCTGATGCGGTCGTACCCGTGCGACCGCGGCCGCGTGAATAAAACCAACCCTCGGTCGATTCACGCAAGATGACAAAATCAATATCCTTGGCGCGTGGATCGCTCAAAGGTGTTGGCACACCGGGAATTGCGCGAATCGGCCGTACACCGGCAAACAAATCGAGATGTACCCGAATATCCAGCTGCGGCGCAATTTCAGTAGCGTCGGGATAGCGAATACTGGGCCACCCCATGGCACCAAAGAGAATCGCATGAGAGTCCTCGCAGGCTTTCATCGACGAGTCGGGAAAGGCAGTGCCGCTTTGTTGATAGTAGTGTGCACTGCCGGGGCGAGTGTCATAGTTAAGCTTAAAGCCATGCTTCGTTGCCAGGGGCGCGAGCACTGCCAGGGTGGCCTCGACCACCTCGACACCGATACCATCACCTGGTAACACCACAATGTTGTACGAAGATTTCATCAATATTTTTCCTGTGTTGCGTGTGTTTGCAGACTAAATTTGGCTCAGACCGTAATGGTTAAGGATGGCTGTGAGTTCGCGCGAGGCACGCTGACGATGCGCGCGATAGGCCTCGCCGGTGCGCTTCACATCACCTTGCAAAATGTAGTCAACGATCTGGGCATGCTCCTTGGTGGAATTCACTGGTTTAGGTCGCAGCTTTAAAGTAAACATGCGTGCACGATGAGCGCGGTCCCAATAGGCCGACACCGCCTGAGCCAACATTCGATTGCCCGCCAGACCTACCAGGCTTGAATGAAAGCGCTCGTCGGCGGCTGCCCAGGCCTTGAGGTCGTCCTTCTTCAGAGCGGTGACCATGTCTTGGGTGGCTGCCTTCAACGGAGCCAGTTCTTTCGCACTAGGTTGACGGGCCGCAAGGATCTCCGCAGCGCTTGATTCCAAGGCACTCAGAATTTGATAAATCTCTTCCATGTCTCGCGCTGACAAAGGCAGCACGCGCATGCCGTGACGGGGAACCACCTCGACCAGGCCTTCTTGCTGTAGCCGAATCAGTGCTTCACGCAAGGGAGTACGGGAGACGCCTAACTCCTGCACTAAGGCGGACTCAAGCACTTGAAACCCGGGTGAATAGGTATTGTCCAAAATCCGCGCGCGAATCTCTGTGTACGCTTGCTCAACGAGTGTTGCCATAAAGGTTCCTTAAACCGGCTGTCCAAAGTACCAGTGTAAGGGCGTGGCACCCGCGATGGGTACCGGGAAGGCACGGATCTTGTCATCGAGTAAACAGCCCAAGTAGGCGGTGCGCAAATCACGGCCGCCAAAGGCTAGGCTGGAAATGTTACCGAGCGTAGATTGACCGCAACTGGCGGTATCGGCTGGGGTCAAGGTGCCTGCTAGATACTTCGCTTCAAACTGGGCCACATAGGCTGAGTCGCCACCGTCCAAGACGGTTTGTACTTCTCCCGCGTGGGGGTCGCCCTCGGGCCGAACCACCAGCACGCGATTGCCCACGATGCAGGTAAGCCACAACCCACCGTGCGCGTCGAACACCAAGCCATCGGGAAAGTTGCCTGGACCGAGTTGGGCTACCAGTTCTTTCGAGCCGAGCACGCCCCCAGGATGCAAGGCAAAGCGCGATACACGTCGAGCATAGGTTTCATTGACATACACCCAGCGACCATCCGGCGAGAAGGCAATCTCGTTGGTGTATCCCAGACCGTCAGCCACGATGCGTGTGCCCTTCTCGTCATGAATGGCAATATAGCCGTCGCTGACATCGGCACGCCATGCCCGGTCACGGGGAATCAGTCTGGTGCTGACGGTGAACCAGATTCGGGTTTCTCGGTCTTCCACGACGAAGTTTGAGGGGGGAATGTGTTGCCCATCAATATGGGTGATGAGGGGGTCCAACTCGCCCTCAAGGCTGAGGGAGAAAATTCCCCCTTCGGTCTCGCCGAGGTCGGCGAGAAGATAGCTGTTGTTCTTGGTGAGCGCAATGCCGTTGGGTCGGAGTGGCCGCGCTTTGAACGAGGTGCGCTGCAATGGGTCTGCGCGATTCGCCAACCCGCTCACAGTCCGTGTATACGATTTCTCGGAAATGAGCGAGGACGCTTTGCCCTGCGCCCGGCTAATCGCGACGCCACCGCGCCAGTCTGCGCTATGCAAGTCGCCGTTAGACGTGGCCAACACGCACTCAGGCCGCGTCAAGCCCGAAGCAACGACCTGGAGACTTTCGAGCGGCACTTGAAAATCAAGCGGTAAAGGGTACATGGGTTGAACTTACGCGTTGTCGTATGGATTAATGTATACGCAATGTAGCAAAAAATTAGCGCGAACGCAAGAGCTGCTTTCGACGAATTGAACCTTTGCAGCGAGATCAATGAGGCCTAAGAAATGCGTTTACCTTCCGTGCACGCTTTTAAGAGCGCGGTGAAACGGCTTGCTCTGGTCTCGCTTCGCTTTGCAGTCGTGACCCAATGAAGCATCACCTTTTTATAGCTTGCAGGCGTACTTTCGAAAAACCGCCACGCATCCCTATTGCCCTGTAAGGTGCGAAGCTCTAGAGTCGATAGATCGGCAACGGCTTCCTGCTCATACGCATAAATTCGCGATCTACTTTCCTTGCGTTGAGTGAATGCCTGGACACCTGCATCGGACATCCGGCCTTGAGCACGCAACGCTTCAAACTTCCTTATATTGATTGGGCTCCAAATCGATGTCGCTTTTCGGGGTGTGAATCTGATCGAATAGGTTTCTTCGTCGATGCGCTTGCGTACCCCATCGATCCAGCCAAAGCACAAGGCCTCATCAACTGACTCTGACCAGGACATGCTTGAGCGACCCGAATCCACCTTGCAGAATCCGACCAGTAGCTCCGATTCGCTCGCGGTGTTTAAGTCTAGCCACTGGCGGAAGCGCAGTGAATCGGTAAAGAATTGTGGTTTCAAAATGAACGCTTAGCGCCGAGCTTCCTGGACAGTACTTAGTTCGTACTGGTCGAAGTGCCCATGCATAGAAACTTTCCTACGAACATTCTAGCCTTCCTGCCTCGAAAACGCTAGACTAGACGGAACACTGGTCATATCGAGGTGCCCCGTGGATTCTTGGCCTGTTCAAGAGGCTAAAGCAAGATTTAGCGAATTTCTTGATGCCTGTCTTTCCAAGGGTCCACAGATCGTCACTCGCCGAGGTACTGAAGCTGCCGTACTTGTGCCGGTTGAACAGTGGCGTAGGCTTCAGCTGGCGGCAAGGCCCTCGTTAAAGCAGCTCCTGCTCAGCGATTTTGCGCGTACTGACCAGTTAGTGCCGCCTCCTAAAGCGAAGCCAAGGCGCAAAGCCAGGAGGCTCTTAAAAAACTCATCCTGCTCTTGGCTAGCCGCCCGACTCTCATGGCAAGGACAGAAGCGCGAAGACGCCAATCGCCAGCAATAGTGGCCATCCAAGATGCCGCCCTCGGGTGACCAGCGCATCAACAAGTCCGATGGCTACATAGAGGACGCCAAGGCCAGCGACTAACGTCGGATCAAAATACTTGATATTCTCGGCAGCTCGAAACAGAACCAGCGCTTGAGCGATCCAAAGTAAGGACGTCAGGTGCCATGCAAGTCGGATGACTTGCTGAGCGAGGCGACTTCGCATCACACCATTGGCCGTTGCGACCAATGGCCCAATCAGTCGCTTCTCGCCGAAATAGCTATGGGCAAAAGCGGTGAGCAATGTGGAGACGGCGGCCAACGCTAGAAAAAGAGATGTCATCAGTACTTCAAGCCGGACTGACCACGCGCCGCTATGTCGGTCGCACAAAGTATCCCAACCTCAAAGACGGCTTTGGAAGGAGGATGTTCCAGGGTGTTATGCATGCGGAAAACGCCCTCCCGCAGGCGACCAATTCTCAAAAGGAACATCTTGGAAAACTACCATCAGGTTCTCAGCATCAAAGCCAGTCGCGGACAATCGTTTCGCGACCCCCGCCACCAACTGCTTTTTCAAGGAAATGCTGCGTCCCGCCCCCAGGAGAATCTCCACCAACACAAAGTCGTCGCTCCTTTTGGTCCGAACATCAGGAAAAGAATCGTCAAACTGGAAATCGGACTTTTCCAATTCCAGAACGCGGTGAAAGCGATCCTTGGGGTTGACACCGATGTTGACTAACTCAGCATGGACTGCCCCCAACACCAAATTCTTGAACTCGGCTGATTTGGGCTTACAAACGGTAATGGTGATGATAGGCATAGCGCTGGAAGTTGTGGTTTCTTGGTGTTGAATTCTAGCCGCGCTGACCTAGCGAAGCAGGTATCCGGTAGTGCCCGAGAATACGATACTCCGTGAGAATATTTTCCTCCAAGGTTCCCTGACCAATATTATGGATGACTAATGGCTTTCCAAAGACCGTCTTCCGATCGGAAACGATGCCAATATGATGCAGTCCACCACCTAGACTCCAGGTGACGACGTCGCCCGGCAGGTACTTCGAAACATCGGCGGAGATCGGCATCGAAAACCCCTTTCTATCAAGAAAGGACATGATGTTGGGCACCCTTCGGTGATCAATGTTCGAGTCCGCCTTCGAGCTACTAAGGCCCCACTTCTTCGGATAGGCGCTCCGATGGTTGCGCATGTCCTTGTTAATTTCGAGCTGAAGGTCGTACCTGCGAGCGTCTCGTAGCGCTCGCACGACGACGTCGGTGCAAACGCCTCGTTGCCGTGGCACATCACCGCCCGGAAAGGCAATCACTTCGTAGGAAGGATCGTAGACCACGGTCAAACCAATTTGCTTTTTGGCCGCCTCAACAATGTCGGGTGCCCCGCCCGGCCCGGCCAGCGCGGACAGAGAAAGCGCCAAAAGTGCGGCAAGCAGATATTTCATTTTGCGCAAGGATCGATCGCGTAATGCCATTCTAAATCGCTGATGCCGGACGGTGCTGGGTACCCGCACCCATGGTGATCAAAAACATGCGACTCGGTGCGCTTACCTGAGCGGTATGCCAGATGCCACGAGGCACGATGACCAAGCCGCGCTCCACGACATGAATTCTTTGTAGGCCCTCGGGTTTTTCCAACAAGAACTCAGCCTCCCCCGATAGCAAGTAGATCAGTTCATCCGCGACCGGATGCATCTCCCAACTGGGCCAATTATTTGAACAGGAGAACTCCGAAACCAACCAGCTCTGACCGTGTTGCTCAAGCTCGGTCTTTGGCATCGACCAAAATGCGTCGCCGCCTTGAACAGGCTGAGCATCACCATTGGAGCGAAGCAGGAGGTAGATCAGGCTTGGGTCGAGAGGTTGGACAGTGCGCATACCCAACATTATCGCCATTGGAGGGGATTTGGCAACGATGGTCATCATCACGGCGCTCCCGCGCGAACCGCAGGGTTATTGCCCCATTGCCAAAAGTACGGGCCCTCCGCTGCGACTTCAATTCCCCAACCATGAATCAAATACAAGCCTATTTATGTCAACCCACCTCAATCGTTTAACCCTTTACCCGCAAGAATTCGCTTCGAGCATTTGGTAATTCGATCTAGGCGCGTCTTCGATTGTTTTGCGGCACCAAAATACAGAAGGTAGCCCCGCTGTCGCCCCGGGGTGAGCGCTTCAAATGCTGCCTTGAGTTTCTTGGATGTTGCCAAAGCGTCCTTGAACTCCGTCGGCATCTCAAAATCCTCGGGCTCTTTTAGTGCTACTTGACGTCCCGATCTCTCCACCTCAATGGCCTTGAGGATCAACTTCTTCAATACGACCTTCGATTGACTAATCTCGATTGAAGAGGTGTATCGAGCCTGTCGAGCAGATTGAACGTTCTTAGTTTGTTGAATGAGTATCCCGGCATCATCCGCGATCAGTGCACCCTTGAAGAAGAGCACTGCGCAATAATCCTTGAAGCCGTGTAGAAGGATAATATTTTTGCCCTCGAGTGTGTAGCAAGGCCAGCCCCATTTGAAATTCTCATCAAGCCCGCATCCAAGCGCAATGGCTCGCAAAAGCACAAACTCTTGCTGCCATTGGCGTGGGGTGGACAAGAATTGATTGACGACGGGGCTTGGGCTAGTCATGCTTGCGTTCAATGAGGCTTGTCGAGCCATGTTGCCGGTTATTCGCCATCGGAGAAGGCAGGTATCTCAGCGTACATCTTTCTAAGCTCGATGGTTTGCCACAAAAACTCTTGCTCAAACGCTTCCTTCTCTACAACCGCTGCGTAGCCGCCCTGTGCATACACTAAGGCATAGGCCGAATAACTTGCGGCCTCTAGCGCCTTTGCCTTGATGGCGTTTGCCACAGCGTACGACCCCGACACGGCGGCGTGCCCACAGCCATCAATAGACTTCGATCCTCGGTGCTGATTTGCTAATTGGCTTGCCCTGACTTGCAAAGCAAGCAAAGAGCTCTCGTCACCGTGCTTTTGAATGTACCGAGCAAAGACCTCAAGGCATTCAATCACTTCAGGCTCTTCAAGCAGGTGAACAATTCGCAATGCACATACATAGCCAAATTTAAGTCTCAACAACTCATGCTCAGGTGCAGCTAGCCCGATCTCTTTTGCATATTTCTCTAGATCATTATTCATAGAGGCTCCGTAGAAAAGGTTGAAGGCTGGTTTTGAGCGTCTTCCTATGCGAGCCGAGGTGTAGCAGCGGTCTTCGCATCGCCAGTATTGGGCGTACCGTGAGGTTCGATTAGGAGGATATGCGCCTCCTCCTTAGCAACCGGTCGATGCTCCAAGCCTTTGGGGACCACAAAGACTTCACCTGGCTGGAGTACGACGGTCTCTCCACGCAGTTCGATGTTGATCGTCCCGCTGAGCACCATGAAGAAGTCGTCGGAATCATCGTGCTTATGCCAGACAAATTCCCCCTTCACCTTGACGACCATCAGATCGTGTCCGTTGAACTGACCGACTGTGCGTGGCTGCCAGTGCTCGCTAAAGGTGGCAAGTTTATCTTTCAGGCTAATGGCATGCATCGTCGGCGTTTTCTATAGGTGATGAAGGATTGCCTAACCCTCCATCGGAAACGATGAAGAGATCGGACTCCAGCTGGACATTGCCAACGGCTCCGAAGTGGGCGTCTTCGGTTGAATTAAAGTGACCAAGGAACAATCCGCCGGGGCGTAGAGTTCGACGAATACGGTCGATCACGGACACAGTTTATTCCGAAGTGAAGTAGTGCAACGAGAGGCTGGCAATAACAACATTAACATCGGAACCTTCAAGCCAGGGGTCGACATTCATGTTTGTTAGCAACGCCTATCGAGATTGGATCTGCACATTTTACGCGCCGCACCGCTACAAGCGAAAAGGTGGTCTGAACCTTGCGTCTGCTTCATCGGTAATTCGGAATCACTGACCCACGACCAGGACCTTGAGTTCTTTCAAGAGCGCCGCCTCCTCAGATCGACATCGAATCACATAGACACGCTTACCAGGTTGCAGTGCCAGCAGCCTCGCCTTAAGTGCTGGTGTCCAGAACTTTCGGGACAATTTGAGGAACCGATAACTGCTTAGGGTTGAGTGCCACATCGGGCTGCCTTCAGGCCAGCCGAGTGGCTTGATGAACGGACTTTTGAGGAACCGCTTCGTCACCCACCAGTAGTGAACAAGTGGGGGGCGCTCTACGTACACGAGGACATCGGCCGCGCCTAGCATGGCCTCGAAATACGACGGCGCACCAAAGCCGTCAAGAACCCAATGTGGCTGAGCTAATATCTCGGCGTGCTGCTTAGCGAACACGTCATCTGGCACCTTCATGCCACCCGTCTTGAACTGGATCAGGTCGAGCTGATATAGCGTTAGGCCGGTAGCCTCAGCGATTTTCACGCCCAGCGTCGACTTGCCGCCGCCAGGCTTTCCGAATACTGCGACTCTCATGAAGCGAGCATAGCACTGAGTTTGCCTTATAGTCGACCTGCCATCTGGGCCCTCGAGATTCGGCGTCTTACCCCCCATTTGTGGAAGGGAATGATGAAGATGAGATAGACCCTTCCGAATCTGTTGTGCGTGTTGCATACGGTCGAGATCACCGCACTCATCGCTTCGTCATTCAGCTCTTTCAACACGGAGAGTCTGAAGTCTAGGTGTTTGTTGTCGCGACCAGCCACGAGTTCGCTTTCGCTTAGGAAGAAGATTGGCCAGGGACCGACCTTGTCACCTACTTTGTAGCCGAGTTTCATTTCAGGCTTCATGATCTCGGAGGCCGTTGGCGCATCGAGGCCGCACCAAGACGCAATGCGGTTGCGAGCAATGAGAATCCCTTTCATCCACAGCGGGTGATGACCGAACACGCTAAAGAATATTTCGATAACGCTGGCTTGCGCCTGAGTCAAGGGCGTGCGATAGGAATCACGAAAAAATGCAGCATCGACAAGGCGGCGATCCAGAACGCTGAGGTGTGGGACATCGCATTCTTCGATCAGCATAGCGCGTACCTGCGCGAGCAAAATTCATAGCCATAAAACTTCATTTTGTGTTCTTCTTCATCGTCTTCAGGCTTGCATCCCGCCTTGCAATAAATAGATCGTCGCAGTAAATATAGACGCCACCAAACATTTTGCGCTGACGCAGCACCCCTATCCCTGACATAAGATCAAGTGTCATATTGAGCAAGGGAAGGTCCGCCGTCATTTCGTAACTCTTCCATAACACGCGCTACGCCGAGCTGCGGGCTAGTTAGGACCTCCACACCAATGCCAGCCAGGGCGCCTGCCGCCAGAGCCATTGAGGCTTGCGCCAAGATAACAACATCGGCTTCACCAAGACCTTGCTTAACGCCCGAAACAACTTCGTCGATGTAATGATCGTGTTGACTAGAAAGGAAAAACTGCCAGGCGCTTTTGATGTGAAGAGTTTCAATTTCCACGTCAAGACCTAGCGCATGCGCAGACTCCTCAACAAGCAGACCAGTCGGCTTAAGCGTGCTCTCAAGCGCAGCGACTATCAATATTTTCGGACCACGATTCACAGCTCGATCCGCCATCGCGCGATCAATGCGCATGGCTTTGAACTGGCCTCCAGAATCAGTGCGTTCCGCAGCCCCGCCGATCGTAGAGCAGGTGCAAACCACAAGGCTTGCCCCGCTCAGACTCGCATTGACCATAGCTTTCTGGACTCGCTGTAGTAGTGCGACGCGATGCGGATACGGTTTCGCCATGGCTGATTATGTTTGAGATTTCATCTACAAAACCATCAATCTTTTGTTGCAATTCGAGGGGAGTCTTTATACGTCATGTTAACGAGCACTGGCCGCGATTGATCGCACTGACAGTAAATCGAGATCACCAAGTTGCCGATTTCGATGATCGCTGTATCGGCGTTTGGGAGCATTTCTTGGTATAACGCCGGTGCAACTTGTGATGGTTAACGGTTCGAGCTAAGCTAGCGCCTACATTTGGCCGCACTCGGGTTCAAACGAAGCCTGAAGTTCTACTGGCTCGCCTTGGCCTTGAAACTAGATGGCAAGGCTTCGTAGTTGTCCGCCTTTGGTATGGCTTGGTAGGTAGTGAGAACCTCAATCGGCGGGACTACGAGTTTTCTGGCGTCTAGATCGAGAAAACCACCTGTGCTCGTAACTTTGGCTGCCAGCTGGCTGTCAGCGCGGAAGAAGTCATTCCGGATTTTGAACCTACTGCCATCCGGCGCTAGACCAGCCAGAGTTACCGTGATTGAAATCTCCTCCATCCACTTAATCTCTCGACGGTACTCGACTTCGTCTTTCATCATGACCCAGGAGACGCGGAGCCGAATTAGTTCTGCAAGTGGTAGTCCGTTCTGCGGGAAGAACGCCATGCGAGCGTCTACCGCCCTATTGAGGTACGCCGTGTTTGCCATGTGCGCGTTGAAGTCCATGTCGGCCCAACTGGCAGTGAGCTTGTGGATATAGTTCGGAAGGACCAACAGTAGCTCTTTGGGAGTGGTGAAGTTCTTGGAATTCGGGACCGACAGCCACGGTTGAATGTAATCAAAAACGTCGGCGAAAGCAAAAAAAAGAGCCAGTCACCCTAAGCAGCCGACCGGCTCTCTTCAATTGCTCCTCAGATCACCCGCGCAACTGAGCTCAAATCATCCACGACTCGTTAATGTCAACCGCCATAAAGATAAGTAGGCAGCCACAAAGTAAGTTGCGGCCAGATATACATCAGCACCATACAAATAATCACAATGATCATGTAGGGCATCATCCCCGCAAAAATCTGATTGATGGTCACGTGCGCCGGTGACACTCCTTTCAAATAGAACGCAGACATGGCCACAGGTGGCGACAAGAAAGCGGCTTGTAGGTTCACGAACACCAATACGCCCCACAACATCGGATCAATCCCAAAGTGCGGCAGCAGGGGCAGGAAGATGGGCACGAAGATCACGATAATCTCGGTCCACTCCAGCGGCCAGCCGAGCACGAAGATGATGGCTTGCGAGAGCAGCATGAACTGAATGGGTGTCAGGTTCATTGACAGTACCCAGGTCTCGACCAAGCGCTGACCTCCGAGAATCGCAAACACGGCCGAGAACAGCGCCGAGCCGACGAACAACCAGCACACCATCGAGGTAGTCTTGGCGGTGAGGAACACGGCCTCCTTGATCTTTTGGAAGTTCAAGGACTTTGAACTCCAGGCCATCAGGAAGGCACCGGCTGCGCCAACTGCCGCCGACTCGGTGGCGGTGGTGATGCCAAACAAGATCACGCCCAAGACTACGAAGGTGAGAATGGCCAGCGGCATGACCGATGAGATCACCATCTTGATGATCTCGTACTGCTCGGCATCAAAGCGCCAGTAGTACCAAGCGAGGAGACCCGCCGCTAAGAGCGAGACGATTAAGAAGCCCGTGTAAAAGCCTCCTGGGACGGCGGCGGTCTTGGGTGCATTCGCGCCTTCGTTGCCGCTCATGTCTTGCAAAGGCTCATCCACGCTGCCCTTTGCTTTGGCTGCGGGAGCCTCAGCGCCAGGAGGGGCCTGCAAGCCAGAGTCCGAGCCGGGAGGTTCTTGAACGCCGCCTGCAGCAGGAGGTTCTTGCACGCCGCCAGAAGTTGGAGGCTCCTGCACACCACCCGATACGGCTGCTGGTGCTTTGGCAGCATCGCTACTCGGAGGTTCTTGCACGCCGCCTGAAGGAGGCGCTGCCGGAGCTTTTGCACCGGCCGCTGCTTTCGGTGTATTCATGGTGGTAGCAATCGTGACCGCCTCTTCGCCCTTTTGCGAGTAGATGGTCACATACCACCACACCGCACCCAGCGTCACCACGGCGACCAGCAAAGGAGTGAGCGCACGAATCAAAGCAGCGACCAACTTGAACCAAGTCAATTGCACATTCGCGACCCCACTTCGCAAGGCTTTGCCGGGTGCCAGCACGGCCATCAAAATAGCAGGCAACATAAAGCGCGAGTAGCTGCTCGAGATGTGTGCGGCTTCCGGTGAAATGGGTGCGCGCATCTTGTCGAGTGGCAGCTTCGGTGCGACTGAAGGGTTGATCAGGCACCAGCCAATGATGTAAATCAAATACAGGAAGGCCAGGAAAAAGCCGGGGAACATGGCTGCCGCGTAGAGCTTGACGACCGACTGACCCGCCACGGCCGCATACACAATAATCATGACCGAAGGCGGAATCAAAATACCTAAGGTGCCACCGGCAGTAATCACACCGGCCGCCAAGCGCGTGTCATATCCGGCGTTCAACATGGGGCGCATGGCGATCACGCCCATCAGCACCACCACAGCACCGACCAAGCCGCTGGCAATGCCCCAGAAGGTGGAGATCACCAAGGTGGTCACGGCCAAGGAGCCAGGCACGCTACGGAAGGCGAGCTGCACGCTATGGAACATCTTGTCCACCAGTGCGCCTCGTTCCATCACATAGCCCATCAGGACAAACAGCGGTATGGAGAGCAAGGTGTCGTTATTCATCGCTCCAAAGGCGCGTTGCACCATGAGCGAGAAAATCTTATTGTCCAACCAGGGTGCGGCGGGGTCATAGAAGGCGACGAAACCGAACATCATGCCCAGACCCATCAGGGTAAAGGCGGTCGGAAAGCCCATCATGATCACCACCACGATGAGGCCCAACATGGTGAGGCCAAGTGCTGCGTTACTTATCATCCTCTTAACCCCTGTGCTTTCTCAATCGCGAGTTGACGCGCTTCTTCGTCAACATGTTCACTACCTGCCAATTGCTGGCCGACCACATCTGATTCTTCAACGTCTTTTAGTCTCGGTGTCCAAGCACCGGTTTTCAGGCACACGATGCAACGAATAATTTCCGCAATACCTTGCATCAAGACCGTGGCGCCTGCCAAGGGAATCATGAATTTGAAGGGGTAGACCGGGAGCGGGTCGGCATTAAAGGTTTGCTCGCGAATGCTCAGCGAGTCTTGAAAGTAGGTCCAGCCAGCCCAGGTAAGTGCGGCGATACCAGGCAGGAAAAATACGATGTAGAGCACCAAGTCAATAGCCGCTTGCGTGCGAGGTTTCATGTTGCCGTACAGGAAGTCGCCGCGAACATGGCCGTCATGAGCCAAGGTGTAAGCGCCGCCCATCATGAACAAGGTGCCGTAAAACATATTGCTGACGTCAAACACCCAGGCGGTCGGCGCGTTGAGCGCGTAGCGCTTGAAGACCTCGATCACCACCAGGGCCATCAGTGCCACAATGAGCCAGGCAAAAGCCTTCCCCACCCAGGTACTGATGCCATCTGCGGTGTGCAATAGCGTTTGAACTTTCATTGAAGAATCCTAGAGATTCAGAGAGGCCGAAAACTGAAATGAGCGCGTCGAATAAAGCGTTCAGTGTCGAGCAGCCTAGCCCTGTAAAACAAAGCCAGCCTAGGCAGGGTGCCCGGGCTGGCTTACCAGCATAGCGGCCGACTCAACTATTGCCTGCTTATAGCTTCCACTTTGTGGAACACTTTAAGCTTCGAATCTGGCCGCTTATCAGGGCTTAATCCCTTAGGAATTAAGCCTTTTTAGTGAAGTAATGGTTATAGGCCATCTTGAAATCGACCATGTAATCATTTTGCCAACGGCCAGCTTTCTCAGCAAAAGCACGCTGCGACTCCATCACGCGTTTGAAGTGTGCGTTTTCGGCAGAGCGCTTGGTGGTGACCTTGTCCCATGCCTCGAGCTGCGCTTTGAGAATGGCATCGGGCGTCTTGTAGAACTTGATGCCCGCTTTCTTCATCTCGTCATAGTCTTTGGCATTGCGGTCGATGGCCTTCCAGCTCATCTCGGCACTTGAGGCTTGAACGGCATATTCAATGATCGATTTCAGTTCAGGTGCAAGTGCGTCGTACTTGCCCTTGTTGAACAAAATCTCAAACTGTTCGCCAGACTGGTGGAAGCTTTGGAGCATGCAGTTCTTGACGACATCTGGGAAGCCCAGGAGACGGTCAGAGGTTGCATTGTTGAACTCGGCCGCGTCGATCAGCCCACGGTCCAGGGCAGGAACAATCTCACCGCCAGGTAGTGGGTTCACCGCGACGCCGAGCTCAGTGAATACGTCCACCGCCAAACCAACGGTACGGAACTTCAGGCCTTTCAGATCACTCACTTTGGAGATGGGCTTCTTGAACCAGCCGAGGGGCTGGGTTGGCATAGGGCCGTACACATGGGACACCACGTCCATGTTCAATGATTTGTAGATTTCTTCGAGCAGGGCCTTGCCACCGCCGTACTTGTGCCACGACAGAACCATGTTTGGGTCCATACCGTAGGCTGGACCAGAACCCCACAGCGCCAAGGCTGGGCTCTTACCGTAGTGGTAGGCCAATACGCCGTGACCGCCATCCAAAGTACCTTTGTTCACAGCTTCCAATAACTGGAAAGCAGGAACTACGGAACCAGAAGGCAAGACTTCAATTTTGAGACGACCGCCGGCCATGTCGTTGACTTTCTTGGAGAAGTCATTGGCATACTCGTGGAAAATGTCTTTCGCTGGCCAAGTGCTTTGAAAGCGTAAAGTGGTGGTTTGAGCCACAGACACCATGGGTGCTGCGACGGCGCCAGCAGCAACGGCTGCGCCCTTGATTAAACTACGACGACGTGAAGGACTGCGTTCGCTCATTTTAGGTCTCCAATGATTTAAAAGTTAGCCCGGTATGATAACCCCCCAGGCTCCCTCTGTTGCGCTAGGGTTTACACCGAGGGTTGTACTCAACAATCTTGACCGTGGTCAATGCCAAGCTATCTCGCTGTCCTATTTCTTAATGAATCGTGTCGAAATCTAGCGCTTTGACCCTTCCTGTTGTTTTGGTGGCGGGTTTTTCCCAGGCTGCAAGGCATCGAGTCGTTCGTGAGGCTCTTGGCCGTGACGCTTCGCGCCCAATCGCTTGGTTAGATCATCAAGATAGTGTGCTGCCTGCGTTCGATACCGACGTCGCGTCCAAGCATCAGCCCACTCAGAGTTTCGTCGCCTGCGTGTGTTGTGCTGGCTCCTTGGTGTTTACCACGCATCTCGCTCGACTGCTTCGCCTAGGCCCCTGGTCAGGTTTGCTGATTTCTCTCGGCGCACGTGCTGAACCTGCTCGGATGATGAGCCTGCTCAGGCAAACACCCTGGAGGGAACATCTCGGGCCCATTCGCCTATTTTCGGTGATGGATGAAGCTGGCTTGGCGCTTTGTGCTCAAGAACAGCATACCTTGCACGAACTCGCTTGCCAGCAGAGGAGTCGTGCCGAAAAGGTGCTGGCTCCAGGTCAAAGTTTACCGATCAATGTCTTTGTATGAAGCTAGATTGCTATTGTGAGCACCCAATGGCTACAAGCAGATCTTGGAAGGCCAAAATATTAGTCAGGAGTGTTGTTTTAAGCCCAGCTTGTCAGCCGACGCATCGAAAACACGACAACCGATGATGCCTACCGTGCGTTTATCGGTAGAGAAGCCTCGCTGATCGGGCTGCTCACACAGCCCGGCACTTGAAAAGGAGAATGGTGGACATGATCTAAATCGTCACCAGTGGCACGGGGCTGCGGGTGGATTTTCTAGATTGTTAGGAGCTAATTTATGAACATGATTTACAACAGTCCTACTTACTGCGTCGTTGAGTTTGGTGCGATCAACGGCAATGTGCGTGGCTATGAAATCATGGACAAGATGTCGCGTCGCGAAATCTACTTGGAGGGCTCCCTGGCCATGCAGTTCAAGCACCAAGTACAAAAGTTGATCTCGGCCGAACCTTCAATCGAGGAAATTGACGACTTCTTAAGCAAGTTCAATGAAATGATGCAGCAACCACTCACTTTGCATTAGAACGGCTTCGGGGCTCGCTAGTTGCCTTTTCTTTAAATGCCTTAAGCTGCTCCCAAGGCAGCCCATCAAAGCGCCAGCCATTGAGTTTTCCGCGCTGATGCTTGTCGGTTAAATCTCCCTCAAAACCATGGGAGACGTTATAAACCTCCTTAAATCCCGCCTTCTCCAAAGCCTCACCCGCCTCGGTTGAGCGCTTGCCGCTACGACAAATCAAGATGACTGGCCGAGAATTGGACTGGCCCGCCAGCTTTTTGACTTCCCCGACAAAATGCGGATTGAGCTCCCAATCCGGTCCGTCATACCAGGCCACATGGGTGGAGCCAAGCGCGTGGCCCACAAAGTAAAACTCAGAATCGCTGCGGCAGTCGACAAACAAGGCATCAGGATGCCCGTTGAGAAACTCGAAGGCTTTTTTTGGAGGAAGATGTTGCATAGGCCGATTATTTCATACGGCGCTAGAATCTTACAGATGGTCACCAAACTCCCTAAAACCGTATCGTCTTCCGCAGCCAAGGCCACTGCATCTGTGATCAACATCATGCCCGGCCTAAAGCGCTGCTCCTGGTGCGAAGGCTTCGATGCCTATCGCCATTATCATGACACTGAATGGGGCGTGCCCCTGCGTGACGACCGTGCGCTCTTCGAGAAACTCTGTCTCGAGGCCATGCAAGCCGGGCTTTCCTGGGCAACCATTCTTAAAAAGCGTGATCATTTCCGCGTGGCTTTTGAAGGCTTTGATATTCCCACCCTGGCGAACTACGGTGAGTCCGAGGTGGAGCGGTTACTGGCCGATCCGGGGATTGTTCGCAACCGGCTCAAGGTACGCGCGGTGATTGCCAACGCGCAAGCCCTGCAACTTCATTTCGAGAAGAAGAATAGCTTTCGGGATTTCCTGTGGAGCTTTGTGGACGGGGCGACGATTCATCGCCATCTCGGAGGCAGACACCAAGCGATCGCTCAGGATGCTCGGTCGCAAGCCATGAGTAAAGCTTTGCTGGCGCGCGGCTTCAAGTTTGTCGGCCCGACCATTTGTTACTCGCTGATGCAATCCACGGGCATGGTCAACGATCATTTTGTGGATTGTTTTCGGTTTGAGGCATTGGGCGGCCAGAGGTGAGCAAGCCACATGCCTAGCGCTCTGATGAGCCTTTCAAGTTTGGGCATTTCAAACTACTGGGGCTTTGTGGTGGCCGTCCTCGTCTTTCTTGCCATACCTGGCCCGGGCACCTTCGCTTGTCTGACGGCTGTAGCCAGAGGTGGCTTGCGCGGTGGTTATGCGGCGCTTTGCGGTTTAATCGTTGGCGACTGGTGCTTGATGCTCTCCGCGATTCTGGGCTTGGCTGCGCTGCTCAAAGCCAACCCTGGCTGGTTTCACGCCATTCAATGGCTGGGTGCGGCCTACCTTATTTGGATTGGTTTTCAGTTATTGCGTAGCCGGGATGGTGGCGTCAATAGCTTGCCTGAGGCCATGCAGCCTGGGCCAGGAAAGTACTTTCGCCAGGGCTTGCTGATTACCTTGATTAATCCCAAGGCCATCGTTTTCTATATGGCCTTTTTCCCACTGTTTATCAATCCGGCGCATCCTGTTGGAGCAACTACCTTTATCGCCATGGCGGCTACGGTGACGGTGCTCACCTTGTTCTATGGCAGCCTAATCTTGTTTCTGGGCCATAGCGTTGCCTCCCGCCTGAAGCAAAATCGCTGGCTTGGAAAAGTGGCCATGAAACTGGCTGGCCTGGCGATGTGCGCCTTTGGCGTGAAGATGGCCACGCAATAAGAACAAGCATCTGAATACGTGAGATCCATCAACATACAAAAGCAGTTTGATCAACTCAACCGCTTTTTTTATAGGTTCATGTTGCCGATATCACAATTCTGAGTAAGACCAATACCACAATAAGCTCATAGCACAATTTTCTACTCATTGGAAAAGGTGATGTACCCCGAAAGCCAATGAGGCTATACTTTTTAACTTGGCTGAACCTTGCGACTATTTGAATTGAAGGACGAGAAAAATGATGGGTAAAAATTGGGTAATGGGAGGATTGGTTTCCGTTGTTCTGTCCGGTTGCGGTGGTGGCGGAAGTAGCCCTGCACCGACTCCTGGGCCATCATCTAGTGTAAGCGGGACCGTCGCAGTTGGTTCGCCGCTTTCTGGGGCAACAGTGGAAGTGAAATGCGTCAAAGGTTCGGCTTCGGCCCTGACTGATGCGGCTGGCACTTTTGGTATGAATGTTACGAGCGCTGAGTTTCCTTGCCTCATCAAAGCATCGGGCGGCACTTTGGCTAGCGGTGCTGTCAACACAGACGTCTTTTACTCCGCGACCAATGCCGCCGGTCGCGTGAACATTACACCACTCTCACACTTTGTGGTGGCTAAAGCGCTCGGCAAGTTACCGGGTGATGTTTTTCCGAACTTCGGAAATTTTACGCCCGACTTTGCGGCCATCAGCGATGCAAAATTAGCCGCGGCCCAAGCGTCAGTGGCGAAAGAAATCGCGAAACTCGGCATCAACGCAAGCCTCGGCTCAACCAATTTATTGACGGTGGTCTTTACAGCCACCGCAAACGATCCGATCGATCAATATACCTCGCTGGTCTATAACAGTCTTTCATTGAATTCCAAAACGCTTACCTCGGCCACCCAGGAACTTGTTTCAGCCACCGGTAGCCTTCAAATTACGGGCGTACCCAAGGGCGTGTGCCGCCCTGGTGTGCTTGCAGGGTTCGACGGAAAACTCGGGACCGACGAAAAGCTCGCTTTTGTTCCGATAAGCTTAAACCTGGGTACAGTGGCCGAGGGTGGTGGGGACGGCCCAGGCCCAGGTGGTGGTGATGGTTCGGCAGGAGATGGTTCACTCGGTCAGTTTTTTGCTACAACAATGACCGTTGAACGCGCCGACGGCACCATGCTCGGCACAGTCAAGACAAGTACTAACAGCGGGGCATTCACCATGGTGACCTGCGGCTATGCCGGCCCACTGAAAATCACAGCTTTTGGCAGTACAGGTTCGAAATATTATGATGAAGGCTTAGCCCAGACCGTATCTTTCGAGGGGGAAACGATGCGCGTCGTAGTGGAGGCAGCTACGAAGAATATTGGTATTACGCCGTTCACCGAAGCAGCCTATCGCTACCTCACGACCAAGCTGAATCCCTCCGGCCTCACCGGGACCGCAGCTTGGGCCAATGCGCCCAGAATCGCTCAGGCTAATGGGCAAATACTCAATGCGGTCAACCGCTTATTACCAAAAGAAATGTTTTTGACAGACATTACTAGAATGCCTGCCGTTGTAGGCCCTACAACCGTTGCTGGTTCAATTCCAGACACCGCCAACGGCATCTACGGGCTGGTGATCGCGGGACTCGCGTTGCAAACTAAGAATTTTAATAATACCCTGACTCGACCCGGCCTCGACAGTTTGAAACAACTCGCGGACGACCTCTCGGACGGGGTCATCGATAGAACTGGTAATACTAGCGGTCAGGGGGTTAGCACCGCAGCACAGGCCGCATATACGGCTGACTCCTTGGCGGCAAGCGTCTCGGCATCCATCGGCCAATTGGCCAAGCAAACTGGCGTCGCGAGTTTGGCGAATCGACGTTATACGGTCACTCGAATTGTGTGGAATGCGAGCAGCACAAGTTACGAGGCTCAACTTCCAACTCTGCCCAATTTGGGGAAATATTCTTACGTCGATTTACTCTCAGATGGATCGATTCGAGTAATTCATCCGACCACGAATGCAGTTCTTGCCGACTCGTTCGATGAGACAAAAAGCCCGTTTCTAGTGCCGAGTGTAGGTTCCCAAGCGAGAATCGTCAAACTCATCGGGGGCGTCCCCTTGATCCTTGCCATCGACTCCACGGGGAAGGTGTATGCAGGTGGCAATGCAGGTGCCCGACAGGGTAACGGCTCCGCAATTTCTGGCGATCAACCGCTTTTACATCCGGTGACCGCGAGTTGGGGAAGTGTTGGTGTGTCCCTTCTGGCTCACACGGGAGGACGTTCGGCTTATGCTCGAACCGCTGATGGCCGTATTTGGGGCTGGGGTTCGAACGATCTTGGACAAATGGGTACCGTGAATGCGGAGTCATTTGTGCCCGTTTCTTTGTTCCCGACAGTTTCGGATTTCGTTTCCGTGAGCATGGGTGACGAATCGATGTTTGCAATCAAAGCTGACGGAACGGTGTGGTCTTGGGGAAACAATTCGATTAACGCTGCCGCTTTTGCTCGTCTCGGGCGGGGTACAGGCAATTTGCCTTTTTCTAATCAGCTCGCTCAAATTGCAGGACTCACCAACGTCGTCTCTGTAGTGCCAAGTGCCAAGGCGATTTTTGCGCTAAATGGCGCTGGAGAGGTATACGGCTGGGCCAGTAATTTTTGCAACGTCTTAGGAGATTCGGTCGCATCGTCAGTGTCCTACGTTGGCTTTCCTGCCAAACTTGGATTAACCAACGTCATCGCCATTGCAACATCGGGCGCCACAGGTTACGCACTAAAAAGCGACGGGACGCTAGTGTACTGGGGCAGCCTGCCCGCTAATGTGCTCGACCCAGGCGAAACTTGGGTTGATCGCAATCCTGCAGTGTGCAAAAGATTCCCCGCAACGGTCCCATTTATCGTGGGAGACCCTCGTAATCCGGGATTCGATAGCAACACCAAATTCGTGAAATTAGAGAAAGTCGGATTTGGCGCTGTGGCCACGACTGCGAGTGGGCAGATCGCCGTAGTTTACGGTTCCAACGCTTTTGGTCCAAGTACAAACAACTGATTTTGTGTGCTAATAACCTGTCCGGCTGCAAGCCTGCGTGCCATGGAACGTAGGATCTTGCCTGCCGAGGTCGTTAGTTCATCGCTGTGTCGCGCTCTATCGCGCAGTATCGTTCCTTGACCTAGACGATCCAAACTACGGCTGCAGCAGCGGCCAAGCCGTAGAGCGCTGCACGCTTACTCGCTCGCGTGAACTGGACCACCAAGATGAGGGCGACGGCACCCCATAAGCGCCAGTCTGAGGACAATCCGGCAAGCAGTGCCGAGAAATTTTGTCCCGAGCTGACCGCCTGCATCTGAAACTTGGCAATCTCGGGTACACAAATGGCAACCAGGGCAGCGAGTGGTGCGAATCCCAAGGCGTCGGCGAATGCTCCTTTCGGCTGATACTTTCTCGGTAACATTAAGACACCGCAACGCATCAGCAGGATCAGGATCATGAGTGCAAAAATGGTCAGCCATATATCCAAGGTTGCCAGTTTCATGTTTGCCCAGCTCGATCATTTTCAGCTCGCGAATCACCTTCTGGCAGGTGTTTACTTCGTGGCCGACCAGCGAAACCCGCCGCGATTCCTGCAAAAATGGCGGTCAGTAAGCCCAACTGAAAAGGCCAATGAAATGTAAAGAGCGAGACCACGGCACTCACCAAGGCGCAGAGCACACTAGCCCGATCACGCACCATGGGTACCAAAATCCCCAGCATGGCCACAATGCCAAGATAAGTAAACTTGGGCGAGGCAGGCATGACACCGGCCGCCAAAATGCCGACGATCAGGCCGCTGGTCCAAGAGGTATACACCGGTGCGTCCATGCCCAACAAGTACGACACCCGGTGCGTGAAGGCCGGCTTGCCGGGCCCGGTTTGCGAACAGCGCAGTAAAAACATGCCAATCGCGCCGTCGATCGAGAAGGCGGCCACGAATAAGCGTTTGCCGATGGGGATATGGTGCAGCTTCGGTGCAATGGCCGCCGCGTAAATGACAAACCGGATACACGCCAGGCCCGCTGCTAGAAGGATTAAGCCCTTGGCCGCACCCGCTGTCATCAAAGGCAGAGCGACCATTTGCGCCGTACCCGAGTACACCAAGACGGCAAAGCCGAGAGATTGCAAGGTGCTCAAGCCCCCATTGATCATGCCCAGGCCGACGACCAACCCCCAGGCGAAGTTACCGGGGATGGTGGCGAGCATGACCTGCACGCCTTCCATGAACACCGCCCGTCGTTTTGGCTTGATTTGCTTTAGACTTGCTTTTTGAGCGTGCAACTGTTGAGAATTCAATAGACTGAGGCCGGGAATTTGACGCACTAGGCCGTAAGTTGCAAGGGCAGGAGCAGCGCAGGTTGGTTCACGTAGCCGGAGACAAACTCGCGCGAAGCGAAACTGCCCTCCTCAAACACATGGCGCTTGACCTGCCCAATATCGGCCCCGTACACATGAATACTGATGGTCACTTGGTCGGGTAGGGCATTAGAGACGCGGTGTACATCGCCTAGGCTGGGCGATACCCGGTCGACCTCACCCTTACCGAGAATATGCACGCCCTCGTCCTGCCAATTACCGCTAGCATCGCGGCCAAAATGATGGCAACGCTCGGCACCTTGCAGTACACCGATCAATCCCCAAACGGTGTGGTCATGAATGGGTGTTTTTTGTCCAGGCCCCCACACAAAACTCACGACCGAAAAACGCGCCAGAGGGTCGCAATAGAGCAAGTATTGCTGATAAGTTTTCTCAGACGCTACTCTAAAAGTGTCGGGCAACCAGGCATCACTCTTGATGAGTTCCGCAAGTAGAGGCTCGGCTGCTTCAAGCAGCGCAGGCTCCGCCGGTGCCCGACTCGCGAGCTGGGCCATTTCTTGGATGAAAGACTCGAAAGTATTGTGTGGTTGCATGAAACTTCCGATCAGTGCAAGGTGGGCAAACCCCCGGCCCCCTATTTTAGTACACTGAATCAAGGTGAGTGCACTCGCTGACCGAAATGCCCTGGAGGGCTCAGAAATGAAACCTGTAGATCTATTTGTGATTGGTGGCGGCTCCGGCGGAGTACGCGCGGCGCGCATCGCTGCGGGCTACGGTGCCACAGTGGCGCTGGCTGAGGAGTACCGCATGGGTGGCACCTGCGTGATTCGCGGTTGTGTGCCTAAGAAGCTCATGGTCATGGCCTCGCGCTTTGGCAATGAGTTTGAAGCCTCGGTCGGCTTTGGTTGGGAGGCGACCGAGTCGCGCTTTTCCTGGCCGACCCTGATGAGCCGAGTGCATGCAGAAGTTACTCGTTTGGAGGGCATCTATGCCAGTAACTTAAGTAAAACCGGTGTAGAAATTCATGCAGGGCGGGCGCGCATTCTTGATCGACACACCGTGGAGCTGCGCTCAGCCGAGCGCACCGAGACGATTCAGGCCAAGACGATTTTGATCGCCACCGGCGCCACACCGACCATGCCGGACGATATCCCGGGTGCAATCCTAGCCAGCAGTTCGAACGATTTCTTTCTTTGGCCCGAGATGCCTAAGCGGGTCGTCGTGCAAGGTGCTGGCTATATTGCTTTGGAGCTTGCTTGTCTGCTCAAGCGACTAGGCTCGGAAGTGACGCTCGTTATGCGTGGTGATCAGGTGTTGCGGGGTTTCGATCAACAGGTGCGCGAGTTCATTCAACAGCAACTCCTGGCGGATGGCTTAGTGATTCAGGCCAATACGACAATTCGTTCCATTGCATCGGCCGCCTCTAATCAACTGGAGGTGAGCCTATCGGACGGCACCACGCTTCACGCAGACCGGGTGCTGCGAGCCACGGGCCGCCACCCCAATACTGCTGACCTGGGCTTGGAAAGCCTAGGGCTGCGGCTAGACGCCGCAGGGGCGATTCCTGTCGATGACTACTCCAAGACATTGGTGGACAATGTGTTCGCGGTGGGCGATGTCACTAACCGGGTCACCCTCACTCCTGCTGCGATTCGCGAAGGACATGCCTTCGCAGACACCGTATTTGGCAACAAGCCGCGTGCCGCGAAGCTAGACGTTGTGCCCACAGCGGTCTTCACTACACCGGAAATTGGCACGGTAGGTCTGACCGAAGAAGCGGCCCGCAAAGCCTACCCTCGCATCGATATCTACGCTACCCGCTTTAGGGCGATGAAAATGGTCATGGCGGGTCAGTCCAACCAGTGTTTTATGAAGATCATTGTCGACCAGGACAGTGATCGGGTGCTGGGCGTACACATCATCGGCCCAGAGGCTGGCGAGCTCATCCAACTGGTGGGCATCGCCGTTCAAATGAAGGCCACCAAGGCGGACTTTGACGCGACCCTGGCCGTTCACCCGACCATTTCGGAGGAGCTAGTGACGATGCGCACCCCTCAGGCATGATAAAGTTGTTTTAGTCACCGGTTTTCTAGAGCGCACCCTAAGAGTCAAATGTTCGGCCTCCCCAAACTTCAGCGAGCACCTCGTCGGCCTGCTCGGCCTGAGCCACTGCGCTCAGCCCGGCGGTCGCGCTTCGCCCTGCTGTTGTTATGTGCGGCCCTGCTGTTTGTTCAAACCTTAGGGCAGTTGCACCGTGCCACCCATGGGGCTGCGCACGGCTCGCTTGCACAGGCTAGCGTTTCGCTGGCGGAGAAGCAGAACCAGAGCCTTAATACATCGGCCGCGATGCCTGCTGGCGAGCAGGGCGTGCTTGGCTTATTCAAAGATCATCAAGATCTACCTAAGTGCCAGCTCTTTGACGGTGTGGGCTCTGCGCCCGCACTCATTAGTACGCTGGCGATTACTCAGATTCCAGTCCAGGGCTTGATCTTTTCAGCCCTCTACAACGTCTTTGTTGTCGAGCGGCTCACCCGCCATTTTCAGGCTCGCGCTCCTCCTGACGCTTGAATTTTTGAACCTCGCTGAGCCGCCTGATGGAGCTTTCCATTCAGCGCTCTTTGTCAAAATTCATTTGCCGTATAGAGACCATGAAAAAGCGCTTTCTATGTGCCAGCCGGAACTTCCGGCTTGCCAACTTTGCACTAACACCCAGCCCATTGACACCCAGCCCTTTGACACCCAGCCCATTGACACCTAGCTCATTGGCGCTGAAGCTTTGTCTAGTCAATGTCACGACTCTGCTTAGTTTTGGCCTAAGTTCCGCCAACGCACAAACTAGCCTGGAAGAAGTGTCAGTGACCGCGAACCCACTGCGATCCAACGAGTTGGTCGTCCCCACCCGTCAATACTCAGGTACTGGCCTCGTACTACGCTCTCAAAGCAGCTTGGGCGAAACCTTAAGCGGCTCTCCGGGAGTAAGCAGCACTTATTTTGGCCCGCAAGCCAGTCGCCCGATTATTCGAGGTTTGGACGGTGATCGCATCAAAATTTTGAACAATTCCGGCGCGAGCTTGGATGTCTCCAGTCTGAGTTATGACCATGCCGTTGCGATCGACCCGCTGATCGCTGACCGAGTGGAGATCTTGCGCGGGCCAGGCACCTTAATGTACGGTGGCAATGCTATTGGTGGCGTTGTGAACATCATCGATAACCGTATTCCTCGTTTGCCGATGGCAGGCCTGCAAGGCCGAGCCGACCTCAGTTTTGGAAGTGGCGATCGCTCCCGCAACGGTGCCTTGGTTGTCGAGGCGGGCAGTCAATCTTTCGCTTTTCACGCCGATGTCCATTCGCGTACCAACGCTGATGTGGCGGTGCCAAAAAGCCTCCCTTGCTCAACAGCGGGTTCTCCCGCGCTAGCCATGCGTCTATGCAATTCCTCGGCCACCACCGAAGGTGGTGCACTCGGTGCTACGGCTTTCTTTGAGCGGGGATACCTCGGGCTCTCACTCAGTGAGTATGCCTCGGATTACGGCTCAGTCGCGGAAGACAAAGTCAGTATTGCGATGCGCTCGAATCGTTTCGCACTGGAGGGCGAAGTCAGGCTCAACTCCTGGTTGAAAAGCATGAAGGGCCAATACAGTTACACCGACTACAAGCATACCGAGTTCGATGCCGGAGTACCTGGCACCGTATTCACCAATCGCGGGTACGACTTTCGGCTGGAGGCGCGGCATCAAAAGCTAGCAGGCTTTGAGGGTGTGATCGGTCTACAACTCGATTCCACCCGCTTCGCAGCACAGGGTTTGGAGGCCTTTGCGCCGAGCAGTCAAACCAAGGTGGCGGCCTTGTTTGTGTATGAGGAGGCGCTTTTTCCCTGGGGCAAACTGAGCTTCGGGGGGCGACTCGAGAATGTCGACGTGCAGGCTTTCAGCGATCCGCTGGTGCCGCGATTTTCTGCGGCACAAAGTAGTTTCAAGCCAGCAGGGTTTGCGATGGGCGGGCTTGTCAAGTTGAACGCCAATTGGAATATGACCTCTAACCTCACCATGAACCAACGGGCACCGAAGGACTACGAATTGTTTGCCAATGGCCCGCATCTGGCCACCGCCGCTTACGAGGTTGGCAATGCCAATTTATCTAAAGAGCGCTCAAGCAATTTGGAGCTCGGCTTAGCCTGGCGAGCGGCCGCATCGGCCAGTGGTCGCCGCTCTGCGAACTTTGCCAGCGCCAATATGTTTATTAGCCAGTTTCAGAATTACCTTGCGCTGCAAAGTACCGGTAAATTTCGGACGACCGATGGTGGCATCAACCCTATCGATGCCAATGGAGATGGCGTGGACGATGTGAGCGGTGAGGCGATCTTGCCTGAGTTTGCCTACACTCAGTCTCGCGCCCGTCTCACCGGCTTCGAGATTAATGGTAACTGGCGCTTCAGCGAGGCGTTCGCATCCGGTCAGGCCACGCCTCAAACCCTCGATTTGCAATGGCGCACTGATTTTGTGAAAGGTACGAACACCGACACGAATACCTCTTTACCGAGAATCTCACCGCTGCGGGTTGGCGCAACACTGATCTGGGCGCAAAACGGCGGGTCGCAAATGGGTTGGGGCGCGCGTGGAGGCATTGATCGTTACGCCCGCCCCGCAGACCAAAGTACTGAGGCCTATACCTTTGTGAACCTCGCTTTAACTTACCGGATGAAAGCCAAGATCGGCGGCCAGGACTCGAACTTCTTGTTCTATGCCCGTGCCGACAATGCGACCGATCGTCTCGCCTTTAGCGCCAGCTCGATCTTGACGCAGTCCTTGCCGGGGCGTGTGCCATTGCCGGGGCGCACGATTAAGCTTGGTGTTCAAGCGGTGTTCTGAGGTTACCCGCGCTTGCCTTTCGTGATTGCGGCGATCGCTTTTACAATAGACCTTCACTCTAGTTTTGAACAGGTGGTTTGAGAAGCATGCACGTGCAAAAACAAAGCGCTTTGAGCGGACAACTAGGCACTCCTCGGCCCGTACTGGCCTACAGGGCAGCATCGCGACGATTTTCGTACGTCCCTTATGCGCTGGCGATGCTTGGTCTGACGATGCTTCCCCTTATGACGCTTGGGCTCGCAAGCACCGCATGGTCCATGGGCCTGCCCGATCAAGCCTTGACCCCGCTAACCTCCGAGCCCGGCAACGTCGATCGTGGCCGCGAAGTGGTCCTCAAACAAGACAGGGGCAATTGCATTCTTTGTCATGCCGTGCCCGAACCTAGCGTACGTTTTTCTGGGGATTTAGGCCCACCCCTTCATGGCGTGGGTGCTCGCTTGAGTGCAGCCCAGCTACGTTTTCGGCTGATCGATAGCAGTCGCTTGAACCCTGATACGGTGATGCCCGCCTACCACCGCAGCGAAAACCTCAAGCGCGTGGTCCCTCAGTTGCAAGGTCTGCCCATCTTGAATGCCCAGGAAATTGAGGACTTGGTCGCGTACTTGAGCAGTTTGAAATAAACTTCGCCCCATGTTTAGAAAATCACGCAGAAATGCCCTTGCAACCGCTAGCGCGCTTTTGGCGAGCCCTGCCTTTGCGCAGCCCGCCAGCATTCATGACCACCTTCCCTGGATTCCAAAGATGCGCGAGGATCTCGGTGAATCGCGTCGGGTCGTCAAAGACCGAGTACTACTCGATATTGCCCCGCTTGTAGATAACGGTAACGTTGTGCCCGTGAGTGTGAGCGTGCAAAGCGCGATGCAAGGTGCGGATCGGGTGAAATCGGTACGGATTTATTCCGAGAAAAACCCCCAGCCTCGCGTGGTCGCCTTTCACTTTAGTGAGTTTTCGCCAGAGGCCAAAGCCGCTACGAGAATTCGCCTGAATGGCTCTCAAAAATTGGTCGCGATCGCTGAAATGCAAGACGGGAGTCTCTTTGCCGGGGTCACCGAAGTGGTGGTGACGGTGTCTGCCTGTATTGACGGGACGTAGAGCATGGCCGCACGAGTGATTGCCCCCAGCACCGTCAAAAAAGGCGAAGCTTTCGAAGTGCGAATCTTGGTTGGCCATGTCATGGAAAATGGCTTTCGGCGCACCGAAGATGGTTTTCGCATTCCTGCGAAGTTAGTTCGTACCGTATTTTGTCGCCTAGTCGATGCCAGTGGCGAGCGGGAAGTGTTTCGGGCCGAGCTTAGCTCAGGGATTGCGGCCAATCCGCTTCTACAGTTTCGCCTGCGCATGCAGCAATCGGGCGAGCTCAAATTTAACTGGTCGGATTCAGACGGCGAATCGGATCAGGCGCAGCACCGCATCGATGTGGTGTAGAGCACTCAATCTTCGGTTCGGTGATGATTTGCGGCTCTGCGCGCTGACCTGGCTTGTCGTCGCGGCTGCGATGGCGGTCAGTCTAGTTCAGGCGCAAACCCCAAAACGCTTCTTTGAAAGTCCCAAATCCGGTATTAGCTTTGCGAGCGAAGAAATTCGTAAGCTTCAGGATGATGAGCTAGGCAATCCGGCGCTGTTGCTGGTGGATCAGGCCCGTGCCTTGTGGTCGCAAGCGCCTCTAGCCTCGACATCGAGCCCTGCCAAAGGCAAAGCCTGTGCCGAATGCCACGGCAAGGTCGAGTCCATGAAAGGGGTTGCAACTCGCTATCCCCAGGTGCTTGAGAAGCACGGCCTGACCAACCTGGAGGGTCGCATCAACCTTTGTCGAGCCGAACAACAAGGTCAGGCGGCTTGGGCCTATGAGACCCCACAATTGCTGGGCATGACGGCACTGATTGCCAGTCAGTCCAAAGGTCAATCCAACCAGTCAAGTATCGAGGGCAGTGCCAAAGCCTCTTTCGAGGCGGGCCACAACCTGTATTACGAGCGCATGGGGCAAATGAACCTGTCCTGCGCCCATTGTCACGAGAAAAGCGCGGGCCGTCGCCTGTTGGCGGAGGTGATTAGCCAAGGTCATCCCAATGCTTACCCAATCTATCGTCTGGAATGGCAAGCCACGGGCTCCCTACATCGCCGCTTTCGGAGCTGCTTGAACGGCGTCAAAGCGGAGCTTTGGCCACAAGGTTCGCCGCAGTTTCTTAACTTGGAGCTGTTTTTGGCTTGGCGGAGCCAGGGCCTCGGCATTGAGACACCCGGCGTACGACGTTAAAGTCCTTGGGGGGCAGAGCGTGTTGCCGCGTCCAAATAATCTCGAACCGTCATTTCTTACTTTAACCATTACTTGCGTCAATCATTACCCGCTTCCATCTGCGAATTAGCCACTCGTCTGCTATCAAGCACCGCTCACCTGTTGTCAATTGTCAAACGCCTTGCATCCGCTCAAAACTCACGCGGCAAGGGCGCTGCATTCTATGAATATAACGAAAGGCGCTCGCTTCTAGCGAAAAATCATCAATAGATACCAGGGAAAAGATCATGGCCAAGCATTCAAAAAAAGCCTTCAAAAACACCACCGTGAGCCTCGATGGCAATGAGTTCGAAAAGTGCGTCTTTGATGGCTGTACTTTGGAGTACGACGGCAGCCAAGCCGTGGCCCTCACCGGTAGTACCATGAGCAATTGCACTTGGGCCTTTAAAGGTTCTGCCGCTAACGCCGTGCAGTTTATGAGTGCCTTGTATCAGTCTGGCGCGCAAGGTGCCCTGCTGGTGGAGGCGACCTTTAACCAGATTCGCGGACTCAATGCTGGTCCAGGCGCTAACGCCTCTTCACAAGCTGCACCGGCACAAAGCTTGCAGTAACCGTCAATGGGAATGTGAATATTTCACAAATTCGCGGTGAATATCACCGGGACTTCTGCGCCGCGAATTCCTAAGCTTCTCCTAACCCGCAATCCAGCGGGTACCCAGGAGAAACCCCATGTTCCCAGCCCGCTTCACCGCCCAGGATGAATACGCGCAGGACCGCTTCGCGAGTGACAATGTCCTCTACTTACCCGGGGACGTGCCGGCCCAATTACCGCGTAACGAGCAGGCCCCGAGCTGGCTCAAGTGCCTGTTGAATGATGTTGGCTTTGGCATCCTCATTCTAGATCCAGACTTAAACGTTTGCTTTTGTAACGATAGCGCCAAAGCCGCCTTGGACGCCGCAGGCTTTGGGCGCCTTCTAACCATTCCCGCTGAAACGACCCAAGCCGGCCAGGATGCTATTAAAAGCAGTGGTTGCACTGACCTCAAGAGATTCTTCTCGAGCGCCAAACTCGCCGTCAAAGGCCAAAGAAAACTCATTCTCCTAGGTGAAGGTACGAATCAAATTGCCGCCGCGCTCTCTCCCATCAACTTGGGAGTGCAATATGCCCAGCACGGCGTGCTCGTCACGACCGAACGCAAAACCGTCTGCGAAGCCATCAGCCTGTGGGCCTATGGTCGAGTACAAGGATTAACCTCGGGCGAACTCAAAGTGTTGGAGTTCTTGGCCAACGGCCAAGAACCCAAGCAGGTCGCCGGCAGCCTCAAGATCTCGCTCAGTACCGTACGCACGCACATTCGGTCCATCGTCAGTAAAACCGACTCCTCCAGCATGCGCGATCTACTCCTGCGAGTGGCCAAGCTCCCCCCCATCCGCACCCTGCCTTGCTGCATCACCGCGTAGCGTCCTATGAGTACACCCAGTAAAGAAGCGTTTCTTGAGCTATGTGACGGCGCGCCGGTGGAGACGTTTGCGACCGGTCAGGTGTTGATGCGCCAAGGCGAAGATGGTGGTTTTTGCTACGTTGTTTTGAAGGGGAGGGTGGGTATTGATCTTGAGCGAACGAGTGGCGATACGGTTCGTGTCGCCGAACGTGGCTCAGGCGAGCTGATTGGTGAGCTATCGCTATTTCAGAAAACTCGTTCGGCTAGCGTTGTAGCAATAAGCCCGTGTGAGTGCGCTCGCATTCCGCATGCGGCGCTTTTGCAAATTGTGACGAGTCGGCCGCCGTTGGCTTTGGCCTTGTTGGCTGCGACTATGGATAAGGTTAGGGAGTATCGGGGGAAGCTTTAGGTGAGCAATCACCACGACGCCTAATCGTTTCAGGATTATGGGCATTACAATGCCCAAATGAGCTCCCCACTACTAGAAAAACTCATTGCAATCAGCCCTAAGCGCCTCTTCCCCAAAAATGCATTGGTGATCCAAGAGGGCGATGTGTCGGACACGATTTACATCTTGCTCAAAGGTCACGTCAGAGCGTATTCAATCGGGATTGATGCCAAGGAAATTACTTTCGCGCAGTACTATCCAGTAGAACTGCTCGGAGAGATGTCTTTGGACGGCCAGCCACGTTCTGCCTCAGTGCAGGCGGTTGTGGCCTGCGAATGCGCAGTGGTGACACGGGCTTTGCTGGAGGATTTCATCAACAAGGAGCCGCGCTTTGCGTTTGAGTTGATTCTTAAAGTGATCGCTCGAGCTCGGCAGGCGACGGACTCTACTCGGAATTTAGCATTGTTGGATGTTTATGGGCGGTTGAAGGTTTTTTTGGAGAGTGAGCCCGCAACTACTTTAAACGATAGCCAGACACTAATTAATCGCTATACCCACCAAGAAATCGCGACGCGAATAGGTGCTTCGCGGGAAATGGTGAGTAAGCTTTTAAAAGACTTGGAACATGGGGGTTATATCTCTTACACTGGTCAATCGAAAATCGTCACTTTATTGTTGCCAAATAAGTGGTGATGCCCAACCCTGGCAAGCTACCAATTTTTTGCTTGAATTTGGGCGGAGGTCTCAAAAATGTGTAACTATATGAGGAGGAAAATTAGAAAGTTACAAATAGGAAATGGGATCGGTCACTAGTTTTGTTGGGGCGAAAACCGCCAGCGGGCAGCGTGAGTATGTGACTGTACTGTTTTCAGACCTATCGGATTCGACGCGTCTTGGTGGCCTGATGGAGGCCGAAAAATACTCTGAGCTTTTGCATGCCTTTCGGGCCATGAGTTATGCCACGATTGGCGCACTGGGTGGACGGATTGTCAGAATTCAGGGCGATGGATTTCTTGCCATATTCGGACATCAGCAAGCTAGCGAAACTGATGGTCGAAACGCGACAACAGCCGCGCTGGAAATTCATCAAGGTATTTCCAAGCTCTCGACGAAATTCTTGCCCTTTGAAAGCGCAAGGTTAAGCCTGCATACGGGCATTCATGCGGGTCTCGTGCTTATTTCCGAGGGCGATCTAGAACGCGGTCGCTTTGAGCTCTTGGGTGACGCGCCAAACATTGCAGCCAAATTATGTGCCCTGGCAACGAGTGATGAAATTCTTGTAAGCGAAGAGACACTTGGCCGGGACAAACACCTATTCGGTAACTCTGAAGCGCGCTTAGTCAGCATTAAAGGGCGAGACCTACCTTTATCTGTGGTTAGCGTCACAGGGCTTATCGGGTTTGTCTCGACAGAGGAAAACCGCTCTACCAAAAGCGAAAATTCGCTCGTCGGCCGTGACGCTGAATTGCTTGAGATTCATCAAAACCTTAAGCTCGCAGTTTCTTTAGGTGCCGCGAGGTGTGTCTCAATCTGTGGAAATCCTGGCCTTGGCAAAACAACCTTGGTACGAGGCTTTTTGTCAGGTCTCTCAAATCAATCGTATTTAATGTTTCAGGGATACTGTGATTCGAGCCGTCGAGCTGAGCCGCTTCAGCCGTTTCTGCATATTTTGCGATCCATTCTCGGCTTGGAGCCTGGGGTATCCAATAGTGAGGCGTATAAAACAATTTCTTCGGGCCTAGGGAAGTTCAACTCGCTCTCCGGGAAATTTAAGATGCAGCTCGCTAGAGCCGCCGCTGTAGCTGGGAAAATGCCCAATGCACCGAATGAAGACGTAGACTTAATCAGTGCACTTATCGCCCTTTTTAACGGCATCGAAAGCGAACGAGTTTTCATTTTTGTTCTTGAGGATTGGCAATGGGCCGACACAGCAAGCCAACACTTGTTGGACGTCTTGAGAGTTATGCAGCGTCCCGCTCTGATTATCGTTAATACTCGCGAAACCAAAAGCGATACTCTGGGAATCAGACCAGACCATTCAATAACGCTATCGCCCTTGAAAATTGAAGCCCTCAAGCCGATCATTGAGCGCCTTTTGCCAGGCGCCGACCCGTTAGTGGTTGCGCAGATCTGCCAGCTTGCCGGAGGGGTGCCTCTTTATGTCGAGGAACTCTGCCATGCTGCGAATGCGGGTGCCACCGAAATGCCTCTCGAGCATAGAGTTGGGACAGGAACAGCTTGGTTAAATGCATTGATCGACTCCCGTGTGGATCGGCTTCCCTCCGCGTTGGCAGAAGTCGCCAAGACAGCTGCGGTGATCGGCGAGGTCTTTCCAAAGTGGTTACTCGAACGTGTCTTCCCTGGAGCGAACTCTGAAAATACACTTCGTCTGCTTGAGGAGAATGACTTGATCTTCGCGGGTGAGCAAGCAGGTACCCTGAGGTTTAAGCACGGTATCGCGCGTGAAGTTATTTATGCATCAGTCGGTCTTTACCAAAGACGATCAATTCATATCAATATTGCCGACGCCATAGAGGGGCAAGGCGGTCTAATCGGGCATGAGGAGTCATGCGAAGCCCTAGCCTATCACTATCGAGAAGGGGGGCTACCCGCCGTCTCGGCAAGGTTCGCAGAGCAGGCGGGCGACAAAGCAATGCGTATTTCGGCCTTGGACCTTGCGCGGCATCAGTATCTCGCTGCGCTCAACGCGCTGGAAGCCACGGGATCAATGTCTGAAGTTGCTAAGCTTCAGTGGATCTCAATCGCTCAAAAGCTTGGCATGGCGTGCGTCTTTGATCCACTCGCGTTATCCGATGGCGTCGCAATCTTCACACAAGCTGTCGAGTTAGCAAGCCAAACTCACTCTCCAAACGCATTGGCTCGTGCACGATATTGGCTGGGATACATCTATTATGCCAAGGGCCTGGCCCGTAAGGCTAGAGAACAATGCGAACGCGCATTGGATCTAGCCTTGGCGAGTGATGACACCCGACTGGCTGCCCAAGTGACAGCAACCCTCGGGCAAGTTCTCTTGTCCGCGGGAGAATATAAGCCTGCACTCGCGTTGTTTGACAATGCACTGGGTAGCAAAAGAAGCCACATTCGGCCCGGCAGTGGCGTAGCGGTAGGATCCGCTTACACTTTAGCCTGCAAAGGTTATCTGCTTGGTGATCGAGGGCAGTTTCAATTGGCTCACGAGTGCTTTCAAGAGGCACTCGAATTGCTCGGTGAATCAAAACATCAAGTGGCTAGTTCTGTGCGACACTGGTTCGCAGTTGTCTTGCAGTGGCAAGGCCGCTGGAAGGAATCCGCAAAATTAGCGGACGAATCCTCCGAAGTTGCGATTCAGGTGCGTAGTCGACAGCAATTGGCCATGGGAAAAGCAATAGCGGGGTACTCGCGTTGGAAGCTCAATGGAGATGCTTGCGAATTGCAGGCGGTGCGTGATGCCACGTCGTGGATCGAAGCCCGCCACGGTGGGTTAGCCACTTCGCTAAATCATGGCTGGTTAATCGATGGGGCTGTGACGCTCAATAGTCCAGTGGAAGCTCGAAGGCATGGCGCCTTGCTCTTCAAGCGAACTAGACACCTTGATCGGATAGGTGAGGCGATGGGATGCCGTGCACTAGCTCAGCTCTCTGCGCGCCAAGGAGAACTCGCCCGAAGTGAGTATTATCTAGAGCGAGCAGAGCAGTCTGCAAAGGCGAGAGAGTCAGTTCATGAGCGAGGCTCTAATCAGTTATGCCGTGCTGAAATCGCCATGACCAACGGCAACCTCGACTTAGCTTTAAAGGCACTAGATTTCGCAAAAGAAGTATTTTTCGCCTGCAACATGGAATGGCATCTTACATTTTCGGAAAGTCTCCGCCATAAACTGGACTGAACTGCTTGAGGCGCGCGATGAAACGCTCGGCCACAAGAGGATAACCTTTCGCGTCGCTAGGATGAATTTCATCCTGCCAGTAATCTTTGTAATCTTGAGGTTTGGAAGAAAGCGTTCCCCGCACATCAACATGGAACACCTGGCTAAAGTAAGGGTCATTGATCAAATCAATTTGTGTACTGTTTAACCGGTCAATAAGTGTTTTCATGATTGACTTTCGTAACTCTATGTCGGCAAAGTGCTTGTCTTCGAGAGGTTTGCTCAGCCATCTTTTTAAGCCTGATTGATCCAGCCCGTCCGGAATGGGATAGTCA
Source organism: Betaproteobacteria bacterium (assembly GCA_043767985.1). Classification (GTDB taxonomy): domain Bacteria; phylum Pseudomonadota; class Gammaproteobacteria; order Burkholderiales; family Burkholderiaceae_E; genus JAPOKJ01. Next base: position 38,946 of record JAYVKZ010000260.1, read on the forward strand.
TAGCCATGAATCAGGATCGGTACTTTCCAATTGTTATTGTGCTTACAGGCTTCGATGAGTGCCGCAAGCGTTTTGCCGAGCAACGCGCGTAAATTCACATCGACTGCGCTTTTTACCGCAGCCTCATTGAGATAAGGTTGCCCATTCTGAAAATCATTCAGGAGCGATTTAAGGGCGTCCTTATTGTCATCGTCATCGACGACATCATTCGCACCACAGGAAACGATAATAGCCCTGATCAAACTTTTGTCGGCCTCACTGGTACTCAGGATACCTTTCACCAGGCTCTCCAATTGTCCGCCTGGCTCATTAAGTTTCTTTAAAGTTGTACCGATCTTGGCGGTGCTTCTCACATCATAAAGTTGCCCGCTCAGCTGGCCTGCGACATTGTTGGAAGAAGGCCAGGTAGAAAACCAGGAATCTCCGATCAAGAAGAGCCTTTTCTTCTTGATTCCCCAGGGATCATTATGGAAAGTATTGGCCATAAGAGTGCTGGCCAGGCTGAGTCCTAGCACTTTTGATTTACCGTCAATTTCAAACTTATCCATTGGTATTTCCTCAAAACATCTATTTATGAAGGCTCGATATCACTGCTCGGAAACGGTAAATGCGAGAGGGGCTGGGCTCGGACGCATCTTTTCCTTGACGCTGACTAACGCGCTAATGAAGCCAAGAAGAACCCCCATTGCAGCGCTGTAACCTGGGCAAGCGTGGGTAGGAGCGCTGACTTCCTTGCGATTGCCACCGAAGATTGGATACAAGTCATTCTTGTGCTCTTCGAGGCATTGCTGGGTTGCTGAAACAATCGAGACAACGATGACATCACCGGCGTTAATGTCGACTTCGCCCAACGAATGGGCTTGAGTGGACGTCCGCCACACGAGCTCCGGTGATGGCCTAAGTTGCATGGCTTCCGATAAGGCCTGCCCCAATAGCCGCTTAGCTTTGTCGATGTCATTTGGGCTAGGGTCAGCTTGCCATTTTGCGCGAATTGACCAGAATGTACCGTCGCGCAACCATTCGTTCAGGCTCAGTCTAAGGTTGCCGTCGACCGTCGGTAGAAAACCCATCAGTGCGCCAACAAAGGTTCTTGCGACCTGCAAGTCTTGAGCTTGGTCAGGAAGTGCATCCAAAATGGCCTTTGCCAGCACGGCCTCCTTGCCCTCAGGGGTCGTAGGGATCGTGTGGTTCGCTCGATAGGGTTTTAAGAACTTTTCGAGACCTGCGGTGAGTGCCACACCATAGCGGCAGCCAAACGAAGCGACATCTTCGTTTGGACGTGGCTGAAAAATGAATCGTGAGGGAGCTGTAAATTGGGAGGGATATATCGGAGATTCATCGTCAGTCCAGTCCCAACGCCAGGACCCTGCAACGATGCCTGCGTCTTTGACCTTTTGAGGATGAATATCTCGCTCATTGTCTTTCGTCGTAGGTAGCCCGAACCAGTGCTGACAGAGCAATGCCAAAACTCGATCCGATATTTCCTTGACGTCAATATTCAACTCCCAACGGATATTTTGCGCTTTGGCCATGTACTTCTCAAAGGAAATAAACCCGAGATCTGCAAGGGCGCTAAGGTCTCCATTCTGAATTGCACCCAAGTCTGCAAACGTTAATTTTTTATAAAGTGCAAGGTTAGTAAGTTTGAAAGTAAGCTCATAGGCTTCGTTCTCGCTCATCTTCCCGATTGCTTCATTGACTAAATGCGACTCCTTGTCATAGCTCCCGTCTCCTGGGCGATCCAGTCCCAGGTAGTTGGGACCAATAGAGGCTTCCATTCTTCGGTGGTATCCGCTAACGGAGTAACGCTGCTTTGGATCACGCATCACGTCCATCACAAATCGCTTGTCGGCGACCAGCACGCCATACGGCGTTCTTAGTGATCCACCATAGTACTTGCGAATCGCCGCCCATACCGAGGCGCTAATATATTTCTCTTGCGACTCTGGCTCTTCTAGTAGGACTTTCCATGCGCTTACCGCATGACTTTCCCCTTGGGACATTTCAAGCTCTTTTAAGGCCTTAATGCTCTTCAATCCGTCCTCAGCAGACCACTGAACCCCTGGTCTTACACCGACCGTGCTGGCATTAGCGGCTAACCATCCTATTGCGCGAATCGAAGGCACGAAAGAGTAAAGGCCCCACTCAAGCTGAACAAGAGGTTTACGATCAGCATTCCATTGCACGGCGCCATCTAGCTCAATACTGTAGGACTTATTGTCATGCTCGAAGCGGTAAGTCCGCTTTTGATGATTGTCAGGGACTCCAAGAAAAGGGTCGCTATGGCGCGAGAATCCACCGCTGCTATTTCCACCAGAAATCCACCGTTGGATCACCTCGAACTGCTCTGCGAGACTGGCGTTATAGGCCATAAAGATCAAACCACGATCCTGACTGTTTGCCAAGTCAGGTTGGGTCTTATCGTATAAAGGGCCATAGGGCATGCTCCGGCGCATCAAATGGGGTGCCCTGCGACCTTTAAACTCATACTTGGCAAGTTCCGGACTTACAAAATCTGATTTCAAGATTTCTCTAGGATTAGCTCGCCGAACATGCGAGTGAAAAGGACAAGCCTTACCTTCTTTGTCATTGAAGAAATTAAAGTCGTTTGGCCCCCCCGCTCCAGGCTGTATGAGTGAGGTGCCATCTTGTTGACGCCCCATCATTTTGGCCAAAATTAAGCTCTCTGGTAAAGCCGTTGCGGCGCTTGCTTCAGTGACGGCAGAATTTAGCGCGCCTACATTTTGTTTAAGCTTCCTGATGACAAAGAAAGTGCCATTATTGAATAACGTTGCGCACTCGCTGGATTGCTTTTCGCCAAATTGAGGCCAAACCGGTTTGGGGTCTGCCTCGTTCTCATATCCAAGAAGCAACTCCCCCAAGTGCACTTGGTTCGAATAGTTTTCATTGATAGCGACGCCGTCTCCGTTAATATCGGGCTCGATATAAGGTTGACTTTCCAGATCTTTGAATCCGAAATGTTCGGTTGGCTTGGTATTGGCTTTCGAATAGCGTTGCATCGCCTGTACTGACAAAATGCGAGTGTCCGGAGCATCAAGGCCAGTTGAAGTTTGCGATAGGGACTTGATCTTGTGGTGGAGCGGATGATTCAAGTCTGTAACGTCAGTAATGTTGCTTTCAGACTCGGTACGCAGTTGAACGATAATATGGACGTTAGAGAGTTCAATAGCTTGCCTGGGTGTATTTGAATCAGGCCAGTTTCTAGTCGGTAGGTTCCACCGTCTTGGATGATTAGTGCGAAAGTCTCCAAGGATTGAAGATCGCGCCTCCATACCCTCGCGAAACTCCTGGGGGAAATAAGCTAATTGCGTTTCGCTTAGTCCCAGCATTCGGAAGCCCTCGTAGGTAATCGCGAGATTCAGAGCGATTTCGCCTTTTTTGAGTCCGGACTCTGCGGACGTCACACTAGCAACGTGACGACCAAGAAAGTCTCCGATACTTTTTGTAGTATCAAAAGCGATGAGTACTAAGCTGCCGTGTGTGGAACCTTCATAGGTTTGTACAATGCCACCCTGAACATCAGCTTTTGGCCAAGCCGGGAGTTCAGAATCCTTTTCGGGCAGTTTCGGAATATCACGTTGTATCAGCTTCGAAGGAAGCGGCTTAGGGCTTAGCCATTCCAATTGTCGCTTGAACCTTGGTTCAAGGAATAGATCGACCAGAAATTTATAGATTTCTGGCTCCTCGTACATCATCCTTAGCTCAAGCAAAAGATCTCGGGCGGCTCGAGTTAAATATTTCCCTTCGTCTAAGTCATTGGCGTAGTCTATCGACGGTAAGTACATATCCGTGAGACGATAAAGAACAGAGAGAGATTGAAGTCCCTGACGAAAACTCTCTTGGTAGTTTAGACGTGCTGCGTCCCAAGCTTTATCTTCTGGGCGTATGACATGATGCCTTGTCGAGTTCAAGCTTATTTCCGGATCTGAGGACCGATGGATTTGCTCCAATCCCTGGAGGTATGACGCGTCTTCAACGGTTGATCTAGAGGTACTAAAGAAAAAATGGCCTTCAACCTGCACTCTGCGAACCCATTCCGTCCATTCCTCGAAGGTGTGATCGAAGGCGCTGACATAGTCCTCTGAGTTACAAAAGATGACGTCCAAAAGAGTTCCCACCTTTTGCCATAGCGTGCGTATGTAGGATTCCCAAGTTCCATCAAAGGTCACGGCAAGAAGAATCATGTTCTCCTTTTCCAGGACTGCGACCCGAAACGAGTGAATCATCGCGACACGCTCAACGGCATCTGAGAACGGACGAATCAATGCATATTCATGTGCTGAAGTTCGTCCGCCAGTCAGGGTCTTCATCAGACGCTTTGCTCTAGTCTTGTAGGTGAAAGAGTCAAGTGATGGAACTAAACCTTTCTTGATCGGAGCCATCAAAGTCAGGTCACTAGCCCCAGCGAGCATTTTGCTTTTTACGACGAGTTCTTTCCGCATCAGTTTGCCCTATTGACTTTTTGTTGAGTTGAATTGCTCGAGTTGAGTTGATTGACAGGGTTTGCTTTTCGGTGCCTCTTGATTAGACACTCATGCATCATAAAGAGAGGTGGAATATTTAGCTTTTAAACGTTCCAACCATCACTGGATGCGACCCGCTTTTCAGTCAGCCTTTTCAAGGCTATAGCTTTTACAAGATCTTTATAATCCATCTGGAGGAAATGGGCATCGTCAATATTGGGTATGGACTTGCAATCAACCGAAGTGCTTGAATGACCCGGGATGTTTCAGTGGCCGCCAATTGTTTGACGCATGCAATTCGTCATACATTTGTAAGCTGATGGAGGGTTGCGCGATTGCTCTTTAAGGGATAGATAAATGGCGACTACTTTAAGTGCTCAGCTACCTCCCCCTAAAACCGCCATCATCGCCGTCCACGGCGTCGCTGATCAAAAGCCGAACGAGAGCGCTGCCCAACTTGCCGATCTCCTGGTAACCCTCTCGCCCGATGGCTCTAACTATGCCCTCGAAAGTATCCAAAGTTTGGCCTGTAAGTGCTGCCCTTGGATGCTTCTGGAGAGGCCCACCAAGCCTACTCTGGAGGCCGTGTCCCGCTCTTTTAAGGGGTTCGCAAGCCACGCCAGGGTATTCCCCGAGCGCGTATCTTTGCTCGCTATGCGGCCTTGCTCCAATATTTAAAGCGAGAGGGCTATGAGCATGTGGTGATCGTCTCACATAGTCAGGGTACCGTCATCACTGCGGACCTGATGCATTATCTTCGCGCTAGGAGCTTAGCTCTGAACGAACCCAATGTGCTCAACACGCCACGCCAAGCTGCGGCGAGTGCCCGTGAGTTAGGCGGTTGGTTGGGTGAAGATCGCGTCAAGCTACTGACGATGGGCAGCCCCTTGCGACAACTCTATGCCGCCAGATTTCCCGTGCCGTACCGCTGGATGCTCTCGAAAGTTGACAAAACGGCCGACCAGCAGACCAGCGCGGCCAGCCAACTGAAACACCTGATGAAGATACGCGTCTCGGACCAAGCCCGGCAAGCATTGGCGCCAAGCTATGATGGAATGCCTATTCGACAGGGGACTACATCGGCCGATGGTTGTGGACTCAACTATCTCAATCAATAGATTTCGTTTCGATCTCTCAGATTGACAGGCTCGGACACAATCGAAATGTGTATCGAAGGCGCGCATCGGTATCAAACGACGTGATGATTAACGATGTGCCCCTAGGCTCAGGAGCGCATACCCACTATTTGGACTCAAATTTTGCTCTCGCTCAGGCGAGGCCAAAGCCCCATCCACCAAGGACCTCAATCAAACGAATGTCGCACAGCTAGTCGATCATCTTGTAGCGATTTAGGCGCAAGGTCGAGCTAAGGGCGTACTGTTGTGGGATCGATCTTGTGACCCTCACTGCCCGTATTTGGCTGCTATGCGCCTACTTAGCCGCAGCCACCATAAACTCCACAGCTGCCTTCAAGTCAGCGTCGGAAGCATTGGAGCCACCTTTGGGCGGCATGGCGCCTTTACCATTCGTCACACTAGCGACCAAGGCTGCAACCCCAGTCTTTATGCGTGGCTCCCAAGCCGCTTTGTCACCCAACTTAGGCGAACCCGGAAAGTTACCGTTAGCCGCATGACATACAGCGCAAGCACCTTCGACCAAGGCTTTGCCAGCACTGCCCGCTCCAGCTGGAGCAGCTGCTACTGCTGCAGGAATCATCACCGCTGCTGCAGCGGCAGTAGAGGCTGGTCCACTTGCCGCTACGGGTGCAGCAGCTGTTGCTGCCGGAGCGGCTTTCGGATCGTCAAATTTGCCGCCTGCCGCATTGGCCATGTAGGCCACGGCACGGCCGATCTCAATATCGTCCCAATCGCCACCACTTTGAGCGGCCATATTGCCTTTACCCTTGAGGGCTGAGTTCCAAAGCGCATCGAAACCAGTCTTGAGTCTCGGCGCCCAGGCAGCCACATCACCAAACTTGGGAGAGCCGACCGTACCTTCTTTATGGCAGGTGGCGCAATTTGCCGTGTAGACCTCTTGGCCCGACTTTAGTTTGCTCAAATCGCCTGGTACCTTCAAAACATGGCCTGCGACCGGTTGGATGCGGCTCGCGATTGACTGTGGTGTGTTGGTTTCGGTGCCGGCGCCAGGACGCTTGCCGTTTACGACATAGCTTGCCAGGAGCAAGATGATGATAATCGGCAAGATCAGGGCCAGTAGCACTACAACGATCAATTGCTGAGGGGTTTTGACAAATGAATCGCCTTCTTCGTGATTGCCGCCGTCATGGTGTCCCGCCGCTTGTTGTTTGTTGCCGCTACTCATATTCGCTACTCTTGTGAATTCAATCTGGTGATTTCAAACTTGCCCCAGAAGGTATTTTGGGGCACATGAAGGTGTCAAACCCTCGATTATAAAGCTATCAGCCCGAGGCGGCCCGATCTTTGGCCTTAAGCATGAGATAATTGCGCGGTCGACGAAGCTTTTGCTGCGTCCAAGCGACTGTAGCTCAATGGATAGAGTACTGGCCTCCGAAGCCAGGGGTTGTGGGTTCGATCCCCGCCAGTCGCGCCATGAAACCACCTCTTGAACTTTTCTCGTCCGAACACTTTGATGAATCGCCTTAGATCGTCTTCTCAACAGGGCATTTTGGCCGGTGTGCCTCGGCAAGCCGGGTATTTATTCCTAAGTAGGCAGTCCGGGGTGACAGCCGATCTGGCGGAAAAGGCGGTCCGTCGGCTTTTTGGCCACTTGATATTCAGTTCTGAAGAAAGTACCGTTTTAGGTAATGGTGCGAAGAAAAATTCTTCCGCCGCCCGACCCCTGCTCGGCCTTAGCGCCCTGTTCGTGCAAGCTCTGGGTGGGAAGGTGGCTGGCTTGCGCACCTTCCCGACGTTTGCGAAGGCAAACGTCGACAGCTTTGTTTCTGCGTTTAAACATCGCGAAGGCCATGACCTGAGCGGCTTTGAAGATGGCACCGAAAACCCTAAAGGTGCAAAGGCCATTGGCGCTGCCTTGAGCGAAGATGGGTCGAGCTTCTTGGCGCTTCAACAATGGGAGCATCATTTCCCCCGCTTCGATGCCATGAGCGAACGCGCTCGCAATCATGCCGTCGGCCGTGATTTAAAAACCAATGAAGAACTTGCGACGGCGGATGGCTCCTTGAACTTAGCGGCTTTGAACCCTCTTGGTCAGTAGCCACAGCCCCAATGGAAACGAAGTGGTTAGAAGATTTTTTAAGCCTGGTGGAGTCGCGTAGTTTTTCGCGCTCGGCGCAGGCCCGTCATGTCAGCCAACCTGCCTTTTCGAGACGTATCCGCTCCTTGGAATCTTGGCTTGGCGTGGATCTTATTGATCGCACCACCTATCCCTTGCGCCTCACCAAGGCGGGTGACACCTTTCATGCCAGCGCCCAGGAGTTACTGGCTGCGATTCATAAATCCCGAGCCGATGTGTTGGGCCGCAAGGGCTTGCCGAAGGATACGATTCGCTTCGCACTACCCCACACCCTTGCGCTCACTTTCTTCCCAAAATGGTTGGCGCACATTGAGGAAGGCTTTGGCCAGCTCTCGAGTCGCCTCACCGCCACCAATGTTCATGATGCAGTGATGTCCCTAGTGGAAGACACCTGCGACCTACTGATTTGTTATCACCACCCGCAACAACCCGTGCAGCTCGACCCCGGTCTCTACGAACATACCCGCTTGGGCACGGAGCAACTGGCCCCGTATTCCAGCGTCGACAAGAAAGGTAAGCCGCGCTTCGAGCTTCCGGGCAAAGCCGACAAGCCTCAGCCCTATCTGGCCTATGCACCTAACGCCTATTTGGCCCGCATGGCAGAACTTATCTTGAGCAGTGCCCACCCGAAAACTTATCTCAATAGGCGCTATGAGACGGACATGGCCGAAGGCCTCAAGGTGATGGCGATGGAAGGCCATGGCATTGCTTTTCTGCCGGACAGCGCTGTGGTTCGGGAGTTGCAACAAAATACCTTGGTACTTGCTGGCCCGGCCGCCTATTCAATCGAAATGGAGGTCAGGATCTACTGCTCCCGAGCCAACCGGAGCCCCTACCTTGCCAAACTCTGGGAGCATATTCAGGCGCAAACAACACTTTGAGCGTTCAAGCGCGCACAAACAAAGTTTCCAGAGGCTCATCACCTACTTGGCGACTCCAGTGGCCATGCACCTTGGCATCAAACGTTGCTCCGTCGGGCAAGACGTCCGCCGAATAAAAATGTTGGCCCGGCGTAAACACGCGTGAGCTGCCATCTTGCAAACCAATCTCCATCTGCCCGCGCAAAATGAATACCCATTGGGGAATGCCGGTGCAATGAAACTGGCTGCGAAAACCAAGCGGGCTGCGGCGCAACTGCATGCCACCACTACTCATTAAGCTCGACAACATCGATTGCGGTGTGCCCTCGGTGAGCGCCACAGGTTCATCACGAAATTTGGCGCGACCGTCACTATCGGTGTACAACACGGTTTTTTCGAAGTTGTCCAATGAGCACTCTCAGAAGTTTGACTGAAGCGCATTAAGCCATAAAGCCGAGGTCGGGTGTCGCAAAACGATTCAAGGTTGAAAATACGGTGGGCATGTCGCCAGGGGCCACGCCAAACCAACGCGCCATACTGGCAGCCATTTGCTCCACCGAGGTGGTGGGAATCCAGACGCCTTGCTGACCGACGTCGTCGGCACCGCCCAGCGATAAATCAGGGAAGGTGCCATACAAGTTGCCCCCTTTCACGGCCCCGCCGACCACAAAGTGGTGGCTTCCCCAGCCGTGGTCCGATCCCTTGCCATTGCTCTGGAAATTGCGTCCAAAATCAGAAGCACTAAAAAGCGTGACGTTATTGCTCACGCCCATCGTCACGGTCGCCTCATAAAAGGCTGATACCGCCGCACTGATCTCGCCGAACAGTTGGTTTTGTCGCGTGAGCTGATCATCGCCGTGAGTGTCAAAGCCCCCGATCGAGACAAACAAGGTTTGGCGTTTGACGCCTAATGCCTGCCGAGCACCGATCAAGCGAGCGGCCATTTTCAACTGATTGCCAATGCCTGATCCAGGGAAATTGTTGGCGAACTTGGTTGCCTCAATTGCGGCACTGACACTCTTTTGATTTTCGATCGAACGATTAATCGCACCGACCCAGGCCTGCTCAAAGAGATTGCTGCGATTACTGGTGAGCATTTCGGAAAGTGAGATCGAGAAAGGATCGTTGGTGCCGGGCTTGTAAAAATCAAACCCGAGTTTACCGCTGGGTGCGACCTTGTAAGAACTCAAGGTGGTGCCGTTCTCCCAGAGATTGTTGCCCGCCAAAGAGATCATCGTGGCGCTGCGATTGGCGTTACTGGACTGCAACAGGTCGGCCAGTCGACCCGCCCAGCCGGTGCGCCCGACGCCCTCGGAAATAGCGCTCTGCCATTGCGATTGTTGGTCACTATGTGAGAACAGATTCGGTGGCAAGGCCACGGATCGAGCGTCCCACTGTGCCTTGGTGACCGGTGCCGCGAGTGGGCCCACATTGGTCACAAAGGCTGCCTTGCCGGTTTTAAAAAGATTCTGCATACCGGTCATGGCCGGATGCAAGGCAAACGGTGCGCCACCAGTGTTCGCTGGGCTGATGCCCAGCAGCGAATTCTGCGGGAGTGCCAGAACCCCTCTCGCGCGTTGGTACTGCGCGAAGCGGCCGCTGTCAGTGGGAATCAACAGGTTGTTAGCGTCGTTACCGCCAAACATAAAGATGCACACTAGGCAGCGATAGTCTTCCGCAGTTTGGGCTTGGGCTGAGGGCACCAAGGCATTGCCGGCGGCTGCGCCCAGCCGTTCTAGTAAACCCATTTGATCCAGTGCGGACATCCCGGTGCCGCCCACCCCTGTGGCGGCGACCGCTTTCAGAAACTGGCGGCGTGACTTTGCATGGGTGTTGGTGTTGGCCTTGGTCATAGTGTGCACTTCAGAAAATTGTGTTGAGTGAGACGTCGTCAAGTCGGCAAAGAGTAAATTGACAATGCAAGACGTTTGATCTCGTTGCATGGAGGTCGGGGCCGCTATTAGCGCTGAATCACAAACTCAGGCGAGATCACGGCCAGCGCTAGAGCCATCTTGATTCGCTCAGTACGCAGCTTGGTATCGATGGAATTGATGGCCCGCATGAAGGAGGTACGAGTCTCGGCCTTCATGCTGTTGTTCATGAACAGCAGATTGATATGATCAATCAGGCTCGCCGCGTCAGCTGCGATCCCGTCCCAAGCGGCGAAGTCGAGTTTGATGCGATTTTCCTCCGGCCCCCAACCTTTGAAACCACCGTCGCGGATCACTCCGGCAAAGAAATTGATGCCGCCGACCACGGTCGTGTCGGTAGTAATTTGAAACTCCGGCGAGTAAAGACCGGCCGCTGCAATTGCCCCGACGTTACGATAATCTGGCGAGAAGAAATTGAAAACTGAGGGTGCGAGGAGCGGGCTTTGTCCGAGCGCATTATCGGCACTATCTAAATACCAAATATTGGTATGGCCCGAGCTGGACGTTGACTTCATAGCACGCAATAAATTTGCAAAGCGAATCACCGGCTCGCGCTGTTTTCCGGCCTGATCCCCGGCCGCAATACTCAAGTCGCGCGCATCTTTGTCGAGCAGAATCGCGCGCAATACCGATTTCAAATCACCGCGCACGCCCGAACCATTGTTGGTGAACACTGTTGCGATGCGTTGTATGTAGGCTGGGCTGGGATTGCTGGTGACAAAGCGCTGGATCAAACGCCGAGAGATAAAGGGCGCCACGTTAGGATGATTGGCGATCGAGTCCAGTGCTGCTTGTAAGTCTTGTTGAGGTGTTTGACCGGCCGGGATGGTGACGCCGTCAAGCACGGGTTTAGCGGCCGTGGAATGTTTGCTGGCCCAGGCTTGCATCGGCACGGTCCAGTTCTCTTCACCGTTATGAAAGGCATCGGCCTTGGTGGTATCGCGTCCACCAAAACTCCAACCGGAGAAGGCTTTGGCGAAACCCTTGACGACGTCTTCGTTATAGGTCGGGATGGTCTTCCCGTCGGCGTCTTTCATCGGCGAGCCGTCCAGGTTGAGTTTGACCAAGCCGATGGAGAACAACTGAAGCACCTCGCGTGCGAAGTTCTCGTTAGGATGGGTCCCTTTGGCGGGGTCCTCTTTCTCGGACTCGACCATGTTGAGGTAGTAGCCCATCGCTGGATGCAGCGCGACGGCCTCGAGCAGTTGCCGGTAATTTCCAAAAGCCTGGCCGTTGAGCATATCCAGGTAAGAGGACATCGCTTGTGGGGTCAAGTCCGGTGCGACGTTGGAAATGACAAAGATTTGGCTGAGTGCAAAGGCGGTACGAGCCCGCAATTGGTCCTCGCCAAACAACCATTGTTGCCACATGGCTTCGTAGCTCATCTCATCGGTGGGCTTGCCGGTTTTCTCACGCGGCGCCTGTGCGCTGACATAAGCTAGGTGCGACTTCGCGCTGAGCGAAAACTGATGTTCTAGCCACTTGTCGAATCCCACCTGTCGAACTTGCTCGACTTCGGCCACGGACACCGCGCCGAAGGTGGCTTGGGTGAGAAAGCGGGCCGACTCGGTGCCACTAGGCTGCGCCTCGGCGGCCAGAGGGGTTGACTTCAGACTGGCGACCGAGGTGACCGGACCGGTGGCGCCCTCCTGCGATTTGATGACCGGAAGTGGCGCTTGGACTGCAGCCGTACTTCCCCCACCACTGCCGCCACTGCAACCGGAAAGAAGTGAGAGCGTAGCGAGCAGGACCACCAGTGCGAGGGGGATCCAGGCGGGCGAAGTTTTCTGGCCAAGAGCGAAGGTGTCTGTAGACATTGCTGCGATTCCATAATGCTTCCCGGCTGGAATCGTGGAATTCATGGTACGTGCCATGACGTTGTAGGAGAAATGAGGAACTATTTCACCGATGGGTAAAGTTTACCAATGCTTCACACTTTCCTTTCGCCATCGAGCGACCGTTCGGACGCGCGTTTCCACCACCGGTCGGCAAGTCGACCGTTTGGGCCTAAAGTGAAGCCGCTTGTATCGCATGGATATACTCTTGAGCGTGACCCATCAACACCGAAACTCAGCCCATGTATCTACCCAAGCATTTTGAGGAAACCCGCCCCGAGGTTCTCGATGCCTTAATGGCCGCGCATCCCCTGGCGACTCTGGTCACCCAAGGGGCTGAGGGCCTGGAGGCCAACCACGTTCCCTTAAGCACGCGACGAACCGCCAATGGCGGCTTACTTCTAGAGGGTCACGTGGCCCGCGCCAATACGCTGTGGCAGCACGCTGGGCAAGATTTCCTGGTGGTGTTTCAAGGTCCGCAAACTTATGTGAGTCCGTCTTGGTATGCGAGCAAGAAAGAGCACGGCAAGGTCGTCCCGACTTGGAACTATGCGGTCGTGCATGCCCAAGGCAAACTGATGGCGCACGACGACCCGAAGTGGCTGCAAGAATTTTTGAGCCGACTCACCCAAACCCATGAGACCAAGGTGGCCTCAGACTGGAAGGTGACGGATGCACCAGAGGACTTTATTGAGCAACTCAAGAAAACCATTGTGGGGATCGAGATTCCAGTGACGCGCATCATCGGCAAATGGAAAGTGTCTCAAAATCGCCCCGTCGTGGATCGTGTAGGTGTGAAAGCCGCCCTAGAGAAGCTCGATCCGTATTCTGCAAAGTTAGTGCAAACTTAGAACCATGAACGAACCAGAAAAGCATTTGAACCCTGACCACGATTTGTCTGCACGCCTGGTTGAGGCGGGTCGGCACGGCGTGCCCCATACGCCAATCGCCAACACCCCGGTGTACCGCGCCTCCACCATTTTGTTTGATTCCATCGAACAAACCCAAGTGATCGGCCCCAAGACGGTGACTGGTGAGCGGCATGCCACGAGTTACGGGACGGTCGGGACGTCGACCACCTTTGCCTTGATGGATACACTGGCTGAGATTGAAGGCCGTGGTCATGACACCCGAGCCGCCTTGGCGCCCTCCGGCTTGGCGGCGATCACCACCGCGCTTCTGGCGTTTCTCAAGCCCGGCGATCATATGCTGATGAGCGATTCCGTGTATGGCCCAGCCCGCACCTTTGCCAAGGGACTGCTCGCCAATTTTGGGGTCAAGACTACTTTTTTTTCGCCGCAGGCAAGCCCGCAAGCGCTAGAGCAGCTCGCCGCTGAAAACACCAAGGTACTGTTCCTTGAGAGCCCAGGAAGCTATACCTTTGAGATTCACGATACGCCAGCCCTGTGTGCCTGGGCCCGTGGCAAAGGCATCGTCAGTGTGATCGATAACACCTGGGCTTCACCGGTTTTTGCACGCCCTTTTGACTGGGGGGTCGATGTTTCCATCATCGCGCTCACCAAGTATTGGAGCGGCCACTCCGATGTGCTCATGGGCGGTATGGTTATTCGTCGCGAACTCTGGCCTACCTTATGGACCGCCGTGCGCCAACTCGGACAGTGTGTGGGAGGGGACGATGCCTTCCTTGTCCTGCGTGGTCTGCGAACGGCCGAGGTACGGATGCGTCAGCATGAAAAATCCGCCCTTCAAGTCGCCCAGTGGCTAGCGGCCCGGCCTGAAGTCAAGTCTGTCTTGCATCCCGGGCTTGAAACCCATCCCCAGCACGCCCTCTGGCAGCGCGACTTCCTGGGCGCAAGCGGGCTATTTTCTTTCGAGCTGCAGCCTGGCACCAGTTTTGCTCAGGTGTGTGCACTTTGTAATGATCGCAAGCACTTTGGTATTGGTTACTCTTGGGCCGGATTTGAGAGTTTGATCATGGCCGCACAAATTACTCAGCTCAGAAGCATTCAGCCTTGGACCGGTGGACCGTTGATTCGTCTCAACATCGGGCTAGAGGACCCCGCGACCTTGATCAAGGACCTCGAGCTTGGTTTTCTAAAAGCCTTTCCTCGCTAAGTACCTTGGCGAACGCAGTACAGTTCAGGAGGCTCGATGCCGCATGTTGTTGTTGAATATTCTGGAAACCTCAGCGCGAGTGTCAACTTGCAAGCGCTAGTCGACCACCTCCATCAAAGCGCGTTGTCAACCGGTGTTTTTCCGCTCGGTGGCCTACGCACCAGGGCAGAAGAGCGCAAGGTTTACAAAATCGCCGATGGTCACCCTGACAACGCCTTTGTGCATGTCACCATGTGGCTTGGGGCTGGGCGCGACGAGGCTACCAAGCTCAAGGCCGCTAAGCATGTGTTTGACGATCTCGTCGCTTTCTTGCAACCGGTGTTTGATAAGACCCCTCTCGGAATCTCGCTCAATATGCAAGAGCTAGACCCGGTGCTGAACTTCAAGCATAACAATTTGCACGAGTACGTGAAGCGACGTGCGAGTTAGTGCGTTCTAGCTCATCCCCAACAAACCGTTCCAATGAATGCTGGGCACGGGCTTACTGAAGAAAAACCCTTGAAAAGAGTCACAGCCTTCTGCGGACAGAAAATCTAGCTGCTCCTGGGTTTCTACGCCTTCTGCCACCATGCTCAAACTCAGACCCTTCACCAGCGAGATTACGCTGCGCACGATGGCAATGCTTGAGTAATCGTCTGGCAAATTCATGACGAAGGAGCGATCAAGCTTCAGCTCATCCAGGCTCAAGTGTTGAATATAGGCCAGTGAAGAGTAACCGGTGCCAAAGTCGTCCAACGAAAGATTCACACCAAGGCCCTTAAACATCGCCATGGTTTCGATGGCCTTTTGCGCGTCCCGCATGAGAGCCCCTTCGGTGAGCTCGAGCGTGAGCAAGTGCGGGGGCAATCCGGTCATCTTGAGAATCGACTTAACCGTTTGCGCTAAGCTTGGGTCTTCATACTGCACGCTCGACACATTGACGGCGACGGGTATGGCGTGACCCCGCTTGAACCAGTGTACCGCTTGGGCGCAGGCCCGGGTCAATACCCACCGGCCAATGGCATTGATCAGACCAAGCTCTTCGGCGAGCGGGATAAAGCGATCCGGGGCAATCATCCCCATCTCAGGATGCTGCCAGCGGATCAGCGCCTCGGCACCGATAATCTTTAGCGCGGAGTCGAACTTGGGTTGAAAGTGAAGCACGAATTCATTGCGCTCCAAGGCGCCACGCAATTGTTGCTCTAGGGATACGTTGCTCTGGGTACGTTGGTGTAAATCTTTGGCGTAGAAGGCAAATTGATTTTTACCAGAGGCCTTGGCTTGACTGAGTGCTGCCTGGGCTTTGTGAAGCAAGTCTTCGGGTTCACGCGAGTCATTTGGGTAGGTTGCAATACCGATACTCAAGTCCACGTAAATCTCTTTGCCTTCGATCATAAAGGGTCGAGACATATGGCGCTGAATCCGTCGTGTTGCGGCGGCAGCAACTTCCACTTGGTCAAGCTCTTGCAAAAGCACTGTAAATTCGTCGCCGTTAATCCTAGCGAGCGGCGCGCCCTCGCCGTTGCTATTCATATTTCCAACGCCGTCCTTGGCACGTACGCAGTCACGTAGACGGTCTGCAACACCCCGCAATACCGCATCGCCCACACGATTTCCGTAGTTGTCATTAATCAGCTTAAAGCGATCCAGATTGATGTGGAGCAGGGCGCAACTTTTATTCTCTCGCTGCGACTGGTTGATTCCCGAGGCGAGTTGCCTGAGGAACATATTGCGGTTGGGCAGACTAGTGACGCCATCGTAGTTCGCAAGATAGTCTCCATACGCTTTGAAGGCCAGTGTATTGCGAAGACGCAGAATCAGTTCTGAGCTGTCGACCGGTTTTGAGAGAAAGTCGGTCGCACCCAGCCCGAGAACTTTCAGCTTCGTCGCGGCATCGCTTGCGGCGGTCAGTACGATCACCGGCAAATAGCGCAGGCTCTCGGTGGCTCGAATTTTCTCAAGCACATCGAAACCGCTAATGCCAGGCATCATCAAATCGAGAAGTAGGGCATCCGGACGCTCTGCGGCAATCACACTAAACGCCTTGGTGGGGTCGTCACAGCCGATCACTTCACCGTAGCCTGCCTCC
>JAYVKZ010000261.1:0-4284 GCA_043767985.1 Betaproteobacteria bacterium
CGCAAAAGCCAAACCAGGAACCTTCAATTTCTCCTCAGTGGGCAACGGTACCGCGACTCATCTAAGCGCCGAACGTTTCGTGAAGAGCGCGGGGATCAGTGCGGTTCACATACCCTTCAAGGGTGGCGCGGAAGCCCTGTTCGAAGTGCTGGCCGGGCGGATTGATTTTTTCTTCGCGCCGGTCGGGTTGGCAGCCCCGCAGGTAAGGGACGGAAAACTCATTGCGCTCGTCGTAAACGGCAATAAACGGTCTTCCGCACTTCCGACCGTTCCAACGACCTTAGAAGCAGGGTTTGCGGATGCCGAGTATCCGATCTGGTTTGGCCTCTTTCTTCCCGGACTAACACAGCGAGAGATTGTGGAACAGTTAAGCCGTGAGACTCTCAAGGCGTTGCACACACCTAAGTTGCGTGATCGGCTTTCGCAACTTGGCTTGGAGCCGATGGCGATGACCCCGGCAGAGTTCGATGCGTTCGTGCAAAAGGATATCGATTTGAATTCAAAGCTCGTCAAGTCGGTCGGACTTAAACCGGAGTGAGCTTCGCGTAGAAGAATGTACCAAGGCTGATTCGAGCGAGTACGGGAGCACTCGGTGGGGCATAATTCACACAAATTTGATGACAGCGTTGGCTATGATCGCCTGATGGGGCGCTGGAGCCGTGCTGTCGGCTCCGTTTTTCTTGAGTGGCTGGCGCCACCTCGCGAGGCTGACTGGCTCGACTTGGGATGCGGAACCGGGGTATTCACCAAGCTTGTGGTTGACACCTGCGATCCCCGCGCGGTGATTGCAGTTGATTCGTCCGCGGTGCAGATCGATTATGCCAACAATCAGCCCGCGGCAAGATTGGCAAATTTTCAAGTGGCCGACGCTGAGATGCTGCCGTTTGACAATTCATTCTTTGACGTTGTGGCGTCCGCCCTGACCCTCAATTTCATCCCTGATCGTGCGAGAGCAATGTCCGAAATGCGACGCGTGACGCGTCGTGGCGGAATCGTTGCTGGCTATGTATGGGATTTTGCCGAAGAGCTTTCTCCAAGCTGGCCTTTGCGACGTTGCGTCCATCTACTTAGCAGCGACTTGCCGCCCATTCCCGGAACAGCGGATTCAAGCTCCGCTGCACTCGCTTTATTATTCGAGCAGGCCGGCTTTGGGGAGGTCGTGAGTCGTTCGATCGTGGTGACATTGGAGTATTCTGATTTCGATGATTTCTGGTCGGCTCAGACGCCCGCATACAGCCCCACAACAAAGATCATCGCTGCTATGTCGGCCGATCAGCGTGAAGCGTTGAAGGAACTCGTAAAAGCGCAGCTTCCGTCCCGTCCTGACGGCATCGTCGAGTACTCGGCGCGCGCCAATGCGGTCAAGGCCCGAAATTAAGGTGTCGGGATGCGGATCAAACACGGGGGGACGTCTGCTCTGCTTGGTATTGGATGGCGTTTACCGAACGAAGGCCAACTGACATTGCAGGGGGCGCTACCTAGGGAGGCAAGCAGCTGCGCGGCCATAAGCAGGTGAAGGGGAGTCGTTAACGACAATACCCACTGGCGCACCGGTACTTCAGGGATTACGTGATAAACCAAATGGGCAGCTGTCGTTTGAAGCCGTTAAAAAGGGTGGGACAAGAGAGCAGAATTCGGGTAAGTTTGGCCGATATGAATTGATACAGGAGGTCTTGTGCGATGCACCATCGTATTGGAGTTTCAGGATGACAAGGGCGGCAGGGACCCACAGCGCATTGTGTTGATACGGTTTCACCGGAACATGTTGAGTCCGTCCCCGGGTGATGTGGGTTTAACCCTTGCAGAAGGAAAGATGCTACTGATCGCCGCTCAGCAACAGTTCGTCGACGCACAGATCGAGCGCTATTGTGAGGAGACGCGTGCATGTCATCAATGCGGCCGGGTAGGGGTTGGTGGCACATTCGTGCAAAAAGTAACGCCAGCATTTTCGGCATTATAGAAACCTCACCACCCAGGCGAGGCCGGAACGGCGACCGTCGAGTGCAGAATAGGCCCCGCAAACTCTTCCACCGGGAAATGCAAGACCCCCCTAAAGTTGATATGGCTCGTGCCGACTGGGCCAACACTTGCAATGGCGTCAAGTTCGATATCGCGACGCTGGTGCCAGGGCAAATCAACAATGCTCTGGATCTTTGCCGTATTCGAGGCCATCACCAGGTTGGATAGAAGGGTCAGCGACCCCGAGATCGCCTGTTGCTCTTCGTGGCTGCGCCCCCGCTTGGGGGCGATCGCATAGGGCCGTATGGTCCTTTGAAGCTGATGTGATTGGTCGTACAAAGGACACAACGAGAATCAAAAGCCCCGAACTTACGAGCACCCAACGCAGTGCTCGGGTGTAGTTGAGCCGTTCTTGACCGACTTGGCCTGGGGTGTACAGGTCGCCCCTCAAAAAGGCATAGGCCGAGGGAACCAGAGATCCCAAACTGAGGCCCAAAAGGACAATCATCCCCATCACTTCCGGCATTTGCCAGACTGATGGGGTGCGCTTTTCAATCCAGACACTGGCGAGGATCAGCGTGCCAAAGCCTAAGAGTAGACGGGCGATCCAATTGGCCTTCGCACTCTTGAGTTGGGTGCTCCAATACGCGAGCATCAGTGGGGGAGCTAGAGCAAAGAAAAGCAAGACCACGTACTGGAACCAAAGACTTGCCTCGCCGAGCGCGCTAAAAGTATTTTCAAGTCCTGTGGGCCGATCCGTGTCAATCCACAAGCTCGTCCCAAAGGAGACGTGCAAGACATGGGGCAGCACGACCAGGAGCCCAAGGAACAAGCCGAACAAAGCCAGCACGAACTGAGCCGCCACAAAGCAGCGCAGCGCTCTAGCGGCCACCATCGAGCGGTCTCCTGACCCCGCGGGCGTCAAGTACCGTCCCTTTTGTCGAAGCCACGCAAGAAACGTCGTAGCAGAGCGCGCCAACCCCCGCGTCACCCCGTGGGCAGCAGAGCGCGTTCGACGATAGGCGACGAAGGCCCGCCCAATCGTCGCCCCCACGTAACCGCCGCCGGACACCGTGGAAAGATAATCTACGCGCGATAGCAATCCCTTCTGCGCCAAGCCCCGAATCACCCCCAAAGAAAACGTCGCGCTACGAGTTCCGCCCCCAGACAACGCCAAACCCACCGTGGGCGCATCCGCCTTAACGACCGCGCGACGGCGCCTTCGGATCAAAGCTTGGCGCTCTAACTTCGGAAGTTGATTCATAACGAGCCTATTGGACCTCTCAACTTAGACCGCGATCGGGCGTGCCGGGCAACAGTTCATGGGGTTGTGAAGCGCTTTGATAGTTTGCTTGACTAGCGGATGTTTTCAATCAATGCGTTGACACTAAAAAGGTGTTGATCAATTGGGTGATCGAAAGGCCCTAAAGAGATCTAAATTACCGAGAATTTCAATTCGATTGAATCCGATGCTTCTCATGAATTCTGTTTTCCGAAAGTACCGTCCGTCAGGATATTGAAACCTGGCGGTTTAAAAGGCTTTGCTCGGCTTAGATAGGGAGCCCTTCAGCGTCTACATTGACGGTCTGATTGGCCTTGTTTTTCGCACCGACCAATGCGCCATTGTTGTATCGATATTTCAAAGGAATGCCCTGCTGCGGTGCGGGCGTGAGTTCCAGGCTCACGCGGTCATCGGGCGTCGGCCTTTGCGCACAATTATTGTGTTGGGGATTGGCTGACCGACCCCAGGAATCATCGCCCGCATAGACGGGCGCTTTATGCGGCAAATCCCAACGCGGCACTCGCAAGTAATCAAGCTCGGTTAAATAGTCTCCATAATTGGGGGCTAGACTCATCCCAGTATCTGGCGTCACTAGCGCGCGCAATGGCGGTATTGCAGACGCCCAACCGATCAGCGCAGTGTCGTGCCCACTGCCCGATCGATCAATGGCCGCGGGATGCGCTAATTTGAAGGAAGGTATGGCTGCAGCCTGCACACTGGTGGCCTGCCAAAGGTCCAGCGCCTGATGAGCGACATCCCCAAAGGCGACGACCGCTTGCAGTTGCCCGCCCGCCAGGAGTCGATCATAAAGCCCGTGGCGAGCGTTACGAATGGCGCTGTTGTTTTTAAGGACCTGCAGGCCTTTCGCCTTTTTACTAGGATGTAAGGCCACCGCAAACGCATTGACCAGAACGTAGGAGCGGTTCAGCCCCAGCTTGCCGAGAAATCCTTGCGTCTTTTGTCCGGAATCTCCAACCAAGGTACGTCGCATAAAGGGTAAGCATTCGGTGGGTCCAGGGTCCGAGGCAATACACAGGACTTTT
>JAYVKZ010000262.1:0-7437 GCA_043767985.1 Betaproteobacteria bacterium
ACAAAGCGACCAATGGTTACTCCTCATGGCACATTGGGCCCGACCCTGTCTCATTTATGCGGATCATCTTGCCTCTATTGCGAAGCAAACCGGAGGAGAAATTGCGAGCGCTTAAACGATTCAACCTCTAGCAAATACTAGCTCGCCTGAAATCGCGAATTCAACCCACTTCCGTCGATCTGGAGCGGTGCGCGTAGCTGGCGATCCTTTGCAGGCGCATCTGATTAAAACCAAGCGCTTCGCCCGTAGAACGCTATTAGTGGCAGCCTCGCCGAGTGAGCTATTTCGGCGTGCGACCATCCCAACAAGTTCAATAGCGCTTGCCTCAAGTGAGGATCTTCGGTTTCAATGGCAGCAGCGACTTGCGTCGTGTATTAGGTCGCAGACCCAGGCGGTCAGGCCAGCTTTTGTTGGCATTATCGCCGGGACTGGCTGTGGGAAAACGTTGGGAGGAGTTCGCGCGATGCACGCCCTTTCCGATGGTCGAATGCGCTACACCCTCGCCCTCGGCCTGCGCTCCCTGACAATGCAATCTGCCAAAGCACTAATAGGCAGCGCAGGCTTTGATCGTCGGGCTGTCGCCATCGCCATAGGACAACCTCAGGCCATGCAATGGTTGGAGAAAGATCGCCAAGCAGAAGAACCTGCACGAGCATCCGAGGGTGGAAGTGAATCTGAATTTACCGATGAAGACGGCTTTGACCTAAAGCTGCTTGAAGGGGATGCTTTGGGCAGTATGGACCCAGAAACTTTACCCCCATGGATTCTGGCACTCGACCTCACGGTAGCCAATGGCGCGGGGAGCACTGCCGCTGAATTGTTCCGTAGTGCAAAGCATCGCGGCATGATCGACACGCCAATTCTCGCTTGCGCGGCAGATCATCTGGTCGCAGCGGTTGAAATGCGTACAGGAGGAAGTGCCCGAATGGCACTACGTATGATGACGAGTGACCTTCTACTAGACGAAATTGATGCCTATAGCGCTCAAGACTTACAGTCTATCGGCAAGCTCGCCATGCTTACCGGGATGGCAGGACGAAGCGTCGTCGTCATGAGCGCAACGGCCAATGACGTAGTGATTGGCGGAATTTATAACGCTTGGGCGCAAGGCATTCGAGCGCGGCGTTTGATGGACGGTGCGCAAAGCGACCTCGGTGTAGTTATTTTGACCGATCAGCAATCAGAACCTATTTGCTTGCTCGAACATTCACTCACGCAGGTCAAAGAGTCGCATCAACTCATTGTCGAACAGATGAAGGCGCAGGAGTCGTCAGTTCGTCAAAGACTTGAGGTCCTGGAGCTTGGAGACTTGATCACTCAGGATCTCTCTCTTGAAGGAAAACGCGCCGGAGTCTTTGAAAAAATCTTCGAAAAGGCGATAGGCTTACATCAAAGTAATGCAAGTATCGACCCGATAACGGGCCTCCAACTGTCTTTCGGATTCGTGCGGTTCAATCACGCCCAACATGCTTGGCGCTTCGCTAAATTTTTATTGGAGCGCAAGGACGACTTAAATGAGCCTTTGCTCCGTACGCTGAGCTATCACTCCAAGCACCCAAGGGTGGCCGTTGGCCTGATGGATCAAAAGCTCAATCAGCTTTTGCTGCGACACGACATTGCTGCAGTCTGGGAAGACCCCGACATTCGGAGCGCGATTGATCAGGCGAAAGCGCAGGGTCGACGGGGTGTGATGGTGCTTATTTCAACGACCACCTTGCAGGAAACCGGACGTGACCACGACTATGATTGGGCTATACTTGAGCCGCGTTCTGTGCGTGGTGAGGTACAAGCTTGCGGGCGTATCCGGCGACATCGAGTCGGCGCTTGGGGGCACATCAATATTTCACTGATGAGCCATCCCTTTCGAACCATTTACGGTAGCAAAACTTCGCCCCACTGGGGCCTCCCAGGTGTAGAAGAGTCACCTCGACATCAGGTTTTTGGCATTGGCCTTGCCTCCAATCGTCAGCAGAGGCTAGAAGCAAAAGGTGCTTTAGCTGAGGTCGATTTGACCTTGTCCTCGCTGAATATGTTGATGCTAGACGCGAAGCCGACGATTCCGATGCCGACTTCGCGTGGAAGGCCTCATCGGCTCCCCCCGCAAGAGATGATACCGCCCGGCCAGCAAGGGATGCACAACATTGCCGCGAGGGATGTATTGCCCGTAAAATTCTGGATGGAAAAAGGCGTGAGCGCCGTAGCCGCGCTGGAGAGTAAGCGCTCCGAAAGTTCCAGTACGATTGGCCACTTGGAGCGCCTTGCGCAGCACCTTCATTTGTTGAGCACCAAGGCTTCGTCCAAGCTTAGTGAGGATAAGGTGATGTCCTTATCGCAGTATTTGGAGGGCGAAGATCGCCTTCCTGGCGCGTTAACGAATCAGCATGCCAGTGCCGCGCGCTTTCGGCAGTCGCAGGAGTCTCTTGAAATACTCGTACTACCCACGAGCTCGTCAGAATGGGAGGTACGACGGTTTGATAACAAAGGTAAAAGCCAGCTCTATCCTCTATTTCGACCGGTAGAAGAGGAAAAACTTCGTCTTGATCGTCTGTTGTTTGACCTCCCTACAGGCGTCGGTAAAGTATTAACCAAATTCTCGAGTTCCGAACCAAAGCCGGGCACGTTGGAATGGCAACTTGCCAGCGCTCAGATTGAGAAATATGGCGAAAACCTCCCCAAAATGCAGTTTCACATCGCCTTGGGCTTTACTACTGGTTCCGAATAGCTGTAAATATCCTCCAAATAGGGTATTTACAAATCAACCAAATTAAAGTAACTTGTAAATAAGCCGAGCCTTCCTGGATCGGTGCTTTGCAATAACTCTAGAGCTATTTTGAAATGATCGGGAAACGTCTTCATCGCGCACGCCTCTCCTCCAAGCTGTCCTTGAGAGCATTGGCAGAGCGCATGAATGGGCAGGTTTCTGCGCAGGCCATCGGTCGCTATGAAAATGATGTGATGATGCCTAGCTCCACGGTTTTGCTGTCTCTCGCCGCAGCGCTCGGTGTCACACCCGAATATCTTTTAAGTGACGATGCGGTGACCTTGGATGGCGTTGATTTCCGACACGGAGGCGAACATGGTGCGAAGCTAGATCGCAGCATCGAAGCCAAAATACTGGACCAAGTGCAACGTCATGTAGATATCGAAACCTTACTCAGTATTGAGCGTATGCATTGGCGTGCCCCGCAAGGCCGCGAATTTACGATTCGTTCAATTGAGCAGGCTGAAGATGCAGCCAATCGCCTTCGTGTTTTATGGGCACTTGGAGACGGCCCAGTAGCTTCGATGGCCAACACACTTGAGGGCCGCGCCGTAAAGTTACTGCCTTTAGATTTACCCTCAGCTTTCTCCGGTACTAAGGCCATGGTTCGCGGGCCAAAGCGCCTCATCGTTCCGGTGATCGTGGTCAATAAAAATCAAAACGCCGAGCGCCAACGATTTACTTACGCCCACGAGCTTGCGCACCTTGTGTTACGTTTTCCCGCAGAAACTAAATCGGCTTTCAAAGAAAAGGCTAGCGACCGGTTTGCGGGCGCCTTCTTGGTGAACGCAACTTATCTTAGTTTCCGGGTTGGTGGGCGAAGAAGCGCTTTGAGTCTTGGCGAACTATTTGAATTGAAGCGAGAGTTTCGGGTCAGCCTAGCGGCGATGGTTGTGCGTTGCCGACAGGCAGATCTCATCTCACAAGCCTTGTACGACTCGCTCTGGGCTGAACTGAAAGCCGAGGGATTAAATGATGCGAACACCGCAGAGCCTTTCGCAACGTTTATGGACTCACCTCAACAGTTGGAAAGAATGTGCTATTTCGCGGTTTCGGAACAATTGATTTCTGAGGCAAAAGCCGCCGAGGCCTTGCAAATATCTGCGCGCGAATTAAATCGTCGAATGAGTGGGCATAGCGCTTTGAAGGGCCGCGCTCAGCGCGCGCCCGTAGCGGCTTGAGCGATCAAATGTTATGCGAATCCTTGTTTCGGATACCAGCGTGATGATTGATCTTGAGAGAGCCGATCTGCTAGCCGCTGCGTTCCATTGCGGACATGAGTTTGTCATGCCCGACCTGCTCTTCGAACGAGAGTTTGGCGACGATGATCTCGGTATGGTGAATATGGGGCTGCAGATCGAAGCCCTTTCTTCTGAAGAGTTACACCTCGCCCAAATTGGCCATCGGACGACAAAGGCGCTCTCTCTGCCAGACTGTTTTGCCATGGCTTTGGCGACGCGTCCGAACCACTCCTTATTGTCGGGCGATAAAGCGCTTCGCCAAGTTGCCGAGTCGCTCGCCATTGAGTGTCACGGTGTGTTGTGGCTAATGGACGAAATATTGGCATCGGGAGCCTCCAATCGCGGGCAACTTTCGACGGGCCTTCGCCGTCTAGCCGCTCATCCCCGTTGCCGTTTGCCTCGGGCTGAGATTGATGCGCGGCTTAAACGCTGGTTTAAAGATTAATAGGGAATTGCTGTGGCAAAAGCGAGTGTAAAGAACGATCAACCCTCAGCACTAGATGTGTATGTCGCTGGCGGCATGAATTTCGCGTCGCTCGTCGAGGCGCTACGCGGCTTAACGAAGAGTTTGGCCGGACAGGCCGAGACAGATAAGTCGCTTACTGAATTGTTGAAGAAGCTTTGTTTATCGGCACAGGGTAGTCGCTATGCGATTACTTTGACAAAAGCGGAAGCACCAAATTTCTTGCAGTTTCTGGTGATTGCTTGCGAGGACTCTCGTGATGCGCATTCTCTATTGTGGGCATTAGCGGCCCAGCCTGCGAGTTTTCGAGAAAAGTATCAGGACGTGATCGAGGCATTTTTGACGAAAGCCGCGAAAGTGGTTCCGAAGCTTGTGACCCATTTGCAAAAAACAAGAAACCCAGATTCGCAGGTGGATGCATTCGTGCCTTTCGATCTTCGTCAAACAGATTGGGTAGTCGGTAGTGAGCTTCAGGCACGACGAATTTCAGTAACAAATGCAGTGCTAGTCGGACAGCGTTGGTTTTGGGAAGCAACGGTCAGCGTAGAGTCAGTTCATCTCCAGGTGAGCGACTTGGTCGCCGTGAATCCAGACGTTGATTGGTTTTGGAAATTTAGCAGCTCGCAGAGTCTACCTCTTCCTAGTGAGAGATTTCCGGCATACGTAGGTGCCTTGTCGCATCAACTACTTTTTGAATGTGCTGAAAATCAGTATCTGAGTTTGACTCCTCTCACGAGTATCGGAGGCCTAAGTCAACTAGCCGCCTCTAAGGCCGCAGACCTCCTTTGGCACCGGAGAACCGCAGAATACGGTGGGGCAAACGCGCGTAATATCGCGTCGATAATGATGGACCGGTCGGGCTACATACGTCATCCGATCAACGCCCCATGGATTGCGCCCTCACAATCAACTGAGAGCTTGCTGAAATATGCCAAGACCCCTCGTCGCCTAATTTCGCGTCTAAAGCTGAGTGAGCGCCAAGTTGATCGACTTTTTGAGCCACACACAGCGGCCGCGAATAACGCATCTCGTCAAACGCATATTCTTCAAGTGCTTGAACCTTTATTAGAGCGGGCATGTATTCGTCTGCTGAATTTTCGAGATTTATTTTTAATCGATCAAGCACCAACCGCAATGTTGAATGACGACCATGTGGTTACTGATTGGATAAAAAACTCTGCCTCATTCAGCGATAGCCGCTATTCTGAGCTTGCCGACTTTACGCTGACTGCCGCCTTGGGGCCAATTAGTCAGCATGAGTTTCTGCGGTGGAATGAATTGAAAGCCGCCTGCGGCATTTGGTTGAAGGCATCATGAAGCAATATTTCCGAATTGGACCAATGCTCGTGACTCAGGCGAATGCACTGAGCGGTGGCTTACTCATTGGAATTCCCGCAATGTATGCTTACACTGGGTGGCTAAAAAGCATGTGTCTGCGACTTTCCAAGCAAAGCGGAGTATTTATTGCCCCTCTGGGGGTATCACCGATCCTCCATACGTTCAGCCTCCACAGAGGTCATGCCAAATATGTTCGATACCGGCCTGGTCAATTAGCCGAGGTTGCGAGCCGAGGGCCGAACCACCCCACTGTGGATGAGCAAAAGGCGTCTTTCGAACTATCGGCAATTATTGGCATCGAATCGAAAGACTTGGAGCTTCAGTCCGCTAGCATCGCAGCCTGCATTTCCGGGATGAAAATTTCAGGTGGAAGTATTTCTCCGGCAGGCCTGAAAGACGTTCATATTCGCGTCAAGAAAATAGACGCAATAACTCGTTGCTTTGACGGCCTGCCGTTTAATGCCGTCGCGCTATCCGACGCAAGTTATGTGCTTGACGATGCACGAGGCGCTGGCCTCGACGGATTCGATGCGATGCTTCAAGCACTTGCAGCTCCTAGCGGGTTTGCCAATCCCAAAGTCGGCGCTTTCGAACGTCCAGTGTGGATGCCAAAAGAGGGACGGTTTTTACCAGTGTGTGTAGGTGCGATCGCACTTGAATCGTTTAAATCACCTAGTGAACGACAAGGGATTCGGCAGGCCGACAACGCAACTCTGGAAAAGCCGACCAAGCATGCTTTTGCTGAGAGTGCCTTCACTCTTGTTCGGGCTCAAACCATCGCCTCGGTACGAGCACAGTGCCGACTAGCCGCCGCGAACGAACGACAGATAGCTGAACCAAGTGTTTTCTGGAAAGAAGTTCCTCCTGAGCTCGGGCAATTACCGTTCTATGGGGCGCACGCCCGCTCTGTCAACGAGATTTAGTTTTTTACAAGGAATTAACATGGCTGTAGACATCATCCCTAGCACCTTAGCGTTTGCTCGCTCAATTGAGCCTAGCCTGTTCGCCATGTGGGGAGCGAATTCAGCTTCACCGCAGGCTCCGCTTCGGCCAGTCAAAATTATTGTGGAGACGAAGCGCGGTACGATTGCTAATTCGCTTAAGCCAGACGCATTAGAGAAATTTGTAACGGGCAGCGATAATTCCAAAAGCCCTGGCAATGCGAACCCGCAGTCGGTCGAAGCGGCTTACTTGCCCGAGGGGTCTGATACTCTGGTGCTCACCGGCCAGGTTGCATTCATTCCGAATTGCCGAGCGCCTGCGATGTCCAATGGTGAAAGGTTCAACACTGCTTATAAGGCATTTGACGAAAGTTTTATGGGATCTGATGGTTGGACTGCGCTTGCGCGACGCTATGTGATGAATCTTGCGAATGCTCGATTCGCATGGCGCAACAAAGTCGCAGCGCAAAGCATTTCAGTGACGCTGACTGATTCTCGGGGTGCGACTGCAACGATTGACTCTATGGCAATCCCAGTAAATTCAGGGTTTGATAACGAGACAATAGTTGGACTTACCCCTTTTGTAACCGGGGTAGCCGTAGCGCTTGGCGCCCCTCACCATTCACCAGCCTACGTAATATCTGTTGCTTGTCGACTTAAATTAGGCGAAGGTGCGGTGGTCTATCCCTCGCA
>JAYVKZ010000263.1:0-15273 GCA_043767985.1 Betaproteobacteria bacterium
CAAAAACCTGTCTGTGTATCAAGCCCCTGGACAAGGCGTCACCCTGACCCCGTTCTACGACCTGCTCTGCACACGCCTCTACCCTGGTCTGTCACCCGACTTCGCATTCTCGATCGGTGGAGAGACTAAGCCTGGCGCCATCGCAGCCTCGCATATCACCCTCATGGCCGAGCAATTACGCATTAGCCCTCAATTCGTCTTCAAGCAAGCACAAGATCTCGCCCAGAAGATTCCGGTCGCTCTTGACCAAGCGGCGGAATCGGTCTCGCCCGTCTTAAGTAGTAGCGCGAAAATTTTGGTGGATCGGTTGAAACAGTTTGTGCTCAGCACCGCAAAAAAGACGGCTGAAAGAATGATCCCTTAGCGCCGCCATTGGGTCCTTTTCACGCTTAGCTATCAAGCCGAATATTCGCAGCCTTGATCACCTCACCCCATTTGAGCAGATCCGCCTGCATCTGATCCGCCATCTGAACGGGTGTCCAGCCGCCGACCTCTTCCATGCCGGCCTTGCGCAAGTTGCTTGATACCTCCGGGTCCTCGAGCGTGGTTCGAAATGCAGCGCGAAGTTTTTCAAGGACAGCGGGCGGCAATCCGGCGGGCGCAACAAAGCAGCTCCATGGTTTTTCGTCGAATCGGGCCAAGCCCTGTTCGGCGATTGAAGGAACATCGGGCAGGGCCGAAGATCGCTTGGCACTGGTGACGCCCAAGGCGCGCAGGCGCCCTGAAGCAATGTGTTGCAGCGCCGGGGTGATCGTCGAGATCGCCAGATCAACCTGGCCGCCCATCAGGTCCGCGATGTACTGCACCGCCCCTTTATAGGGCACATGGTTAAGTGAGATGCCAGCACGGCTTTTGAATATTTCGCCGATCAGGTGATGCGGCGTGCCAACACCTGCACTGGCGATGGTGAGCTTGCCTGGATTGGCCTTGGCATGGGCGATTAACTCTTGCACATTGCGCACCGGCAGGCTTGGATTAGCCGCGAGCAACATCGGCCCCACGCCCAACATACCGACCGGTGTGAACGACTTGATCGGATCGTAGTTGACCTTGCGCATATTTGGCACATAGGCGAATGCGGTGCTGTCGATCATGAATACGGTATAGCCATCAGCGGGCGAGCGCGCGGCGGCCTCGGCACCGATGGTGGTGCTGGCCCCGGGCTTGTAGTCAAAGATGATGGGCTGACCCATCACCGATTCGAGTTTGCTGGCGACCATTCGCCCCCAAGCGTCGGCACCGCCGCCGGGTGGATAGGGGATGATCATTTTCACTGGTTTGGCAGGGTAGGCCTGTGCGCTCGTATGACTGTGTGCCCCCAGGGTTGTCGCGGCTGCGGCAAATTTGAGCCAGTGACGCCGAGTCAAGGCTGCTTGGCTGCTTATGTTCATCGAGTTTGTACCATCCAAAGTTTTGTTCTTGTTCATTGAGTTAGTCTCCTGTGCACCAAATTATCAAACCACCTGATCGTGCCGCAGCTTAGCAATCTCAGCGGCGCCATAACCGAGCTCAGCAAGGACATCATCGGTATCCTGCCCGACCGAAACCAAAGAACGTTCCAGCCGTCCCGGCGTTCGCGACAAGGTCGCGGTGGGCGCTAACACTTGAACATCGCCACGGGTCGGATGATTGACCGTCGCGGCCATGCGACCATGCACCACTTGGGGATCACTGAAGACCTGATCGACGCTGTAAATTGGTCCGCAAGGTACACCGGCAGCATTGAGCCGGGCAATCCATTCGGCGCTACTGTGCTTTTTGAATGCCTCGCCGAGCGCGGCGTTTAAGACTTGACGGTGACGCGCACGGTCGGCGCTCAGATCAAAGCGTGGGTCCTTAGATAAATCGGGACGTTCGATCACCTGACACAGCGCGTGCCACATCGCTTCGCCGCCAGCGCCGATATTCACATGGCCGTCAGAGGTTGCATAGGCCGAGGTCGGCATGGCGGTCGGGTGATCGTTGCCGACTTGTTTGGGCACCTCACCATCGACCAGATAGCGGGCCACCTGAAAATCCATCAACCCCAGGCCGGATTGCAGCAAGGACGATTGCACCCATTGGCCGCGGCCGCTACGGGTACGCTCATGCAGTGCGGTCATCACACCAAGCGCGGCGTAGAGACCGGTCGCCACATCGATCACCGCCGCCCCGACCCGCATCGGTCCTTCGCCCGGAAAACCGGTGACCGACATCATGCCGGACATGCCCTGGGCGATCTGGTCGAAGCCCGGCCGTTCGCGATACGGACCATCCTGACCAAAACCGGAGATGCTGGCCAAAATAATGCGCGGGTTGATCGCCGCCAGACTGTCGTAGTCGATGCCCAGTCGTTCTTTGACATCGGGCCGATAATTCTCGACCACCACGTCGGCCGAGCGCACCAGGCGATGCAAAACATCTTTGGCACCCGGCGCCTTCAGATCGAGCGTGATCAAGCGTTTATTGCGATGCAAGTTAAGCATGTCCGCGCCGTCGCGAGCGCCGGTCATCATTTCGGTGCGACCTGAGGTCGGCGGCGGTTCGATGCGAATGACATCCGCACCAAAATCGGCGAACTGCTTGACACAGGTTGGGCCGGAGCGAACCTGTGCGAGATCGATGATGCGTAGGCCTTCGAAAGCGCCGCCGGGGGTGGGTCTGAACATGTTAGATCTCGGTAGTCGAAAGAAGTTGGAAAGGTCCGTTTATACGCAACTTGACATGCACTTTGATTTTGCAAGCTCTTCTCGAGCGATGAGTCAGAAGGTCGATAAAGTCTAATGTGTTTGACGCGGTTCTGTCGTGTTGAGTATCGATACCTGCGGCCCGGTTCATGTTTCCTTCCTTAAGAGCCTTGAAAGGCAGTAGATGGGTTAGAGTCGCTCCACTGTTAAAGGATCCATCATGACCACCACCTTAGGCACGGGCGAACACCGCTACCGCGTGATTGAAAACTGGGCCAAGCTCCCGGAGGGCTGGGAACTCAAAGACGCCGCTGCCGTTGCGGTGGACAGCAAAGATTGCGTCTACGTGTTTAATCGCGGCGAGCATCCGATGATCGTCTTTGATCGCGAAGGCAACTTTCTTCGCTCCTGGGGCGAGGGCCAGTTCCCGCGCGCGCACGGCCTACATATTGATGCCAACGACATCCTTTACTTAACCGACGATCTGGGCCACTTTGTTCGCAAGTGCACCACCGAGGGCAAGGTGCTGCTCGAAATCGGCGTACCCGGCAAGCCCGCGCCCTACATGAGCGGACTGCCGTTTCATCGCTGCACGCACACTGCGCTGTCGCCGACTGGCGATATCTATGTCACCGACGGTTATGGCAACTCGCGGGTGCATAAGTACTCGCCCAACGGCAAGCCGCTCTTGTCGTGGGGCGAGCCGGGTACTGATCCCGGCCAGTTCAACATCGCGCACAACATCGTCACCGATGCCCAAGGCTGGGTCTATGTCGCCGACCGGGAGAACCACCGGGTGCAAGTGTTCGACGATCTGGGTCGCTACGAAACTCAATGGGTCAATATGCATCGCCCCTGTGGCCTCTACTGTTGCGCAGGCAAACAGCCGCGCTTTATCATCGGCGAGTTGGGGCCAGCCATGCCCGTGAATCGCGACATGCCCAACATTGGGCCACGCCTGTCCATTGTTGATGGTGAAGGCAAGATCCTGGCCCGCCTGGGCGGAGAGGCCGGGCCAGGGCTCGAGAGCGGCAAGTTTATCGCGCCACATGGCCTAGCGGTTGATTCGCGCGGCGATATTTATGTGGGCGAAGTCAGCTATGCCGAGTATCCACGTTTGTTTCCCGGTCAGACAATCCCTTGGCGGATGCGCTCCTTGCAGAAGCTCCAGAAGATCGAATGAGCTGCACGGATCTTTTCAGCGAAGACTAGGAGGAAAAAAATGTTCGCCCGACAGATGATCAAAAACATCGCCCGAAACTTTCCCCACAAGAAGGCCTATATTTGCGGCGAGCGCGTTGCAACCTGGCGCGACATGGACGAGCGCTCGGACCGGCTGACTGGCGCGCTGACCGCCTTAGGCTGCAAGAAAGGGGACACGGTGTCGATTCTGAGCCTGGAATCCATTACCGTCTATGAGCATTTGTTTGCCTGCATGAAGCTCGGCCTGATTCGCGTCGGTGTGAATACCCAGTACGCCTGGCCTGAAATTCGTCATGTGCTGGTCGACAGCAGCACCAAGATATTGTTGGTCGATGCGCGCTGCAAGAAAATAGTGGACGAGCATCTCGAAGACTTTGCAACCCTTGGCATCGTCTTGCTGGGTTATAACGGCGAGCATCAGTATCCGTATGACTATGAGACTCTGCTCGCCGAGCAAAGTCGTGAGCAAGTTGAACAGATGCAGTCGCGTTGGTCAGCCCTGGCGTCTGGCGACCTGCTCATGTACAGCTATACCTCGGGCACCACGGGTGTGCCCAAAGGCGTGATGCTCACTCAAGGTGGAATAGCCAACATTATTGTTCACTGCACGATTGGTTTTGGTTTTGGCCCCGACGATATCTGGTCGATGCCTGCAGCCTCGGCCTGGGTGGTCGTATTGATGAATGTCTACTCCTTAAGCAATGGCATGACCAATGTCATTCCCGATGGCAGCTTTCAGATTGCCAGCTTCATGGACGACTTGCAGCGCCACCGCGTCACGACCACCTTGATGGTACCCACCATGATGCAGCGTGCCATGGTCGAGCAGCAGGCTCGGCCGCGCGACTTGTCGGCCATGCGTTTCTTCATGTATGGCTCCGCCCCGGCGACGCCAAAACTGATCCGCGATGCGCGTGCGCTTTTTGGTGTCGCCATGATTCAAACCTACGGGCAAACCGAAACCACCGGCGGTTGGCTCACCGTGCTCACAGAGGCCGATCATCAGCTCGCCTTAGCCAGTGAACCCGAGTTGCTGAAGTCGATCGGTCGAGTCGGTGTGCACTTCGAATGCTCGGTGCGCGATGAGCAAGGGAGGGTGCTGCCCCCCAACTCGAAGGGTGAGATTTGGCTGCGCGGCGCAGGCGTGATGGCAGGTTACCTGAATCTACCCGAGGCCACCGCCGAGGTCATGCGCGGCGATTGGCTACGCACCAATGACATCGGAAAAATGGACGAGCGCGGCTACGTGTATCTGCTTGACCGGCAGAAGTTTATGATCATTACCGGCGCAGTCAACGTGTTTCCGAGCACCGTCGAAGCAGTGCTCAGTGAACATCCTGCCGTGCAAGAAGTGGCAGTTACTGGTGTGCCGCACCCCGAGTGGGGTGAAGCTGTCTTCGCTGTCGTGGTGAAACGCGCAACCCATGCTAGTGCTACGGCTGCCGAGATCCTTCAATTTTGTGACGGGAAATTAAGTCGGCCAGAGACGCCCAAGCATTTGATCTTCGTGAATGACTTGATGAAGACCGTCAACGGCAAGGTTCGCAAGACCGAGATCCGTGCTTGGCTGCTTGCATCGCAGGATAAGCTGATTCCTTGGGGTGTCGACGTGGAGTAGGCCCGCGCCTGGAAGGCAGCCGTTATCGAATACGGGTGTTTCACGTACCCATTTTCCCGCGCTACCAAATCGTCTTAACATAAGGATAAGCTCGGATTCTTTTGTCTATCGTGACAAGACTTGCCGATAGCCTTCGCGCAGTAGCAACAATGATGCGATCAGCCGGATCTTTGTGAAAATCAGTGAGAGTGACGGACTGGACGGCAATTTCATTATCGACGGGCACGAAGCGTAGGCCCTGAATTTTCGTGACCGTGCCTAGCCATTGCTCAACTTCCATTGCAAGCTCTAAACGGCCATGGTTAACAAGCATGGCAATTTCCCATGCAGAAATCGACGAGACAAGCACCTCGCCATTCGCAAGCTCCTTCTCAATATGCCTTTTAGCGGTCCGACTTAGTTCGGATTGCCCAGCTACCCACCACACCAAGGTATGCGTATCAAGGACAATCACCTTGGGGCGTCCCAATCATCGGCGCCCACCGGCTCTGTTGGTTGATCGTATCGAACCACCGAGTCGCGCAATAATTGAAGAGGACTCCGCTCATTCGATTGATAGGGTCGGACCTCAAGTACAGGTTTGCCGTGATCGGTAACAATGACACTAGTTCCAGAGCTTTCGACTTGCCTAAAAAGCTCAAGCGCCTTAGCTTTGAACTCGGACTTTGAAACGACGTTAGCTTCCATTGCAAAATCTCGTAAATTAACTATGGTCATATGATTATAGTCATAATTATCGCGAACTTGCAACGCTTGCTTTTTTCTTTCTTTACTAGTCAAGCAATCTACCCAAAACGCCACCAAAATGCCGCGAAGCTAGATGCCGTGTTTCATTTTCTCGATCTCAAAGGCTGTTGAAAGCACCGCTGCCATGATCCTGATGGACCGCGGCAAGTTCAAAGCCGATGCGACAGTGGAGAGCATCCTCCCCGAATTTTCTAAGTACAGGTTATTGCTTCGTTTTGACAGCAAATACCCCTTGGTCACCGCACCCTCTATGAAGGCGACAGTACGCCATCTTGCCGCTCATACCTCAGGCGCAAAAAATCCCACTGCATGGCGTTTATGCGCGTTGATGAGGACATTCCAGGGATGCGCTCGGCAGGTTCACAAGACTGGGTGGGCGTCTTGCCAAGGTGGCTTGATCATTGCCTGCTGAAGCTGCGTAAAAGTACCGATAGGCGAAATAAGCTACTAGCGCGACAATCAGCATGATGACAAGGATGGGCATTTTTTGAGCGCTCCTTTTCGGCGTTGTACATCATTGACGGGGCACATGTGAGATTGAATTCCGTATCCTTCCAGATCTTCCTGGCTTGTGTGGCCATCCTTCCCAATATTCTGACAGGGGTTTGCTACGCGCAGGCTTCGGACCGTGTACGGCTCGCCTCATTCGCTATCGATAGAACGGAGGTCTCGATCGGTCAATTCCGCGCTTTCGCGCGTACCTCGAAACTCACCACCATGGCTGAACGTGAGGGCGGTGGCTTCGAATTTTCTGGCGGATGGACGCGTCATCCCGGATGGAGTTATGAGCGGCCTCAAGGAAAGCTTGGCCTCGCCAATGAACCTGCGGTCCATCTGACTTGGCATGAAGCCGAGGCCTATTGCAAATACGTGGGTGGCCGCTTGCCCACGATCAGCGAATGGCGTAGCGCGGCCTACACCGAGCAACGCGATTCACCCAGCGACGGGTTCATCAGAGGCCGTACCTACGGATATCCGGTTGGAGATCAGGCTGAAGGTATGAACAACAATCGCAGCAACCATGTCGCCGTAGGCACGACCAAGCGTGGTGTGAATGGCCTTTATGACATGGGTGCAAATGTCTGGGAATGGACGGCTGAACGGCGCGGCGAAGATGCGCTTACGGCTGGCGGCTCCTGGTGGTATGGGCCAGGGCAAACGCGCTCCGAGGGGGTGCAATGGAAGGCCGCAAATTTCTATGTGGTTTATATTGGCCTTCGTTGCGCTTATGACTTACCGACAAATTAATAGAAGCGATTCTCGCTCGTCACTTCGCCGATACCGATAAGTCATAAACGAAGTGTTTGTAGCGAAACCACCTTGTTGACATACCCAACCCGCTGCGTGCCCACCTCGACAAATCCCAAGCGCGAATGAAAGTGCCGCGACAACTCGTTTGGGGGGTCGGAGTCGATTTCGCAGGCAACCAGCTCAACCCTGTCTAGCCTAGCGAAGCTAAACAAGTCGGCATAAAAGTGCTTCCCGACGCCGCTGCCGCGCATCGTGGCGGACACCACAATTCGGTCGACGTAAATGAACTTGCTGAAGCGATCAGCAAACCAGCGATAGTTCACGCTGTCGTAAGCGCTGCCCTCGCGAAACGCCAAGAGAAACGCGCTAACCTTCCCATCGACCTCTAGTACTCGGTGGTAGCTACTTTGATCATTTAGTAGATCAAGTCGCTCGGGCGTAAGCGCACTTAGGAAATGCTCCGACGCCTCATTGAGTCGCAGGATTTGCGAAAAGTCCGCAGGCAGAGCGTCACGAAATTGCATCACCTATTCTATCAATATTACTCCCCCGGTGGTTCAGCAAAGACAAAAGCAAATGTCCAGATCGATTGATGATTGCCATCTGTTAAGAGGCAGCCAAAGTGTACGCAGGAGTGAGAAAAAAACAAGCAGCCAGTCAAGTTGCGTAAGGTATTCGAATGCCAGGGCCAGACGCTGGAAAATGTTTTTTGTTCCTGGTCACCCAGTAAACGTTCTTCAAGGCTGGCAGTTGCCCAAATGATTGCATCAGGAAGCCTAATTCGAGCGCGCTTGCCTATTGCTACAGCTTCGGCAGACTCTTCCATCGTGATCGGGAGAACCTCAAATTTCAAGGGAAACTTGTCGACCCTAACTTGATCTGACGGTTCGGTGCCTACTTGAATTTCCATCCAAGTAATCAACGAGATTGCTTGATCGGAATGCTTTGCCAATTCTGTCTTTGCCGCCTTGATACCGCTGAGGTAATCAATCAAAACATTGGTATCGAAGAGCGCTTTCACCATTCGTCCCGGAGCTTTTTTTGATAGGCAAGGCCGTCAACTTTTTTGTCTTTCCAAAGTCCAAACGCGTCATCTGCGGTATCAGCAGGTCGGATCTTGTCAAGGTAGGCACCGACAGCTTGTCGGATTAACTCAGCCCTGGGCACTCGCTTTAGTGCTGAAAGCGCGTCCAGTTCAGATAAATCTCTATCGGAAAAACCGACTAAGGTTCGACGCATAACACACCTCCTAGATATCACTCACCGATATCATGCCGCTTTCTTTTGCAGTTAACAAGGCTGCTTTGATCAACTTTCATGGAATGCGAATTGGCCACTGTGTGCTGTCCCGCTGGGTGGTGATGGCGCAGTACTATGGGCAGCGCGCCAGCCCTGGCGGGTTCATTATTGCCGAGGCTTCGCAGATCGCCGTCGGTAGCAGTGTGTCGCTCGCCACACCCGGCAGTTATTCGCATGCACAGGTTGCTGGCTGGAAGCTCACCACCGATGCGGTGCATGCAAATGGCGGTTCGATCTTTTTGCAACTCTGGCATGTCGGTCGGCTTTCAAGCGCTGACATGCAGGCTGACGGCCGCCCGCCCGTGGCACCTTCAGCAGTTGCGGCCCAAGGCAAGGGCATGCCACGAGCACTCGAGACTACGGAAATCCTGGCACTCATTCAAGCCTACGTTTTAGCGGCTCGCAATGCCATTGAAGCGGGCTTCGATGGCATTGAAATACGCAGTGCTAACGGATACCTGCTTGAGCAGTTTTTGCAATCGCGCAGTAATCAACGAACCGACTAGTACGGCGGCTCGATTGAGAATCGGTCGCGCTTGGTGCTCGAGGTGGTTCGGGCCGTGGTGCAGGCCTGTGGAGCGCAACGGGTTGGCATTCGACTGTCACCATACGGCAGAGCCAATGACAGTGGAGAAGCCGATCAGATGCCGCATTACAGTTATTTGATCGCCCAGCTCGATACGATGGGGCTGGCCTATTTGCACTTGATCGAACCGCGCGCCAGCGGCGCAGGCCAGGCCGAGGTCGATCATCAGAACGTGCCGTCGGCCGCGCAACTGTTCCGCAAAGCTTGGCGCGGCACGCTAATTGCAGCCGGAAACTTTCGCGCCGATTCCGCCAATGCGATAGCGTTTGGCCGCTTGTTCATCTCGAACCCGGACCTGCCGCATCGGCTGCGCACGAATGCTGAGTTGACTCCCTACAACCGCGCGACGTTTTACGGCGGTGGCGTTGAGGGATACTTGGACTACCTGGTGCTTGATCAGCAGAAATCTAAGTAGCACCATTATCGCGTCAGCTATGGGACGCTAAACCACTCATGAACGCAAAAAATGGTGCATGCAATGCCAGTCCCCCTGTCATCGTGATAGCGTTACGAATACTGATGAAGTTCAAAATCCATGGAGACACGCCGAAATGAATCCAACTCGCAAACTTTTGCTCGCCCTGAGTAGCTGCACCCTAGTCGCATCGACCCTCTTTGCCAGTGTGGCCTTCGCTCAGCCGGTCAAGGTCGGTGTCATTTTCCCTTTAAGCGGTGGTGCCGGTCCGCAGGGCCAGCACTTGGTGAAATCAATTCAATCGATGGCTGCCCTAATCAACGAATCGGGTGGTGTGCTCGGTCGGCAAATTGTGATCGAGGCGCGTGATGACGAGTCCACTCCAGCCGTCGGCGTGTCTCGCGCTAACGAACTCATCACCGCCGGTGTGTCGGTGGTCATCGAAGGATGGAATAGTCCGGTGACCTTAGCGATGCAGCCCGTGCTTAGCCGGGCTGGTGTGCTCGACATCACCGCCATCTCAAAAGCCGATCCGATTTTGTCTGGCGAAGGTAATCCTTTTGCCGTGCGCTTGAACAGTTCGAATTCGCTCGATGGCGCGGTCATTGCGGACTACATCGCCAATCGCATCAAGGCCAAGCGCGTGGCGTTCATGACGCAAAACGATGCCTACGGTAATGGTGCTCAGGCTTCGATCGAAGGCGAACTTAAAAAATTGAACTACGCTTACGAGAAAGTCGCTGAAGAAAAATTCCCTTTCACTCAGGCTGACTTCCGGGTTGGACTCACCAATGTGCAAGCGGCTAAACCGGATGTCGTGGTGGCGATCAATGCCAGTGAAGGCTTGGGCATGCCCGCCTTGATTCGCCAAGCCCGTCAGGCTCGTGTGCCTGGTGTGCTGCTGGCGGCGGTGGGAACCATCGCGCCCAGTGTGATTGGTGTTGCTGGCGAGGCCACCAATGGCGTGGTCGGCGCCGACATCTACTTTCCCGATGTTGAGCCCTTCGCCTCTAACCCGGTCAACAAGCGTTTCGTCGCCAAGGTTCAAGAGCAACACAAACTGACGCCGGACAAGTTTATGGCCTTGGGTGCGGCCTCATTGCAAATTTGGGCTATGGCCGCCAACGAATTGAAGACCCTTGATCGCGAAGCGATTGCCAAGCGCATTCGCGGTGGCAAGTTCGGTAACACCATTCTTGGTGATATGTCGTTCGCGGCCAATGGCCAGCTAGCGTCGCGTCATTATGTGTTCAGCGTTCAAAATCAGAAAATGGTTGTTGAGACTGGCAAGTAAAGCAGAGTGACGGCGCTGGTGTGAAGACGGTAGCGTGACAACGACGGCAACAACGCGCGTTACTGGCGCGCCTGCGAACAACTCCAAGCCTTCGGCGATGAGCAGTGATGCGGTGTTGCGGGTTGAAGGCCTGGGTGTGCGCTATGGCGAGTTGGTCGCGCTTGACCAAGTGAGCTGGCAGGTCGGCGCGGGCGAGCTGCTTGGCATCATCGGACCGAATGGCGCCGGAAAAAGTTCTTGCTACGACGCGGTCACCGCCATGGTGCCGCGCCAAGGGCGGGTCTTTCTTGGTGGCAACGAGGTGACCGGTGTGGCAGCACATCATTTGCCGGCCTTAGGGTTAAAGCGCGCCTTTCAACAAAACGCGTTTTTTCACGAACTGACCGTGCGCGAGAACATGATCTCGGTCATGGGCGAGTCGGCCGGTAGTAGCCTGGCGACCTGCGTGCTGCGACCGATCACTGCGGCGCGGCGTCGTCGGCAAGCGGAAAAAAATGCCGAGGCTGATTTACAGCGCTTTGGCATTGCGAGCGAATATCATGATCGCCTTCCGGGCTCGATACCTTACGGCACACAGCGCCTGTTGTCGGTGGCGCTTGCCCATGGCAGTGGCGCCAAGGCGCTGCTGCTTGATGAGCCTGGCGCGGGCTTGGGCGGTGCCGACATGGACCGGTTGGCCGAACAATTACACAGCCTGAAACGCGATGGCTTGGCCGTGGTGGTGATCGAACATCATATGGATCTGATCATGGCGGTGGCCGATCGCATCGTCGTGCTTGATCAGGGGCGCTGCATCGCGATGGGTCCACCTGCTGAGATTCAGCGCGATCCGCTAGTGCTTGAAGCGTATTTGGGGCGGGCAGAATGAGCGACACAGCGATCAAGCTCAGCGCCAGCAATTTGCAGGTCGCTTATGGTGGCAATACTGCGCTGGCGATCAATGCCATCGAGCTGCATGCCGGTGAGGTGCTCGGCGTGGTGGGCGGCAATGGCGCAGGCAAGTCAACCTTGGTCAACGCCTGCGCTGGCTGGTCGCGTGGCAAGCCGCAAGTGTCGGGCCGGGTGATGCTTGACGGCAAGGATATTTCTAAGTTGGATGCGCATCAGCGCGCCAACGCGGGTTTGCTGCTGGTGCCCGAGGGCAAGCTGGTGTTTGGGCAGATGACGGTCGACGAGAACCTAAGCCTGCTGTCGCGACCACCGTCGGACCCCGGGCGCAAGTTCTATGATCGCGCCGCGGTCTTCGAGTTGTTTCCGCGCCTGAAAGAACGCCGAGACCATCTCGGATCGCAGCTCTCCGGCGGTGAGCGCCAGATGCTCGGCATTGGTCGCGCACTGATGTTAGGCCCGAAGGTCCTGATGCTCGACGAGCCGTCGATTGGTCTGGCGCCACGCTTGGTGGCCACCGTTCTGCAAACCATGCGCATGTTGGCGGGCGAGGGTTTAACGATTCTCTTGGTCGAGCAAAACGTGCGCGCCGCCATTGACATTGTTGACCGGCTGGTACTGCTTGAGCGCGGTCGGGTCGTGGCGCAGGGCAGTGCCTCTGAGATGCGCGACAACCCGCGCATCGCACAAGCCTACCTGGGAATTACAGCATGATTGGGATCACACCCGCATGAACCTCGGCCAGCAACTCATCAACGGCCTGGTCATGGGCCATGCCTTTGCACTGGTCGCCATCGGCTGGACCGTGTTGCTCGGCGTGGCCCGTTTGGTCAACTTCGGGCATGGTCAGATGTACATGCTCGGCGCCTTCGTGACATGGTTCGGCATCTCTGGCCTGGGCCTGCCGTATCTCATGGCGATCCCACTGGCGTTGACGGTGGGCATGTTGGTCGGCTGGGTGTTGCAGCGCGTGATGCTGCAAGCCACACTGGAGCAGAACCTGGTCTCGATCATGATCATGACCTTGGGCTTTGGTTACGTGATCCACGGCGCGGCCGCACTGATCTTCGGCTCAACCGGCCAAATCTTTGAGACACCGCTCTCGAAGATTGAACTGACCTATGGCGAGTTGTGGCTGACCGCTCAGGATGTCGCGATCATCGTGGTGGCGATCATCGAGTTCATCGTACTCAAACGGGTGCTCGATCACACTCGCATTGGCCGCCTGGTGCGCATGGTTGCGGAAGATCCGCCGCTCGCGCAGTTAGCCGGTATCAATGTGCGCCACGTGTATCTCGGTGTGTTCGCCTTTGAAGGGGCAGCGGTGGCATTGGCCGGTGCGATGGTCGGTCCACGAACACCGATCTTGACCTCGATGGGTTTCGACGAAGTCATCATGACCTTTGTGGTCGTAGTGCTGGGCGGCATCGGCAGTGTACGTGGCAGTTACTTCGCAGGCTTGGCGCTGGGCATGTTCACAGCTCTGTTTGGTGCTTTCGTGTCGCCAGCCTACACCACGGCCGCGGCATTTCTGGTACTGATCGCGGTCTTGGTGCTGCGCCCGGGTGGCTTGGCTGCGGGCTCACACTGACCTGGTCGTCGACTCCAACTCATTAACCTCTTTTTCAAAACCATCAACACCCCGTGCCAGCCTCCCAATCCTTGCTAAGAAACCCGGTGCTCAAAACCGCTGTGCTCGCCGCAATGGCAGCCTTGTTGTTTGTCGCCCCGAAACTGCTCGGCGGTTCCGGCGCGGTGTACAGCGCCTTTGTACTGGTGGCGATTTTCGCGGTCATGGCTTACGGGCTGGATCTGATTGTCTCGGACTTGGGCGAGGTCAGCCTGGCGCACACGGTGTTTTTCGCCGTGGGCAGCTACACCACCGCGTTGCTCAGCACCCGGCTCGGGCTAGGCGGCTGGACGACTCTGGCAGCATCTATCGCCACCGCTTGGTTGTTTGCGGCCGTGTTGGGTCTTATCACCTTGCGCCTACGCGAATTCGTGTTCTCACTGGTGACCTATGCGATCGCCGTGGTGGCCACCACGGTCGCACAGAATTGGTCCTTCCTGGGTGGCTCTGACGGACTACGCGGCATCCCGCCCTTGGATCTATCATTTGCAGGCCTCACCATCAAGGCTGCCAACGACAATCAACTTTGGCCCATCGCCTTTACCTTACTGATCGTGACGCTTTACTTGGTCGACAGTTTTCGTCGCTCACGGCTGGGCTCGGCGGCGGTGATGACACATCTGAACCCGCGGCTGGGTATCGTGTCCGGCGTTGATCCGCAAGCGGTTCGACTGCGTGTGTTTCTCTTCTCGGCACCATTGACCGCGGCAGCAGGTTGGCTTTACGCCTACCAAAGAGCCTATGTCAGTGCGGACATTCTCGATTCATACTTCCTGATCCTGATGCTCACCGCCGTGGTGCTGATCGGCCGACGCGTGCTGCTCGGCCCACTGCTGGCGACGGCGATGATCCTGGCTCAAGAGAAGTTCATGTCTCTCGGTGGATATGCCGACAAGATCATTCTAGGTGGAGTGTTGATCATCATCCTGGCGTTTTTCCCGCAAGGATTGATGGGCTTGTTTGCACCACTGATCAAGCGACTTCGAGGATAGCCGTCCTAATGCCGATCAAATGAGCAATTTATCAAGCACGGGAAGTGCGCATTAAGGTTGACGTGGAACGATGTGAAGACGCAGCCACTTCGCAAAGTCGGCCTCTGAAAGCTTGCTTGCCGCCACATCCAAAATCGTTAGCGTTGCGTCGGCTTGCGTTGCGGTCAGTCGATAGCCATAGAGGTAGAGAAACAAACCTGTCGCCAAAAAAGCCGCCCGCTTGTTGCCATCGACAAAGGCATGATTTTTGGCCAGTCCGACGCAATAAGCGGCTGCTAACGATGCGATGTCAGGGGTATTCGAGGGGTCGGTATAGGCCATCAAGTTCAGGGGCCTTGCCAAAGCCGAATCGAGAAGACCCTCGTCTCGTATGCCGCTGCCGCCCCCGTGGGTGGCCAAGCTCTCGTCATGCAGAATTAATAGCGCCTGTTTTGAAATCCAGCGCCAAGTCATTTGGCAAGCTGGTGAAATGTATCTCGGTAATCATGCATGAACTCGCGGCCTGCTCGGATTTCCTCTTCGAGCGCCGGATCGTAAGGCGTCAAGGTATAGCCGTCGGGTGTTTCAGTCAAAAAAACCGTTTCGCCTTTGCCGACTTTGAGTCGCGCAAGGGCTACTTTGGGGAGCGCAACACTCACTGAATTACCAATTTGGGTCAGTTTGAGCTTGTGCATGGGCTAGAAG
>JAYVKZ010000264.1:0-4436 GCA_043767985.1 Betaproteobacteria bacterium
CTCCCTTTCTTATTACAAAGCGACCGACACCGTGGCCCTCATCTTCGTAATCGCTAATCAAAAAGGCGGTGTTGGAAAAACCACCACCACGGTCAATGCCGCTGCCGCCCTTGCCAAGCTAGGTAAGCGCACACTCCTAGTTGATCTTGATCCCCAAGGCAATGCCACGATGGGTAGCGGGGTCGACAAGCGAGGACTCAAGCGCAGCGTCTATCATGTTCTGATCGGCATGTGCGAAGTGGCCGAAGCAGCCCAACGCTCCCACGCCGGCGGTTACGATGTACTCCCTGCGAATCGAGACTTGGCCGGCGCGGAAGTTGAACTCGTCAGTTTCACCGAACGCGAAACACGCCTAAAGGATGCCCTCGCGGTCGTCGATGATCAATACGACTTTGTACTCATCGACTGCCCACCCTCACTTTCCATGCTCACGCTCAACGGGTTTTGCGCCGCCCACGGCGTGATCA
This sequence comes from Betaproteobacteria bacterium, assembly GCA_043767985.1. Taxonomy (GTDB): domain Bacteria; phylum Pseudomonadota; class Gammaproteobacteria; order Burkholderiales; family Burkholderiaceae_E; genus JAPOKJ01. The sequence goes on from JAYVKZ010000264.1 coordinate 468, forward strand.
TCCCCATGCAATGCGAATACTTCGCGCTTGAAGGCTTGTCCGATTTGGTGAACACCATCAAGAAAGTACATGCTAACTTCAACACCAATCTAAAAATTATCGGCCTGCTACGCGTGATGTACGACCCCAGGGTCACACTCGCCCAGCAAGTATCGAATCAATTGCAACAACACTTTGGCGACAAAGTGTTCAAGACCATCATCCCCCGCAATGTTCGCCTAGCCGAGGCACCTAGCTACGGCCAACCTGGCGTGGTCTTCGACCCTGTGTCCAAAGGATCAAAAGCCTATCTGGATTTCGGCAACGAACTTGTGGAACGCCTAGGACAACTCGCCCCATGATCAAACCCAAAGGACTAGGCCGAGGCCTCGATGCTCTTCTCGGCGGCTACGAGGATAAAGAAGCCACTCTATCGACCAGCAGCAACCTCGCCATGCTCGCCCTCGACCGCTTACAAGCGGGCAAATACCAGCCTCGCACGCACATGGACGAGACCTCTCTCCAAGAGTTGGCCGACTCCATCAAAGCGCATGGCCTGATGCAACCCATCATTGTGCGAGCACTCACTAAACCTCATGGCAAGATCGATCACGAGATCATCGCTGGCGAGCGCCGGTTTCGTGCAGCAAAAATTGCCGGCATGGATGAAGTCGCCGTCATCATCAAAGAAGTGGGTGATGAAGCCGCACTGGCCATGGCCCTTATCGAGAATATCCAGCGAGAAGATCTCAATGCGCTCGAAGAAGCTCAAGCCATCAAGCGCCTGATCGACGAGTTCAACTACTCGCATGATCAAGCCGCCCAGGCCATCGGCCGGTCGCGAAGCGCCACCTCCAACTTGCTACGTCTACTCAACCTCGCCGAACCCGTGCAAACCATGCTCCTGGCAGGCGACATCGACATGGGTCACGCTCGAGCCCTGCTCGCCGTTGAAAAGCCGACGCAACTCATGTTGGCCCAACGCATCACCGCCAAACAACTCTCAGTCCGAGACGCGGAGAAGCTTGTTGCCGAAACGCTCAAAGGCGGAGACGCCTATACCCCACACCGCACTAGCCGAGCCGATGCCAAGCCGCAAGAAAACAAATCGCGCGATCTGGCCCGCCTGGAAGAAGAACTCGCTGATGTGCTCGGTACACGCGTGCAAATCAAGGCTGATGCTAAACGCCGTGGCACCCTCGTGCTTCACTTCTTCGGTGACGAAGAGTTCGAAGGTCTCGTCGGGCGCCTTAAATCTTCCGCCGCAAGCTAGGTCGAAAACCACTACCCCAAACTCGGGCGCTTCTTAAAGGCAAAGTTAATCAAAAACTGGTGCCCGTCCATGCGACCGAGCTTATAAGTATCTTCATAATTCACCGGTCTCGTGTAATCCCAACTCGAACTCGCGGGCTTGGCCGAGGGCTGGACGTACACGCGCCCATCTCGCATGAACACCGGTGCATGTTGCTTGTAGCGCCGACTAGTGAGCACCAAGGTCGACCCACCGTCAGCGTCAACAGCCTCAACCGGAACATTGTCGACCATGCCGCCGTCCATCGTTGGTCGACCATCGCGATACTCAATCGGCGTAAAGGGCGGCGTACAACTCGAGGCCATGATCAACGAAATCAAATCATCTTCATTCTTACAATCCTGGACACGAACCACGTCACTCTTGAAACCAAGCTTACGGCCATACCGGGGATGCAAGGGTCGACGGGTATGCTTTTCAAAATTGTAAGCGGCCATCCCCACCAATACCGCCGAGCGAGGTCCTAACCAAGCGGGAATACGAGCGAAACAAATTCGAATTTCGGGTGCATTCGACATCAAACGTAGAAAGTGCTCACCGCCAAGCAAGGCCTTCATCGCGCGCCGGTAAATGTCGGCGTGGGGAAACACCCTTTCACCCCGACGCAACAAATTACCCCAATAAGCATTCCGCGAATCAGGCTTCAAAAGCTCGTGATAATAATCAAGCGCATCTCGAGAGTTATTTGCAAAAAGCAAACACGCCGTCGCAGCACCGGCCGAGACACCCGCAATGATTTTTGGACGTAGATCGATCTCGGATGCGACCACATCCCAAAACCCGGCCTGCCACCAACAGCGATGCCCCCCTCCCGCAAAGACCACTTGATCAAACACGCTTACACTTCAACCTTCACCAAAATAATTGTACGACCATGGCCTTGCGCATCATTACGACCGGCGGCACCTTCGATAAACACTACAGCCCCCTCGCGGGTTCGCTAGGTTTTGCGGACACACATTTACATGAGATCACTGCCCGTATGCGCTTGGTGGACCCAATCATCACCCAAACGCTCATGCTCATCGACAGCCTCGAAATGCAAGACACGCATCGTCAGCAAATCCTGCAGGCCTGCCTCACCTCACTCGAAACCAAGATCGTCATTATCCATGGCACCGACACCATGGCCGAAACCGGTCGGGTCTTAGGTTCCGCCTCACTCGAAAAAACCATCATTCTGACCGGCGCGATGGTCCCCTATGAAGTGACCGGTTCGGACGCCCTGTTCAACCTCGGTTTTGCACTCGGGGTCGCCGCGCAAACTTCCAGTGGGGTGTACATCGCGATGAACGCTCGGGTTCACCCTTGGCAAACAGTGCGCAAAAACCGTCACCTTGGTGTCTTCGAAAGTTAAGCTTCGAAGCTTAGCCCAGCCCGCAACCAAAGCCAGACCCATCACCTTTCGAGTACTAAACCAATGCGTAAGTCGTCGTCACCTGCGCGCACAGCTTACCACCCTCGACTTCAATGTCGATCGCTCCAAACATCAAAGTCTTCCCAGGCTTTGTCACGCGAGCGGTGATCAAACCATCGCCCGACACCGGTCGCATAAAACTAGAGTTGAGCGACACCGTCGTCATCGGCTTAAACTCACCCAACTGTGCCGAGATCGCAAACACCATCACGGTATCGGCTGCCGACATTAAAGCCTGCCCGCAAATGCTCCCCCCTTCACGACAAAGCGCCTTTGAAAAAGGCAGGCGAAACACAGCGACGCCTGGCGCAAGCGAAACCAGCTCCAATTTCAAGTCCTGCACCCAAGGCGCAAACAAGCCTTTGAGCATGCTCGTTACGTCCAAACTGGAAGCATTATTAGTCATGGCACATCAACCTCCCATCAACATTCATTACACTTTTCACCCACTATGTCGCCGTTAAGCCGAGGCTTGGCGCCAACGGGCCAGTTTTTGCTGACAAGCGATCGCCCCGCCGTCAACATCATGTTCATCCGAAACGTTGGATGTTCATGCTCAATCATATGTCGCCGATGAAGTATCTTGCAATACGCTATCGCTTGCCTCTTTCACGGGTAGCAATCGTGCCGTTCATTGCGATCTGCTTCTCGGCGTCCTGGACTCCTTCAAACGCCCAAACGCAAGGCGGCACCAGTAGTAGCTCCAATCAACCCGGCAGTTCCCCTACCCCACGCTACGGTGTCGCTGGCCCCCTGTCAGGCCCGGCTCCTTTGCCTGATCGGCCACTCTCCGGTTTCGAGCAACGAGGCGTCAGCGGCATTCGCCCCGGTCAGCCGGGAAACCCACTCCCAAGCTCCCAGAGTGGCGGAAAAGACGGTAAAAGCGGCGCCACGCCAGGTAGCAATAAACCCGCACCAGGGGACAAAGGCTTTGTGAAAGGACAAGATGGCAAGTCTGCCTCGGGCAAGAACGGCCCGGCCACAGGCAAGGACATTGCGCTAGGGGCAGGCAATCTCGGCTGCATCAATTGCGCCACCATCCTCCAAGTGCGCACAGTACGCATGAAACCGAGCCCAAGCTGGATGCTTAACAGCGACGCACGAGCTCCCGAAACCGCCAACAGCCAAAATAGCGAGCTGCCGAGTCACGGCCAGGGCACCTCCATTGGTACTAGCGGCAACCGCTCTATCATTGATGCCGAAGGCAACTTAGCCACCCAATTCGGCAAACGCATGTATGAAGTCACTCTCATGATGGACT
>JAYVKZ010000265.1:0-3283 GCA_043767985.1 Betaproteobacteria bacterium
ATCTGACAACCATTTGATCGAACTTGCGGGCCCCGGAAATGCACGATGTATTGTCACCCGCAACGTCCGTGATCTAACAAGTGGTCAACTATTGTTCCCCCATATTGCAGTCATTACCCCTGAACAGCTACTAGGAGGCTTCTCCCCATGAGTGCGTTAACCGTTAGATTGCCAGACGACAAACACGCCCGCTTGCGTGCCCTCGCCCAAAGCCGGGGAACGACCTTAAATGCATTAATTGACGAGATGACGACCATGATGCTGGTTAAAAATGATGCCGAGGTCAGGTTTCGTTTAAGAGCTGCCCGAGGTGCTGACAAAGTGGCTCGAGGCCTCTTGCTTTTAAAGAAAGCGGCAAAGTCTAAATGAAGCTCATCAAAACAGGCGCGGGTCGAATTCGAAGGGGCTGCGCTCAACAGTCAACTTGATGCGCGGATATTGATGATGCATGGGATTGATCAGCATATTACGCTCGAGCGGCTCGACAATAGAGGGAACCCAAAGCCCAAGGCTAGAGCCTCGCCGCAGCCAATCGTCACCCACGCCCCGCGTCAAGGCGACCTCTGACACCCAGTCTTCGTCAAGCCCCAAAGCCACGACGTCCTGCAATTCATCGTCATCCGGGAGATCCAAGCGCATCAGAATTTGGTTTTTGACAGCCACTCCACTCGTGTGTGCCCGCTTTTCGAGCTGGCACAGAGCACGACTTGATCCCGCGTACACAATCTGCCTGCCGGATTTGTTGTGCCAGCGACCATCGAAGAATGTCGAGCCGAGGCCTTGGCTCATCAGGATGCTTACCTCATCAGGCATTGGCGACGGGCAATGCCCAATCCGCCACACACTCACCAAATTCAAGCAGCTCCACCGTACTTTGTGGACATCAGTAGATTCTTGACAGCCTGGGCACCATATGACGTTTTGGCGGCGTCAAGGGGTCGTTCGTTGTCCAGCAGAGGATGCAATGTTCGTAGCCAAGTCGACGCGCCCTCCTCAGTTGCAAAGATGTCAGCCGCCATGTCATGGATTTCGAGCAAGCGCAGCAATGTCTCCGCAGCATGCGCAGGAAGATCCTGCCCCTTCGAAGAAAGCCTTGTTGCAGTGCCTCGATCCAAATCCATGAACTCCGCGAGGGCACCCTTGCCTAGGCCTAAGTACTGGCTGACCGGGTCGATCACCCTGCTGGAAATACCGCGCTTAATCACTTGATGCCCCAGCATGGGCACAACGGTGAAATCGCGCATACCCAAAAGGGCGAGAGGGCTCTCGAGGACAGTCGGCGCGACGGCCTTAGCAGTGAGTGAGGATTTATTCATGATGCAATTACAGCATAATATCGATGCAAATGCAACACAATCATGATGCATCACCTTTGATTTAAGGAATGCGTGGACCGATGATTCGGGTAACGATGGCAACGATGATGACGGGAAAAATCCATGGCATCAATGCATCACAGGTAGCTCAACTTGACAATGTCTTAGTATCGGCGCGGGGATTCGCCTACACTCAAGGCACTCCCGTTGGTCGTGTCCTTTCGCGCAGGCGGCCGCCCGGCTGGTAGGCCGGGCGCTTCGAGTCTCGCGCTCATAGGCGCTCACCGTTTCCGCAGGTTGGCGCATGCGCCAACTGATCTGCTCCAACTCCCCCGCGTGAAGTCCGCAGGGACTTCACTCTCCTCCGCCAGAAACGCAAAACCCGCCGAAGCGGGTTCTGTGTTTCTGGCGGAGGAGGGGGGATTCGAACCCCCGGAAGGCTTGCGCCTTCGCCTGATTTCGAGTCAGGTACATTCAACCACTCTGCCACCCCTCCTGGAGTTCATGTGTGGAGCGGCGGATTATAGTGCATCGCCTTGATCCACCATCCGTTGCAGAAAATCAGGCCTGGGACAACTTGCTCAGCCCACCCATATAGGGCCGCAAAACCTCAGGGATATCGACGCTGCCATCGGCGTTTTGGAAGTTCTCCAAAACAGCCACCAAGGTACGACCGACCGCCAAGCCAGAACCATTGAGGGTATGCAGCAACTCAGGCTTGCCCTGCCCGCTTTTGAATCTGGCTTGCATGCGGCGCGCTTGAAAGTCTTCACAATTACTGATTGAGGAAATTTCTCGATAGGTGTTTTGCGCAGGCAGCCACACTTCCAAGTCGTAGGTTTTGGAGGCGCCAAAACCCATGTCGCCGGTACACAAAAGCATCGTTCTAAATGGCAGGCCAAGATTCTTGAGGATGGTCTCGGCGTGGCCCACCATTTCCTCGTGCGCCGCATAGGATTGCTCGGGATGGGTAATTTGTACCATCTCCACCTTGTCAAATTGATGCTGACGGATCATGCCTCGGGTGTCCCGTCCGTACGAGCCCGCCTCGGAGCGAAAACAGGGGGTATGGGCGGTGAGTTTGATGGGAAGTTTCGTCTCATCAATAATGTCGCCACGCACTAAATTCGTGAGGGACACTTCCGAGGTGGGAATGAGATAGAGCATCTCGCCCTCGCCTTCCTGACCGCCCTTTTTCGCAGCGAACAAATCTTCTTCAAACTTTGGCAGCTGGCCTGTGCCACGAAGCGTCTCAGCATTGACAATATACGGGGTGTAGCACTCGGTATAGCCGTGCTGATCGGTCTGGGTGTTGAGCATGTACTGCGCGAGCGCTCGGTGCAAGCGTGCGATACCCGCACGCATGACCGTAAAACGCGAGCCGGTTAACTTGATGCCCGCATCAAAGTCCAGACCGAGCGGCGTACCCACATCCACATGGTCCTTAGGTGCGAAGTTTAAAGTTCGTGGTTGGCCCCAGCGCCTAACTTCCACATTTTGCTCAGCATCTTGTCCCACAGGCACACTGGCATGAGGCAAGTTAGGCAGGCCCACCAAGAACGCGTGCATTTGGGTTTGCACCGCGTCGTTCTGAGCGCTGGCTTGGGTTAACTGTTCGCCCAAGCCTTGCACCTGAGCCATGACTTCGGAGGCGTCTTGCCCCTTGCTTTTGAGTTGACCGATTTGCTTGGAGAGGTTATTGCGCTGCGCTTGCAGGGTTTCGCTGCGAACTTGTAAGTCTTTGCGCCGCGCTTCCAACGCTTGGAAGGCGGGCACGTCGAGCACGAAGTTGCGAGCGGCCAAGCGCTCGGCCACTTGAGCAATGTCTTTGCGTAAAAGATTGAGATCTAGCATGATAATTTTCTTTGAGAAGATTGAATTGTACTGAGCGCTGACGAAGCGAGAACGAAGCGGGAAGCTTTTAGGACTTACGAGATCGCAAATTCTCTAGCTTTTCTCGAATCTTA
>JAYVKZ010000266.1:0-7041 GCA_043767985.1 Betaproteobacteria bacterium
GTCGCTTTCTATGGTTTTATAGGCATCAATAGCCTCCCAGTGCAGGCGGGCCTGCGCCTCAATGGGGGCTGCGTCGTAGCGATCTTGCATAATTCGGGCGTGAAAATTCGGCTGTGGAAGTGAATCGACCATTATAGTCGGCGGCTCGCTCCTGCTACTCTTACACTAAACCCACTTCCCTTAGAGATCGATATGACGCTTTTCGCTGCTGGCATTACTGGTAGCCTGCCTAAACCCGGTTGGCTCTCTGAAACCCAAAAACTTTGGCCACAATGGCGCTCGAGCGGCGCTGAACTTGACCAAAGCAAGCTCGATGCCACCCTGCTTTGGCTGAAAGCCCAGGAAGACGCGGGCTTGGATATCGTGACCGACGGCGAGCAATCGCGTCAGCACTTTGTGCACGGCTTTTTGGAGCAAGTCGAAGGCATTGATTTCGATCACAAAGTCAAGATGGGCATTCGGGATAATCGTTACGATGCGATGGTGCCGCAGGTCGTGTCGGCGCTCCGTCTCAAAGGCCGCGTGCATGCCAAGGAAGCCCAGTTTGCCCGTGCCCACACGACCAAGAAACTCAAATTCACCCTGCCTGGTCCGATGACCATTGTGGATACCGTGGCAGATCGTTTTTATGGCGAAGGCAAGGCTGGGCGCATCAAAATGGCGATGGCCTTTGCCGAGCTGTTGAATCAAGAAGCACATGCGCTGGAGCGTGATGGTGTCGATATCATTCAGTTCGATGAGCCCGCCTTTAATGTCTACATGGATGAAGTGGTTGAGTGGGGCATTGATGCGCTGCAATTGGCCATCAAAGGCCTCAAGTGCACAACAGCCGTCCATATTTGCTATGGCTACGGGATTGAGGCCAATAATCAGTGGAAGAAAACACTGGGCGATCAATGGCGCCAATACGAAAAAATCCTGCCTGCGCTGGCTGCTAGTGACATCCATCAAGTCTCCCTTGAATGTATCCACTCCCATGTACCGCCCGATTTAATGGCGCTTCTGAAGGGCAAAGATGTGCTCGTCGGCGTGATCGACGTGGCCAGCGATACGATTGAGACACCAGAAGAGGTCGCTGACACGATTGGCACGGCACTGCGCTATGTTCCCGCCAATCGCTTGTTCGCTTGTTCCAATTGTGGCCTGGCACCGATGGACCGCGCGGTGGCCGTGGCTAAGCTGGCGGCCTTGGCGAAAGGTTCCGCCTTGGCGCGAACCCGTTATGCCGATCACGCTTGATAGCGTGCGCTATCGTTAGCGAGGCCTCCCCGCGCTAACAGTGACGATGATCTATGCAACCTTTTGAATGGAAATGACAACATGAAAGCCTTACTCTGCAAAACTCACGGACTGCCCGATACCCTCGTTTTTGAAGAGCATTCTTTAGGTCCGGTCGGGCCTGATCAAGTGCTCATCAATATGAAGGCTGCGGGGGTCAATTTTCCAGATGTGTTGATTATTCAAAACAAGTATCAATTCAAGCCGGACTTACCTTTCTCACCAGGCTCGGAGATGGCGGGCGTGGTCGCTCAGGTTGGTGCCGACGTTAAACATGTGAAGGTTGGTGACCGCGTCATGGCCTCAACCGGCCACGGTGCTTTTGCGGAACAAGTGTTGGTCGCTGCCAATAAAGTGCTGCCCATGCCGGCCGAGATGGATTTTGATACGGCAGCCGCATTTACCCTGACTTACGGCACGTCCTATCATGGTTTAAAGGATCGCGGTGATTTGAAGGCTGGCGAAACCTTGCTGGTGCTAGGTGCCGCAGGTGGGGTAGGACTTGCCGCGATTGAGATTGGCAAGGCCCTTGGCGCGAAGGTGATTGCTGCGGCGTCAAGTGCTGAAAAGCTGGCCGTTTGCAAAGAGCATGGGGCGGATGAGTTCATCAATTACTCCTCGGAAGATTTTCGAGAGCGTTTGAAGGCGATTACCGGTGGCAAAGGGCCGGATGTGATTTATGACCCTGTGGGCGGCCCCTTGGCGGAGCAGGCCTTTCGCAGCATTGGCTGGCGTGGCCGCTATCTCGTCATTGGTTTTGCCAACGGTGAGATTCCTAAGCTGCCCTTTAATTTGATGCTATTGAAGGGTGCAGCCGTGGTTGGCGTGTTCTGGGGTGATTACACTAAGCGCGAACCTCAGCAAAACCTGGCGGATATTCAAATCATGTTGGGGTGGATGCGAGAGGGTAAGATCAAGCCGCATATTTCTGGCCGCTATCCTTTGGCGCAGGGGGCTCAGGCGTTGAATGACATGATGAATCGGAAGGTGATGGGCAAGGTCGTTGTGACTAACTAGCACCGGAAGAGCGACTTAAACCGCGTCCCCAAGAGCCTCATGTAACCGAATGCTCTTGCCCGGCGACCAGTCAGCGTTAAAGCGCATTTGGAAAGATGCAGGAAAGAGCAACACGACCGTAGAACCAAGAAGAAAGCGCCCCATTTCGTCGCCCTTCTTGAGTGCTACGGAGCCTGCCGGATATTGCCAGCGCTTGACCTCGCGGTGCCGCGGAGGATTGACCATGCCGTGCCAGACGGTAGCCATGCTTCCCACGATGGTTGCACCGACTAAGGCGAGTACGAAAGGTCCTAGTGCCGTGTCGAACACACAGACCACGCGTTCATTGCGCGCGAACAAATCTGGCACGCCGCGCGCCGTTGCCGGATTGACTGAAAACAAGGCGCCAGGGACATAAATCATTTCTCGCAGAACACCATCGCAAGGCATATGGATGCGATGATAGTCACGCGGGCTGAGATAGAGGGTGGCGAAGGAGCCGTTGTCGAACTCTCGGCTGAGCTTTGTATCTCCGCCGACCAGACTTTGAGTACTATATTGATGGCCTTTAGCCTGATAGATTTGATCGTTTTCGATCTTACCGAATTGACTGATGGCACCGTCCACGGGGCACAGCCACTGTGCATCGGCTTGAGGCCTTGCTGAGGCTTTCAGCGGTCGCGTAAAGAACTCGTTAAAGCTAGCATAGCTCGCAACGTTAGGATTGGCGGCCTCGGCCATATCGACCGAATACTTTTTGATGAACCAGCGAATCACCGAGTGCGTGGTGCGGCCACCCTCGGTTTGTGCAAGTGCACCCATGAGCTGAGTCAGCGCTTGTTTCGGTAAAACATACTGACTGGCTACAAAGAGCTTGTCGCCTAAGCTTGACTCAGGTTCGTTCATCTAGTGATGCTTGTGAGCATCGCTGCTTCCCTTGCCTTTTTGAACGCTCACTAATACTTCGATTTCTCCGGCCTTCTCGAACTTGAGATTTAGCTTGAAACTGTCACCTTCCTTCAATGGTTCTTTCAAGCCCATCAACATAATGTGGTAACCATGTTCACTACCCTGACCAAAGAGCGTCTTCCCACTAGCGGGTAACTCTATGCTGGTCACCTCCCGCATGCGCATCACATTGCCATCCATTCGCATGGTGTGAAGCTCGGCGCTTGCGGCGACGGATGTCTTGATCGCAACTAAGCGATCCGGGAGTTTGCCGCCGTTGTTTATGGCCTTGAAGTAGGCCGCGCCGTTCTTCGAACCGTCTGGGGTGGCATTGGCATAGGGGTGCTCAATGCTGAGCTCGCCAAGTTTGAACTCATGAGCGCTCGCCGCAGGAAGAAATCCAAGCCAGCCTAGCGCGATGACAGTCGAACCCATAAAAAGGGCTAAGGACAATATTCGTTTGATTTTCATACTTACTTACATTAAAAAACTTAGGCCAGGGATGCTAGAGAGTGTCCCCGGGGTTAACTCGTAGGCATCATTTTCGCACGCATCTTCTGCATGCCGCCGAGCCAGCGCCCATGGTCGTTCGCTTTTGCCTTAAAGTAGGTCGCAACTTCTGGGTGAGGAAGCACCAAAAAGGCCTCCTGCCGCATGGTATCAATAATCACCTCGGCCACTTGCTCAGGCGACAAAATGCCATCCAAACCTGCGGAACCGCCGTCTCCCGTCACCATGCCCGTGCTCACTGCCTGTGGACACAGACAAGAGACTCGAATACCTCGTCGACCGTAAGTGATGCGCATCCACTCTGCGAACGCGACCGCCGCATGCTTGGTCACACCATAAGGCGCCGATTCAATAATGTTCAACAGTCCCGCTGCGGAGGCTGTGGTGAGAAAATAACCCTCCCCGCGACTCAGCATGTCCGGCACAACGGCGCGAGCTGCCCACACATGGGCCATGGTGTGAATTTTCCACATGCGCTCCCAAAGCTCATCCTCAAGCTCAATGCCACCTTCGCGGCCGAGAATGCCGGCATTGGAAAAGAAAATATCCACCTGGCCGTAAGTGTCTTTGGCTGCTTTCACCAAGGCTTGAATGTCACTTTCGATGCTGACATCGCAAGCGACTGCGAGGCCACCGAATTCAACTGCGACGGCCTGAGTCTTGGCGATGTCAAGATCAGCCAAGACGACCCCGCGTGCACCCTCAGCGGCGAAGCGGCGAGCCGTCGAGCGACCAATGCCGCTCGCCGCACCGGTCACGATGGCAACTTTGCCTTTGATATCCATACGGTTCTCAAATTAATTGATACGTTTGCCTGCATCGGCATCGAAGATGTGAACCTTCGCGAGATCTGCCTGTAGGCCCACGGCATCACCAGGCTTCAGCATCACCCTTTCGTGTTGAACAACGGTCAGCAACTGTTCACCAACCCGCACAAACACTTGCGTGTCAGCGCCAGTCGGTTCGATGACTTCCACAGTCCCGCTCAGCGAATCAGCGCTCCCTTGTGGCACGACCTTAAAGTTCTCCGGCCTAACACCATACTGCACGGACTGGCCACTGCTTAGCGCCAGGCCTAAGGGAAGCGCGAGCCCGCCACCTGCCGTATTGACACGTTCTCCGGCGACCTTTGCGGGCACGAGATTCATGGAAGGTGAGCCAATAAACGTGGCCACGAAAGTATTGGCCGGATGATCGTAAAGTTGTAGGGGCGTGCCGATTTGCTCAACAATGCCGGCGTGCATGACCACAATTTTATCGGCCATGGTCATGGCTTCAATTTGATCATGGGTGACATACATCGAGGTGGTTTTGAGGCGCTGATGTAGGGCCTTGATTTCTGTACGCATCTGCACACGCAGCTTGGCATCTAGGTTGGAAAGCGGTTCGTCAAATAAAAATACCTGCGGATTGCGCACGATGGCACGGCCCATCGCGACTCGTTGCCTTTGCCCACCCGATAGCTGGCGGGGTTGGCGGTCTAGAAGATCATTTAACCCCAAAATACCGGACGCTTGAGCCACTCTTTGCGTGATCTCCTCTTTCGACTTTTTGGCGAGCTTGAGCGAGAAGGCCATGTTCTCGCCCACGGTCATGTGTGGGTAGAGCGCATAGTTTTGGAACACCATCGCGATATCGCGGTCCTTAGGCTGAACGTCGTTGACGACCCGCTCGCCAATCTTGATCGTGCCACCAGAGATATCTTCCAGGCCTGCAACCATCCGCAATAAGGTTGACTTGCCGCAACCCGAGGGACCCACCAACACGCAAAACTCGCCGTCCTCAATTTCGATGTCAATACCGTGAATGACCTGGTTGCTGCCGTATGCCTTTTCGACTCGTTCAATGCTGACGGATGCCATCTTTTGTCTCCCAATCGCTCTTTTAGTAATATGCTCGAAAGTGTAACTCAGCCTAGCCCCTGGATCCGACTATGCCCATAAAAGCCCCTGTTGCCAAGAAGAGCAAGACTTCTAATGCACCTGCCAAAACAACTCACTATCCCCGGGATTTGATCGGATACGGGCGCAACCCGCCCGCGGCGAAATGGCCGGGCAAGGCTCGCATCGCCGTTCAGTTTGTATTGAACTATGAGGAGGGGGCTGAAAATAGCGTGCTGCATGGGGATGCAGGCTCTGAGGCGTTCTTGTCAGAAATTATTGGCGCAGCGGTTTACCCCGCCCGCCATCTCAGCATGGAGTCCATTTATGAGTATGGATCCCGGGCAGGTGTTTGGCGTATTTTGCGCGAATTTGAAAAGCGCCAGCTCCCTCTCACGGTGTTCGGCGTGTCGATGGCCCTGGAGCGGCACCCAGAGTTGACGCAGGCTTTTGTTGAGCTTGGCCATGAAATCGCCTGCCACGGCCTGCGCTGGATTCATTACCAAAACATGGACGAAGCTACCGAGCGCGAACATATGCGGCAAGCTGTGGCCTCGCTTCGAAAGTTGACAGGTAAAGCGCCACTAGGTTGGTACACGGGCCGCGATAGCCCGAATACCCGACGACTCGTCGTGGACCATGGCGGGTTCCTCTATGACTCAGATTATTACGGCGACGATCTTCCGTTCTGGAGTGAGGTGATTGACTCCAAAGGTCAGTCGCATCAACATTTGATCGTTCCCTATACGCTGGACAGCAATGACATGCGCTTTGCCAGCCCGCAGGGCTTCAATACCTCCGAGCATTTCTTTCAGTATTTGAAGGATAGTTTTGACGTCTTGTACGCCGAAGGTGAGGACTCGCCCAAGATGCTGTCGGTGGGTATGCATTGCCGACTGTTAGGTCGGCCCGGTCGATTGCGAGCACTCCAGCGCTTTTTGGATTACATCGAGGGGCATGACAGGGTTTGGGTGTGTCGGCGGGTCGATATCGCGAAGCACTGGAAAAAACACCATGCGCCTCAAGCCTAGCGAAGCCTAGCGTCCGCGACTGAGGGAGGTTTTGCCGATTTGGCAGGGGGCTTTTCCTGTTTGATCGGGTCCGCAAATTTGACACGATTTCGGCCACTTTGCTTGGCGACGTACAGCGCTTCATCGGCCTTATTGAGCATAAACTCAATGTTTGGATAGGCGGGCGAAATCGTCGCAAAGCCAACACTGACTGTCACAATGCATCCCGGTATGTCGCTCATGCTACTGGTGACCTCTTCCTCAACCGCGATGCGAATCCGCTCGGCAATGTTGTAGGCGGCGTCGTAACCGGTCTCGGGGAGGGCGACGACGAACTCCTCACCACCAAAGCGACCCACCAAGTCTTGAGCTCGAGAGCTGGACAGCAACAGTGTGCCCAGGCCGCGAATCACCCGATC
>JAYVKZ010000267.1:0-3506 GCA_043767985.1 Betaproteobacteria bacterium
CTTATGGGATTAGCTTTGTAACCCTGCATCCTGGCTGGGTACAAACCGATATGGGTGGGCCAAACGGCTTGATTAATACGCAAACTAGCGTAACAGGCTTGCGCGGTGTGATTGAAAACTTAAGCTTAGCCAATACAGGCCAATTCATTGCATTTGATGGCAATTGCATTGCTTGGTAATAATCATAAGGCTTTAAAAGGCGCGCGGTCTTCTAATTCGCTGGTGTAGGCGGCAATGCCCTCGCCCTCCCGATTTAAAAACTGTTTAATCGCAGACTCAAAATCTGGGTGCGCGATTTTATGATATGAGCAGGTTGGTCGCGGCTCAAATCCGCGAGCTAATTTATGCTCACCCTGTGCACCGCCTTCAAAATAAGTAATATTTTCTGCAATACAAAATTGCTGCGCTTGGTAATAGCACAACTCAAAATGCAGACCAGAAATAAACTCTATCGCTCCCCAATAACGGCCATAAAGAGTGTGCTGATTGTAAATATTCAAAGTGCTGGCAACTGGCTTGCCTTCCACTTCTGCCACAATCAGCAAAATATTTTGCGGCATACTTTTGCCAATTTGGTGAAAAAACTGCTGTGTTAAGTATGGTGTAGAGTGATGCTCACGATAAGTATTGCTGTAACACTGATAGAAAAAATCCCAATCTTCTTTAGTCGCTTCAGTACCTTTTATTTGCCTGCAGACTACCCCTGCTTGTACTATTTTTTTGCGCTCTTGATGAATTTTCTTACGCTTATCGTGGCTTAAAGTTGCTAAAAAATCCTCAAAATTTTGATAATTTTTGTTCTGCCATCTAAATTGCACGCCAGTACGCTTAAGCCAGCCAGCTGAGGCTAACTGTGTCGCGCTTGCCTCATCTGGAAACAAGATATGTGCGCTAGATAATTGATGCTGATGCAGCATATTTTCTAATGCTTCAACCATCAGTAACTGCACTTCTGCCTGATTACTTAGTGAATTATGGCTAAGTAAACGACTGCTAGTAATAGGCGAAAATGGAATGG
Organism: Betaproteobacteria bacterium; assembly: GCA_043767985.1. Taxonomy (GTDB): domain Bacteria; phylum Pseudomonadota; class Gammaproteobacteria; order Burkholderiales; family Burkholderiaceae_E; genus JAPOKJ01. The sequence goes on from JAYVKZ010000267.1 coordinate 1,019, forward strand.
CAGATAATAGCTTTGGGTAATAGTTAAACCCGCTACGCTGATAAGCGTCTGCCCATGCCCAATCAAACACATACTCACCATACGAATGGTATTTAAGGTACAGGGGCAGGGCGGCTAGCACTTCTTTGGGAGACCGCTCTGCTGAAAGAAGCAAATGCTGAGACACCCAGCCCGTATCACCTCCCACGCAGCCCGACGTTTCTAAAGCGCAGAGCCATTCATGACGCAAAAAAACCTGACCGGCCTGTTTTGGAATCAGGGCATTCCATTGCAACGCTGGGATTTGAGACAGACCGTCTATCGCACGGCAACTCATGCTCATTGGAGCACTGATTTTTGCCTCCCGATCTGGGCTATTTGCTTGCGACACCTTGTGATAACCTTTGATCCAATGAATTGAAGTGTTTAACCAAAATTTTTTGAAAATTGATTGAAACGTTTTTTTGACCTAAGCCTCGTGAAAGACTGGCCTCATGAAAATTGCTGTAGCACAGCTTAACCCCATCGTCGGCGATTTTGCTGGCAATGCCCAAAAAATCATCGATGCGGCCCATCGAGCCGCGGCTTTGGGCGCGGAAGTTTTGCTCACACCGGAATTATCGCTGGTGGGATATCCCGCCGAAGATCTTTTGCTAAGAGATGTTTTTTACGCCCGCACTGAGGAGGCTCTACAACAGGTTTTGGACGCCACCGCTGCGCTTGCGATTCACTTGATCGTCGGGCTGCCGATTCGCCGTGGACGCTTGCGTTACAACGCTGCCCGCCTTCTATACAAGGGCCGTGTGCTCACCGAATACTGCAAGCACGAACTCCCCAATTACGATGTCTTCGATGAAGTCCGTTACTTTGAGCCAGACAATCGCCCCCTGGTATTCGAGCTGAATGGCATTCACTTTGGTGTGGTCATTTGTGAGGATTTCTGGTTTCGCTATGCACCAGAGGCTTCGCGAGCGGTCGGGGCCGAGGTGTTACTGGTCTTGAACGCCTCGCCGTATCACATGAATAAGCAACACACCCGGCTCGATGTCGCCCGGGACAATGTCTGCGCGATGGGGATGCCGATGATTGCCGCCAATTTGGTCGGCGGTCAGGACGAGTTGGTGTTCGATGGCATGAGTTTTGCACTAGATGCCCAAGGCACCTTGAAAGCTCAGGGCAAGCCTTTTGAGGAAGATCTCCTGCTCATCGAGCTTGAGCGTTCGGCCTCTACTTTGCCCGGCACGGGTGCGACATCGTCGCAAACTGTTGTGCACATGAGTTCAGGCCGGATAGAGGCAGTGTTGGATATTGAAGAGCAGGTCTATCGCTGCTTGGTGCTTGGCGTCAAAGACTATGTCAACAAGAATGGCTTTCCTGGGGTCGTAATCGGCTTGTCCGGAGGTATTGATTCAGCCTTGACGATGGCCGTTGCCTATGACGCCTTGGGAAAGGACCGTGTGCGCGCCGTCATGATGCCTTCGCCCTACACCGCCGATATTTCGTGGATCGATGCCCGCGAGATGGCCAAGCGTTTGGATATTCGCTATGACGAGCTGTCGATCAGCCCAGTGTTCGATCAATTCAAGCAGACTTTGAGTACGGAATTCGCTGGCCTCAAAGAAGATACCACCGAAGAAAACATTCAAGCCCGAATCCGCGGTACCTTGCTGATGGCGCTTTCCAATAAGCACGGCTCCATCGTGCTCACCACCGGCAACAAGAGTGAGATGGCGGTCGGCTATTGCACCTTGTACGGCGATATGGCGGGTGGTTTTGCCGTGATCAAGGACATCGCCAAGACCTTGGTGTTTAGGCTATGCCGCTGGCGTAACCGTGAGGTCGAAATTATTCCCGAGCGAATCATCACTCGACCCCCTAGCGCAGAGCTACGAGACAACCAAAAAGACCAAGATTCTCTACCTGAATATGAGGTGCTTGATGCCATCATGCAAATGTATATGGAAGAAAATCTCGGGATCGAAGAGATCGTTGCGGCCGGACACCCTAGAGTCGCCGTAGAAAAAGTGGTAAGGTTGATGCGGATCGCGGAGTACAAGCGTCGTCAAGCGCCGATCGGTGTACGCGTGACCCATCGCGCTTTCGGTCGCGATTGGCGCTACCCCATCACTTCAAAGTTTCGAGATTAAGATTATTTTTAACCGATCACTCAACAGATAAACGCCATGAAAAGAATTACAGCAGTTATTAAACCTTTCAAACTTGACGAAGTACGCGAAGCGCTCGCTGAGGTAGGCGTTTCCGGCTTAACGGTCACCGAAGTGAAGGGCTTTGGTCGTCAAAAAGGCCATACCGAGTTGTATCGCGGCGCCGAATATGTGGTCGATTTTTTGCCTAAGGTTCAAATCGAAGTGGTGGTGGGCAATGAAACCGTTGAGCGCGCCATTGAAGCAATCATCCGGGCGGCTAAAACAGGTCGGATTGGTGACGGTAAAATCTTTGTCTCGCCGGTTGAAGAAATTGTTCGTATCCGCACCGGCGAACGCAACGA
>JAYVKZ010000268.1:0-2873 GCA_043767985.1 Betaproteobacteria bacterium
TGCTGTGCTTAGTGCTTGCGTTTTTTGGCGTGCTCATTGCCGTGACTCGGGGTGGCGCGAGCTTACAGGCTTTGTCCGGTGCAGGTGCAGGCCTGGGCCAGCATATTGGTGCGGTCATTTCTACCGGCAATCCTCAGCTAGACCAACTCATTGGTGAACTATTCGTGTTGGTGGGCGCCATGGCCTGGGTGACCTATGTGTTGGCCTCTTCCAAGCTTGCGCACTGGTCGGCACTTCGTATCGCTACCTTGAATTGCCTACCCGCCATTGTGGTGATTGGCGTGGCTTGGGCTATCGCGATGGCCTACGGGTTCAAGCGCTGGCCGAGTGTGGACGTGTGGACTGGCTGGTTAGGGCTGAAAGTGGCTTACGTGGCCGTGCTTGGGGTGTTCTTGGCGATGATGCTCTGGAACGAGGGCGCCCGTAAAATCGGTGCACTGAATGCCATGCTACTACTGAATCTCATGCCGGTCATCACCTTTGGCTTTCGAGCTTTGGAAGGCGCGCGTTTCGAGGCCTCCGAGCTGTTGGGTGCTGCAGTGGTGGTTGGCGCTCTGGTGGCTAACAATGTCTATCAACGCATCAAGAGTCGACCTCACACTCTCGGAAATTTGGACGCGGCTGCGCGCTCAACCAAGGCTCTGAGCCATTGATGAGGCGCGTCGCGGTGGTGCCTACGATGCCACAGCATTTCCACATGGACTGCGCCGACCGAAAAGGGGAGGGCGCGCACGCTAAGATCGTGCGCTAAGCCGGTTGCTTCTAAGAAGTGGCGCGGCAACACCGTGAGTAAATCCGATTGAGAGACGACCTGCCCGGCCGTGAAAAATTGATTAACGGTCATGGTGATATGTCGCCTGCGGCCCATCCCTGCAAGTGCTTCGTCAATAAAGCCGAAGGGGCGACCCGAGAAGCTCACTAGAAGATGATGGGCGCTGCAATAGCGCTCTAAGCAGAGCTCTAAATCTTCCAAGGGGTGCCCGCGACGCATGACCACAACATACTCACCTTCGTACAATCTTTGATGACGGATCGCATCAGGCGCATCTGGCGCCGATAGAGCGACTACGGCAGTTGGAAAGTAGCCTACCGCCAAATCGATCTCGCCATCGTCCAAAAGTTTCCTCGGATCACGGGTATTCAAAGGCAGGATACGAAACGAAATGGACGGCGCTTGACTTTCGGTTTCTCTCACGATCATCGGTACCAGCGTGGCCGCCGTGGCATCGGCCATCGAGAGGCGGAAGTTATTGTTGGCTGAGCTAGGTTTGAAATTGCTTGGCACCAAGCTCGCTTGCAGAGCATCCATCGCATCGCGGATGGGCGGCCAAATACTATCGGCATACGGTGTGGGTCGCACCCCGTGAGCTGTACGGATGAATAACTCATCGTCTAAAGCCTCGCGTAGGCGCTTTAAAGACTGGCTGACGGCGGGTTGCGTTAAGGCAAGGTTGTCGGCGGCGCGCGTGAGATTGCGCTCTGCCATGACCTCGTCAAAGACTCTCAGGAGGTTGAGATCAAGGTTAAGAAAGGACAAAAGTACCTCGCAACGTCACGATATTGATCGAAAAGCCTGGCAATTCGGCGGAAATCGATAGTGAAATAATAAAACTTATAAGACATATCTAAACATCTAATTGGATTTATATCAACTGGGAGTCTAACTTCTGTGCATCGACAGGTTTTCTGGCTCTTGCCCCCTGTCATCAAGGAGTATCACATGACCATCAATACAAAATTCTCTAGTCCCTTACCTGCTTTGGCTACCGGTAGCCAGGGCTTGGCAGCTAAGCTCAGCGCGATTTTCTTCAATCGCTCGGTCGCCATTGTCTGGTGGACCGGTTTGGCTGCGCTCATGGCCGGCTTTCGCTTGGCATCAACGAGTGGCGCCGAGGGCGACGAAATGTTTCGGGCCTGGATGATTGATTGGGCAGTCATTTGGGTAGGCTTGGCGGCAATTTCATTGCGTTTGCTTAAACCCATATTTGATTACTTCGTTAATGAGCAAAACGCTCACGCTGAAGCATCCATGTTTCGCGAACTGAGCAAGCTTGAGCCAGCGTTTGCACAAGAGTTGCGTGCAATGGAAATGCATCAACAATTGCGTAATGAGCAAGCGCTCGAAGACGCCGCTGCGCGGACCGAGGCGCTGAAAGCGCTCGGTGGTTTAAGCCGAGGGGTGGTCGCGAAACCTGCGAGCGCAGCTCACTTGGGTTCTAACCTGGGTTCGTTGACGTAATCAGCTTGGGTAGTCCAGCCGCTAGCAGAAACCCGAGGCTAGCGGTGAGCACCCCCGAGATCATGAAGACTGGTCGGTAGTCAAAATGAGCCACGGCCCACGCGGCACTACTGATACCGATCGTTGAACCCGCGAAGAGCGAAAACGCAAACAGCGACATGGCTGCGCCTCGAGACTCTGGGCTCACTTGCGAACCCAGTGTTTGCAAGGTGTTATGAAGCATGTAAAAGCCAACGCCGGCCGCAAAGCAGGCGATCAGTGCCGATGCAAAGCCAGGTAACCATGCCAGGGCGCATAGCCCTAGGCCAAACAAGCTCGCACCGATCCGCGCGAAACCCGCTTCACCTAGACGTTTCAGCCAAGCCTGCGATTGCCAAGCATAAAGCAGGCCGCCCATTCCAAAACCGGCGACCGCCAAGCTGGCCCAAGACAAAGAGACCGCGTCCCGATCATGAACAAAACTGGGCACGAAGGCCATCGCGGAGAACACCAGAAAGCCCTCCGCCAAGATGACGGGAAGCACGAGGCGTGCAGCAGGTTTCTTGAGGACGCGCCAGTAGGCTGGAAAAGCTTGAGACCACCAGGGGCGCATTGCGGCGTTGGAATCAGCAACTTGTCTGCCGGATGTTTCTTT
>JAYVKZ010000269.1:0-18182 GCA_043767985.1 Betaproteobacteria bacterium
CAAGCCAAAAGAGTGCCGTCATAAACGAATTCAGGCGAAATCAACTTCAACTCGGCCGGCCAAATACGCTCATTCAACCAGGCCTCTAGGGGCAAGTCGTCTGCGAACCCACGCAGCAGGCTCATGGCGGCGTGGGTATGCAAATTCACCAAGCCGGGCATCAACACTTGGCCGGGCAGGTGCCGAATAGCGACTCCGGCGTAGCGCTCAAGCATGACTTCTTTCGCCCCGAGGTCGGCGATTTTTCCGTCCCTTATGAGTAGGCCTTGACCCTTTAAGATTTGCCGAGCCGGGCGGATTGGCAGTAACCATTCCGGCAGAAGTAATAGGGGATTGGGTTGATTTTCGCCGGTCTGAGCCCGCTCAAGCGTGCGATCCACCGGATCTTGAGGGATGGCGTTAGAAGGGGCAGGGGAGGCTGGGGTCATTTTAGGAGCCGGACGAAGCCGAAGCAGAAATGTTGATGGAACCATGGCGCAAGCCAAGGGAGGATAGCGCAAACTGTTAAAATTCAAGGGTTTAGCGGCGCGTCCCCTTAAAACTTAGCCAAGAATCTTGGTTTAGCCGGACTCCGCTTCCGAATTCGTTAAGAAATTTCAAGTCTTAAAAGACTTAAGTCGTCGTAAACCATCAAGCGGCTAATAGCCGCCCAGGGAATCTTGTGGATCAGTTTGCCAAGTCAACACTTCCGATTAGTCTAGAAGAGGAGATGCGCCGCTCTTTCCTCGATTACGCCATGAGCGTGATCGTCGGTCGGGCGCTTCCTGACGTGAGGGACGGGTTAAAGCCGGTACATCGACGCGTGTTGTTTGCCATGCATGAGGCCAATAACACCCACAGCCGCTCTTACGTAAAGTGCGCCCGTGTGGTGGGTGACGTGATGGGTAAGTTTCACCCGCATGGCGACAACGCGATTTACGACACCCTGGTGCGCATGGCGCAGGACTTTTCGCTGCGCTATCCGCTGGTGGATGGGCAAGGCAACTTCGGCTCGGTGGACGGCGACAACCCGGCCGCGATGCGCTACACCGAGTGCCGTTTAGAAAAAATCTCGGCCGAGTTGCTGGCCGACATTGATAAAGAAACCGTCGATTTTCAGCCGAACTATGACGGCAAAGAGTTTGAGCCTACCGTCCTACCTTCGCGACTACCCAACCTCTTAATTAATGGCTCCACCGGCATTGCGGTGGGTATGGCAACGAATATTCCTCCTCATAATTTGAGCGAGGTCATCGACGCCTGTATGTTGATTCTAAGTAACCCCGAGTCCACCATCGATGATGTGATTTCGATCATCCCCGCGCCCGATTTCCCAACGGGCGGCATTATTTACGGCACGGTGGGGGTACGCGAAGGCTATCGAACCGGGCGCGGCCGCGTCATCATGCGCGCCAAAACTCATTTTGAAGAGATTGATCGTGGTCAGCGCTCGGCCATCATTGTGGATGAGCTGCCCTATCAGGTGAACAAACGTGTGCTGCTTGAGCGTATCGCTGAGCTAGTCAACGAAAAGCGCATTGAAGGTATTTCAGACATTCGCGATGAGTCCGACAAGTCGGGCATGCGGGTCGTGGTGGAGCTGAAACGCGGTGAACTGCCCGAGGTCGTCCTCAACAATCTCTACAAGCTCACTCAACTGCAAGATAACTTTGGTATCAACATGGTGGCCTTGGTGGATGGCCAGCCTCGTTTACTGAATATCAAGCAACTGATCGAGTTCTTCCTCTCGCATCGTCGCGAGGTGATTACCCGTCGTACAATTTTCGAGTTGCGTAAAGCCCGTGAGCGTGGCCATGTCTTGGAAGGCCTGGCTGTTGCGATTGCCAATGTCGATGAAATGATCGAAATGATCAAGTCCTCCGCAACCCCTCCTATCGCCAAAGAGCGTTTGATGTCGCGCGATTGGTCGGCGGGCGTGGCTTTGGACATGGTGGCTCGCGCGGGCGGTGATTCAACCACCTTCCGCCCCGATGGTCTGGAAGCTGGCCTCGGCCTCATCTCCATCGAAGGCCGGGGGCTATATCGCTTAAGCGATGTGCAAGCGCAAGAAGTACTTAATATGCGTTTGCAGCGCCTGACCGGCCTTGAGCAAGACAAAATCGTTCAAGAGTATCATAAAGTCATTGAGCAAATTACTGATTTGCTGGACATTCTCGCCAAGCCTGCCCGCGTCACCGAAATTATCGGCAATGAGCTGAAACTCATCAAGACCGAGTTTGGCGATGGCCGTAAGTCGTACATTGAAAACAACGCGACCGAACTCGATACGGAAGACCTGATCACCCCTGCTGACATGGTGGTGACCTTGTCGCACTCGGGCTATATCAAGAGCCAGCCGCTGTCAGAGTATCGCGCCCAAAAACGTGGTGGGCGAGGCAAGCAAGCCGCAGGCACAAAAGATGAAGATTGGATTGACCAGCTTTTTATCGCCAATACCCACGACTTTATTCTGTGTTTCTCCAACCGTGGCCGAGTCTATTGGCTAAAAGTATGGGAAGTACCGCAGGGCAATCGCACCTCGCGCGGCCGCCCGATTGTCAATCTCTTCCCTTTGCTCGAAGGAGAGAAGATCACCGTAGTCTTGCCGGTCAAGCAATTTGACGAACAGCACTTTGTGTTCATGTCGACGAGCCTTGGCACCGTCAAGAAAACGCCGCTCACCGATTTTTCCAACCCCCGCAAGGCCGGCATCATCGCCGTTGATTTGGACGAGGGCGACTTCCTAATTGGCGTAGCCGTCACCGACGGAAGACATGACGTGATGCTGTTCGCCGATTCCGGCAAGGCCGTACGCTTTGACGAAAACGATGTCCGACCCATGGGTCGAGGCGCACGCGGTGTGCGCGGCATGATGCTTGAAGAGGGGCAAAAAGTAATCGCCATGTTGGTCGCCGAAAACGAGCAGCAATCTGTGCTCACCGCCACCGAGAACGGCTACGGCAAACGCACCCCAATCGGCGAATATACCCGTCACGGTCGTGGCACCAAAGGTATGATCGCCATCCAAACCTCCGACCGTAACGGTCGAGTCGTGGCCGCCGTCCTGGTCAACACCCAAGACGAAATCATGTTGATCACCACCGGCGGCGTCCTCATCCGCACCCGCGTCAGCGAGATCCGAGAAATGGGCCGCGCCACCCAAGGCGTCACCCTCATCTCGGTGGACGAAGGCACCAAACTCTCCGGCGTCCAGCGCGTCGTTGAATCAGACACCGATTCCTTCGCCGATACTCTCGGGCAAGGTGAAGGCGAGGAGGGTGTTGACTCTGGAGAAGCTCCTAACCCTAATGTGGCTGGGTCAGATTCGACCGTAGACGATACACCGGAAGGAAAGGCCGACGAATAGCGTCTGACTCGCGACAAAACCAGCTCTGGAAGGGCGGGCCGGATTGTTCGTGCAATTGGTCTCGACTATTTACCGGTTCTGCTGATAGTGAGGGATTGGCGGCGGAGTGAAATAAGGGCGGAGGGCCGTCAGGCCCGGGGGACATTCACGTAGCCGCCTATCCCTCGGTATCGGCTAGCGTAAGCTTGGATTAACGATCTACACGCCACTTCCGGACAGCACCAATCCCAATGACCCCCACAGCCAACAAAGCCAGAGTAGCAGGCACAGGAACCTGCGAGGAATCCTTCGTGCCCACCAATTGATCCTGCTGGGTAGCACTGCCGTACTTATCAAAACTCCAGTTGCCGGCCGCTTTGGAATCCAAGGTCGCTAACCATTCCGTCGCCAAACTGCGCGAAGTGCTACAAAAAGCACTGGCCAAAGAAAACACCCCGGTGCTTAAGTTTAAGTTGCCCTGACCATCCGAAATAATTTCCCAGATAGCGGTTTGGAAAGCAGCGCTTGCCGTGGATGAGGCTTGGGCTGTCGGCAAATAGTTTTCATAGAGCTTGCTGAAGCGTCCCAACTGCAGGGCATTGATGTTTTCGTTCTGACCGGTAAGCCCTACTTTTGAGTAGTTGCTATAGCTGCGTCCAAAGCGAATGCTTTGCATCAAATCAATACAAAAACTGCTCAAGGGCATGCCGTCGGCTGACATTGCAAACTCACCAGCGGATATCGTGCCTTGGAACGGCGTGGCCAATTGGACCGCTTCAGAGCCGTTGCTAAAGCCAGTAAAGCTAATGGTCGTTGCCTGAGTGGATTGGGCAACACCGAACGCGAGCCCCAAGGCCAATAGGGTGGACGAATAAAGCGACGCAAAACCCTTAGAGATGAAATTGGTTTTAGTGAGCGACATTGAAATACTCCAAAATGAATGAACGGTCGATTTTTGGGTACCGCCGTTTCTATTGACGTGATCGTAGTGGCCTGAGCACCACTAGCCAGTGATCCAAGTCACAGTTTTCGGGTTTGCGCCGCTCGTTTTTCCGATCCGGTAGCATTTAGGCTGAGCGTTCGAGAATTACCGCACACTTATCAAGTCCGTCCTGTTGAATCACTCAACCTTGCGTTGTCCCGCGCTACACCACCTTAGGAAAACTTTCACTTATGAGTTCCTCAGCAGAAGAGCATGCCAATCAGCAGTTGCAGGCTTTACGCGTAAAAATTGATGCGACCGATGCAGACATTGTTCGCCTCCTGAATCAGCGCGCCGAGCTTGCCCAGCAAGTCGGCGTCGTCAAGCATGCGGTCGGTGCGCCGGTGTATCGCGCAGAGCGTGAAGCGCAGATCTTTGGGCGATTGCGTGCCCGTCAAGCTAGCCCGCAAAATGGACCTCTCGGTGGCGCGGCGTTGGAGAACATTTACCGCGAGATTGTGTCCGCTTGCCGCGAGCTCGAACGACGCTTGAAGATTGCCTACCTTGGGCCTGCAGGGACGTTTTCCGAAGTTGCGGCGCTGCGCCACTTCGGGCATTCGATTGACGCCATTCCCTGTGCAAGCATTGAAGAAGTGTTTCGTCAGGCCGAGGCCGGTGGCGTCGACTTTGCGGTGGTGCCGGTTGAAAACTCCACGGAAGGCGCGGTCAATCGTCCGTTGGATCTCTTGCTCAATACACCCTTGGTGATTAGTGGTGAAGTGACCGTGCCCGTGGCCCATGCGCTACTTGCTCAGGGTGATTCCTTGAAGGGCATCACCAAGATCTGTGCCCATGCTCAGGCCTTGGCACAGTGCCAGGGATGGCTAGACAAGAACGCGCCGGGCATTGAACGTGCGCCTGTGGCGAGTAATGCCGAAGGTGCGCGACTGGCTTCCATCGATCCAACGATTGCGGGCATTGCCTCCGAGCGTGCGGCGCAAATTTACCCGGTACAAGTGCTTGCCTCAGCGATTCAAGATGACCCGTTGAATCGCACCCGCTTTGTGGTGATTGGGCGCTATGAGTGCGAACCCTCTGGAGCAGATCAAACGTCCTTGATTTTGTCGGTGCCTGATAAAGCCGGTGCGGTGCATGCGCTGATTGAGCCGCTAGCCCGATACGGCGTATCCATGAAACGCTTCGAGTCGCGCCCGGCACGACAGGGTGCATGGGAGTATTATTTCTATATCGACCTGCTCGGTCATTTTCGAGATGAACCGGTCGCAAAAGCCTTAGCCGAGATTAAACAACATGCGGCCTTTTTCAAGATGGTCGGCTCTTACCCTCGCGCTTGAACGGCTTCGTATCTGGTATCTTTTCTTGGCGTAATTTTTTAGGTATTTGAATGATGAATGCAGTCCTGAAGTCCGATGAAAATGTCGGTGCATCACCTCTGATCCCGTCTGCTTTGATGGCACCAGACTATGTGCGCCAGATGGCGCCTTATCAAGCCGGCAAACCCATTGGTGAGGTGGCGCGCGAGTACGGGCTGAATGAAGCCGATATCGTGAAGCTTGCCTCGAATGAAAACCCACTGGGCATGCCCGCTTCTGCTCGCCACGCGATCGCGCTCGCGGCTGCCGATTTAGGACGCTATCCTGATGCGAACGGCTTCGAGCTCAAGCGAGCCTTGGCCAGTCGATATCAAGTGTCAGAGGATCGTATCACCCTAGGCAATGGTTCCAACGATGTGCTGGAGTTAATCGCTCATACCCTGGTCGGGAAGGGCGACGAGGTGATCTACGCCCAGTTCTCGTTTATTGTGTATGCACTGGCGACTCAGGCCCTGGGCGCCAAGGCAGTTGTTGTGCCCGCCAAGGACCATGGCCATGATTTAGAGGCCATGGCGAAAGCCATCACCGATAAAACACGCCTGATTTTTGTTGCTAATCCGAACAATCCGACCGGCACTTATCTGAGCCCTCAGGCGATTGAAAGTTTCTTAGCCAAAGTGCCTAGTCGTGTCGTGGTCGTGTTGGATGAGGCCTATAACGAATATCTCGCGCCCGAGTTGCAGTTTGACTCTTCGCAATGGTTAAATAAATACGCGAATTTAGTAGTATCTAGAACCTTCTCGAAGGCCTATGGTCTCGCCGGTTTACGTGTTGGCTTTGCACTGGCGAGCGTCGAGCTTACCGATCTCATGAATCGCGTTCGCCAACCGTTCAATGTCAATTCACTGGCCCAAGCCGCAGCGATTGCTGCCCTTGCCGATGTAGACTTTCTCAAGCGAAGTGCTGCCCTGAATCGAGCCGGTATTCAGGCTCTGACGGAGGGTTTTGATCGCCTGGGGCTGCACTACATTCCGTCTTTTGGAAACTTTGTGTTGGTGAAAGTCGGTGATGCCAAAACGATCAATGAAAAACTCTTAAAGGCTGGCGTCATTGTCCGCCCTGTGGCGGGTTATGGCTTGCCCGAGTGGCTAAGAGTGTCCGTGGGCTTGCCGCATGAAAACGCGAAGTTTTTGCAGGCGATGCAGGCCATTCTTGAAGCTTGATCGAGCGACTTAATGACCGAAACAACGGCCCATGACAAAAGCCCCTGTAATGAATGAAGCAAGCCCTGCTCCTCAGGTGGTTGCGCCCCATAAAATTGCGATCATTGGCACGGGCCTGATCGGCGGCTCGATTGCCGCGACCTTTCGGCGCGTATTTCCAGCCACAAAAATCAATGGCTATGCGCAGGCTTTGGATGCCAGTGTGGCCCAGCAACTGGGGCTGCTGGACCGGGAGTGTGGGTCGATCCAAGAGTGCATCGAGGGTGCCGACATTGTGTTTCTATGCTGCCCCGTGGGCGCCATGCCGGCCGTATTTGCTGAGCTTGCCAAGTACCCTGCAAGTTTTCAGATCGTCACGGATTGTGGCAGTACCAAGCGATCGGTGATTGAGGCAGCGCGCACCTCGCTCGGCCTTGCCTTTGATCGCTATCTGCCGGGACACCCCATCGCCGGTTCGGAGCGGCACGGGCCAGCCGGGGCTACGGCACACTTATTTGTCAAACGCAATTGGTTAGTCTGCCCACAAAATGTCGCGCAGGAGGCCTTAGCCCGAAGCGTGACGCCATTGCTTGAAGCCCTAGGCAGCCAGGTGAAATGGGTAGAAGCCACCATTCACGATGAGCTGTTCGCCGAGATTTCGCATTTTCCGCATTGGATGGTGTTTGCAGCTTGCTTAGGCATTGCCGAAGGCCCTCATGGCCAAGCCGCGATGACTCAAAGTGGCGCTGGCCTCAAGGATACGACGCGCATTGGCGCGTCTTCCGCCGCGCTATGGGCCGATATTTTTATCGACAATAGCGAGCCACTCAAGGCGAGTTTAGATCGGTTTGACCAAGCCTTGGTCGAGATGCGGGCTGCTTTGGATTCGGGTGACAAATCCCGTTTAAGCACCCTGCTTGAGCGCGCCAGCACTTGGCGCAAGCTAGTCACATAAGGTGATTGGCGGCTTACTGGGGTTCGATTTTCGCTTCACGCGCAATTTTCTGGTACTTAGCCATCTCGGCTTTGACAAGCCCAGAAAAATCCTCTGGGCTCATTGGCTTGGCGCGCACCCCGCCTTTGGCATAGGCCGCTTTCACTTCGGGGTCTTGCATGGCTCGGTTGATGTCGGCATTGATTTTTTGCACGATCGCGGCCGGCGTTCCAGCGGGTGCCCAGAGCCCAAACCATAGTCCCAGTTCGAAACTGGGATAGCCTTGTTCGGCAATTGTTGCAATCTCGGGGACCTCCTCAGAGCGTGCGCTGGTCGTTACGCCCAAGGCCTTCAGCTTGCCGCCTTTAATTTGCCCGACCACGGTGCTCATGGGTGCCATGTAAAACGCGGTACGTCCTGCAATCGTATCTTGAATCGCTTCGGGTGAGCCCTTGTAGGGGATGTGTATCAGTTGCATGCCCGCAGTCTGATTGAAATATTCAGCCGCCAAATGAGTCGAGCTGCCCAGGCCAGCGGAGGCAAAGGTTATTTCTCCAGGTTTCGCCTTGGCTGCGGTGACAAGGTCTTTAATGTTTGCGTACGGTCCGCTCGACGAGGTCACCATCGCATACGGGGTGATACCGATCAGGTTCACATCGATGAGCCCTTTGACCGGGTCATAGGGCAGTTTTTTATAGATCGCAGGGTTTGCGGCATAGGAGGCGCTTTGCACCAGCAAGGTATAGCCGTCGGCTGGCGCACTCACCACGGCCCCCGTGCCAATCAAGCCGCCCGCTCCAGGACGGTTCTCAATGATGACTGGCTGCTTCCACAGATCGGTCAAGTATTTGGCGACGATGCGACCTGCGATGTCGGCCCCCGAGCCTGGGGTCAAGGGGACGATGAATTTGACTGGTCGATCAGGAAAGTTCGGTGCTTGAGCCATGGCCGTGCTCGCACTGATGGCAAGGGTGTAGACCAGCGAATTAAGAGCGGAGCGCATCATAGAGGAAGGAGTCCGAGAAAGAATTGAATAGAATCATAAGGCCTAGTGTGAAAGCGCCTACTAGCGCACCGCCCGAACTAGAACCGTATCGCGCCCACATTGCGTGCGAACACCCTTGCCGCAAGCCATAGGCTTGAGTTGCTTGTCAACACACACGCGTACCTCTTCCAGTTCGTTGCCGGAGCAACGAAAGGTCAATGCGTCCTTGTTCAAACCAGGATTGGCGCTCAAGAACTCACCTAGAATTTGCTCGGCGGAAAGCTTACGAGAAGCCTCGGGCGCTTGGAAGTCCTTAGGCAGACGTAAGGAGGCGAAGGCGCGATCGGCTAGTTCGAGGTATTCGTCCCCACTCAGCCCAGAGCAGGTGCCGTGCTTGGTCCATTCGTGACGAATCAATTTCTCGCTTGGCATAAACGCGAGTGCTTTTTGGACGGCTACCTGGCTCGGGGGGTTACTGGCCTGGCAATCTTCTGGATAGCCACCGGCCGACTTTTGAGGCCAAAGGCCATGCAACACAAAGCCAAAGCCTCGGCCGCCACACTGGCGTTGATCGTTAGGATGGGAGACGCAATAAGCTGGCGACCAGGACAAACTGACGAGATAGTAGTCAAAGTCGCCCACCTGATTGCTATTGTTGCCCCTGCTCTGCGATCCACCACCCGAAGTCTGACCGGCACCCTGGTTTTGATGCCCTTGCTGTTGACCTTTGCCTTGGTTGGAGTGCTTGGGCTCAGGGTTGGGTGGATTGGATTGAAATTGCCATGCACCAATCACGGCAACAATAATGGCCAGAACGAGACGGATGATGGATTTGGGGTTCATGATTGATTCACTATACGGCTATGGCGCTCAACGGCTAGGCCACTGGCCCCGTTCAGCCAAACTCAAGAATTCGAACACGGCAGCATTAAACGCAGCGGGCTCCTCCAAGTTAATCGCATGACCGGTATTGGGGCACACCCACAGGCCCGCACCAGGTATCTTTTCCTTAAGGAAAAGATTGGTCTGCAAGCAGGGTTCGTCTTCGTCACCTACCGCCAATAACACTGGCAGGGTTAAGGCCTCAAGTGCGGCGCCTGAAGCCTGAAGAGAAGGGCGTAGGGCTTGGTAGCGCGAGACGGTGTTACTCATGCCCAGCGCTGAGTGTTCGCGCAGATGGCGGACAAACTCATGCCAGGCGCGCGGATCTTTCTTAAACAATTGAATACGGGTAGGGCTATGGGCGGTCAGCTCGGCCATCGCATGCATGCCTTTTTCGAGAAACTCTCGGCCGGTTGCCAGGGATTGCGTGCGCCAGGCATCATGAATTTCAGGGGGCGATCCGCTACCCACCCCGGCTACCACCAGTGCACTGGCCATCTCGGGATAACGTAGGCCAAATTGCAGGCAGGCATAGGCACCCATGCTCAAACCGACGATGTGAGCCTTCTCTATCCCAAGTCCGCGCATCACAGCGGCGATATCGTCGCGCGAATGTTCCCAGCCGTAAGCATCGAGTGAGGTGGGCACCTCGGAAGGTGGATAGCCGCGAGCGTTGAAGGTGACGCAGCGATATTGCCTAGAGAAATATCTCACCTGAGCTTCCCACTCACGATGGTCGGCGCCAAACTCATGGACGAAAATAATCGGATAACCCGAGCCGGTTTCTTCGACATACAGCTTGGCGCCATCGGCGTTAATCATGGTCATGAATTTTTCCTTTCAAATGGATCGCAAACAGTATTCAAGCAAGCCGCGGCTCTATTTCACCAAGGCTAGTGCAAAGCCGGGGATATAGGTTACCAGCATTAATACGACCAACATCATGGCTACAAAGGGCATGATGGCGCGCGCCACTGGATAGAGTTTCATCCCGCTAATCGCCATGCCAACGAACAGACAATAGCCAATCGGCGGTGCCGCCATACCGATGGCCACATTGGTCACAATCATGGCCCCAAAGTGAATGGGGTCGACCTGGAATTGATTGGCAATAGCAATCAACATCGGCCCCAAAATCACCATGATGGCAATTTCGTCCATAACTGCCGCAAGTAAAAAGAAGCCGAGGTTGAGGATAAAAAGCATCAGCCATTTTTCATGAATATGCGAGCCCAGCCAGGCGGCCATCTTGGTGGCCATTTGCTCCTGAGCCACTAAAAAACCAAAGCCTGAGGAGACGGCCACAATGGCCATCACAATCGCGCTCACCGACATGGCCCTGGCAAAGACGCCGGGCAGGTCTGCGAACTTGAGACGCTTTTCGATCACCGTGCCCACGAACAGAGCGTAGACGCAGGCCACAACCGCCGCTTCTGTCGGCGTAAAGGCGCCCCCATAGATACCGCCGAGGATGACCACCGGCGCGAGTAGGGCCCAGATGCCTTCCTTCAGGGCTGCTTTGATTTCGGCGAGGCTTGCGCGAGTCTCGCGCGGACGACGTTCCCTCATGGCTTGATAGGTGACAATCAGCATCATGCCGGCGGCCATCAGCAAGCCTGGCAATACGCCAGAGAGAAACAATTTGGAAATGGATTGCTCAGCGATGACGCCCCAAATCACAAAGGCAATGGAGGGCGGGATGAGTGGCGCCAATATCCCGGCACTGACCGTGAGTGCGGTGGCATAGGCTTTACTGTAGCCGCGCTCAGCCATGGCGGGAATCATCACGGTCCCAATCGCGGCGGTCGTTGCAGGAGCCGATCCGCTGACGGTCGCAAATACGAGCGCCGCGACCACGGTCACATGCCCCATGCCGCCAGGAAGATGACGCACAAACACATCGGCGACCCGCACCAGTCTTTGCGAAAGCCCACCTGCCGACATGAGTTCGCCCGCGAGCATAAAGAAGGGAATCGCCAGAAGACTAAAACTTTGTGTGCCTGCAATCAGTGTTTGGGGCAGGAGCATCGGCTCGATGCCTGCGCTCAAGATCACGGCGACGACACAAAGCGCAATGGCAAAGGCGAAGGGCACGCCGAGCATGACCAGAACGGCAAACCCTAAACTTAAGATCAAGGTGGTGGTGGTCACGGCGCAGGCTCGTCCATCAAAACATGTTCGAACGCAAAGATCGCGATCAAAAAGCCGGACACGGGGGCGCTCGCATAGAGCCAGGCAATGGGATAACCAATTGCGGCGGAGGTGGTCCCCAAGGAGTCGCGCACATAGTTGAGGCCTGACCAGGCAATGAAACACCCTAGGCTTGCAATGGCGAGCCAAATGGCCTGATTGGCACGGTGTCGTAGCTTTGAGGGCAGCCGATCGATCAGCAAGTCCATGCGTACATGGATGGAATGGCGAACGCCGAGCGCAATCGAGAGCAACATCACCCAGCTAAAGCAGGCTAGGGCCAACTCCTCACTCCAAGACAGGGCTTTGCCTAAGACGAAGCGCATAAACACTTGCAGGGCGAGCGAGCAAAGCATCGTGACTGCAAGCGCTACGATCACTTTTTGCAAGACGTTCGCCAGCACCTCCAGTGCGTTTTTGAGTGCCAACATACGCGAGGTTTACTTGACAGCCGCCAGCACGAGGTCGAGCAAGGGGCCCACATCGCTCTTGCGGAACTTCTCATAGACCGGCGCAACCGATTTTCTAAAGGGTGCGACGTCGCCAATGACGTTAATTTTCATACCTTGTTTTTCGAGCGTTTTCAACGTGGAGTTGGCATCGGCTGCGGCCACTTGGCGTTGAATCGCCGTGGCTGATTTGCTGGCGCTTAAAACTGCCGCTCGCTGTTCAGGGTTGAGCTTGTCCAAGGCACGTTTACTCATCACCAAACCAATCATGGAGTATGTGTGATTGGTGAGCGAGAGAAACTTGGTGACTTCATAGTACTTATTGGCCTCAATCACGGCGACCGGAATTTCAAGGCCGTCGATGGTTCCTTGCTGCACGGCAGTGAAGGTTTCGCCCCAGGCCATCGGTACGGCAGCACCGCCGAGCGAGTTGAACATATCGATGAACATCGGGTTTTGCATCACGCGGTATTTCACGCCTTGCACGTCGGCGGGTGTGTTCACCGGACGCTTGTTGTTAATCATGTTGCGAAAACCGCCTTCCATGAAACCGAGCACTTGAATGCCCTTGGCATTGAGCCGCTTGGTCAGCTCGGCACCGACTGAGCCGTCCAACACCTTATGGGCTTGGGCCTGATTTGCAAACAGAAACGGTAGATCGTTGACCTGAAAGGAGGGCTCGATCTGAGCGATCACGGCATTGGTAATGATGCCTGCATCAACGGTGCCAAAGCGCATGCCTTCCAGCATCGGTCGCTCATCACCTAATTGGCGATTAGGGAAGAGTTGCACTTCCACCGTGCCGCGGGTTTCACGCTCGACCGCGCTTTTGAAGGCGCGCGCGCCGACGGCATAGGGGTCTTGCGCACCATCAGAGGTGGTCCAGCCGAGCTTAATCACCACTTTTTGCGCAAAGGCCGCCGTGCTGTTGAGCATCCCAAGAGCGACTACGGCAGAAGCCAACGCTAAGCGGATTTTCGAAGTTTGTTGCATTTTTCTTTCCAATCAATAGTATGAAAATAAGCTCTCGCCGAT
Organism: Betaproteobacteria bacterium; assembly: GCA_043767985.1. Classification (GTDB taxonomy): domain Bacteria; phylum Pseudomonadota; class Gammaproteobacteria; order Burkholderiales; family Burkholderiaceae_E; genus JAPOKJ01. The sequence continues at coordinate 13,259 of JAYVKZ010000269.1, forward strand.
GTGGAATGGTTGTTCCACTACCGGCTCCAATAAAGTCGATCCGGATTGTTGACGAGTACTTTTTGACGCTCATCCTCGTTCAACCACGCGAAGAGAGTCGCCACCAAATCGTCCTCCTCGGGCATAGGTGGAGCAATGGCTGGATGAGGCCAGTCACTTCCCCAAACCAGCTGGTTGATATTGGCTTTCACCAAGGCCTCTGCCATCGGTCCGACATCACTAAAACCCTTACGTTGTGCGCTAACACGATAAGCGCCAGAAAGCTTCACCCAAATTTGGCCCTCACGTAACAAGCTGATCATGTTGGCGAAGCCAGGGCTAGTCAAGGCCTTGTCTGCTTCGACATGGCCGAGATGATCCACCACCACGGGTAGCCCGAAGTCAACGATTTTGCTCAGCGTAGTTGGGTCCGTCGAAACATCAATGAGTAATTGCAAATGCCACTCAAAAGGCCGCACCCGGTCCGCAATGCGGGCTAAATCTCCGAGGGCCGCACCACCGGCGAACAAGGCGTTGCACCTCGTGCCCCGAGCGCCCAGTGCGTCCCAGCGTGCAATCTGCGCCTCAGTGCTATCGGCATAGGCCACCGCAACGCCGCGCATCCAGCTCGCGTTTTTAGACAGCGCATCTTCAAACGATTGATGATCACGACCGTAGACGCTAGGATGGACCAAGACCGCACGCTCGATGCCCAGGGTGTCACAGAGTTGACGATGATCCGCTTGCGTTGCGGGTGTCGGGGTGTAGCTTCTTGGTGTCGCGTACGGATGGATGGATTCACCTTCGAAAATATGAAAGTGACAATCGCAAGATCCCTTGGGTAGAGGGTATTTAGCCGGCCGGTTCGCTGGGGTAAAGGGCAGGTAGCTTGGGGAGTTCATGAACTCAGGCAATTACTTTGCAGCCGCTGCTTGTTGTGCGGCCATGAAATCCTTCTTGTCGGCATTCACTTTGATGGCAGAAGGGCGCTCACCAATCATCTTGCTATAGGCTTTCCAGTCGATCCCGGCTTCGACTAAGAGGTCGGCGCCGTACACGATTTTGGTGGCGCTACCAATAAGCGGCAGGTGTACGAACGCGGACATATCCGCTTGCGTAAAGCTGGCGCCACCCACGTAGGGGGCAAATTTCGCCAAGCGTTTGAAGGCGGGGATGGCCTTGTCCAAACGCTTACGTACACTGTCGCGCACTTCAACCGGCAATTCACCACGGCCAAAGAAGGCCTGTGAATACAGTTCGCGCACCACTAGCTCAAGATGAAGCTCCAGATAAGTGATGAGCTCGAGCTGCTTGGAAGCCTCGAAAACATCGGCGGGCATCGTCGGGTGAGCTGGATAGGCCCGCTCGATGTAATCCAAGATCACTTGGGATTCCGAGATGGCTCCCTTGTCGGTGATGATGAAGGGCACCTTGCCTAAGGGCGTTTGGTCCAAAAAGGCCTCAGCGGCCTTGCCTGTCATGACGGTTTTTTCCTGAAAAGCCACGCCTTTTTCAATCAGGCACATTTTGACTTTGTTGTAATAGTTTGAAAGCGCAAAGCCGCAGAGTGTGAGCATGAATATCTCCAAAAATTGAGGATTGATAAGAGGTTGGGACTCAGCGAAACCCGCTCAACGAGATGCTGACTCGTGACCGGATTCGCGGTTGGGTCCAAGTTTAACGTCAGCGCCCTCGGTTCTTGCTGGAGCGCATGCTTTTGTGGATCGCTCCTCGCTTGCTACAATTTGCGTCAACCTTCGGAGCGAAACGATTGAATCAAGCGGCTGTGAAAAAACCAACGCTCTGGCCCTTGATGGTCGGCAGCCTGTGCGGCTCAATGGCCCTCATGGGCCTGAACGCTGTGTTTGGTCCTGCCTTACGATATTTCGGAATTGCCGACTGGCAAGCGGGTGCCATGCTGAGTTTGGCCGGGCTATTCATGATGATCTCTGGTACCCCATGGGGGCGACTGAGCAATCGACTGGGCAGGAAGGTTGTGGTGATTTTCGGGCTCTCGGGAATGGGCTTTTCGCTCCTACTGATCGCGGGTGTCATTCAATTGGGTCTGAATGGCTCGTTAGGCGTTGTGGCCATTATTGTGGCGCTATACATCTTGCGCTCGGCGATGTATTTTTCCTATGGTGCTGTGCCGGTCGCCTCGCTCGCCTGGGTGGCCGACCATACCCCGCCAGATAAACGTTCTTCAGCAATGGGAGCCATAGGCGCGTCGCAAGGCCTAGGCATGATCATGGGCCCTGCGCTTGCCGCTGTGATGAGCGGACTAGGTCTTGGCGTGTCCTTTTGGGTCGTTGGTGTCGTTCCCTTACTTGGCGCATTGACGATTGCTCTGTGTTTGCCAAATTCAAAGCTGCCGCCTCAAAGCCTAGGCCGAGGCCGCTTGTCACTTTTCGACGCACGCATCCGTAAGGCCGTCGTCACGGCGTTTGCGTGTATGTTTGTGATCATGACAGCCCAGCTCACCGTCGGTTTTCTCGCCATAGATATCTTAAAGTTTCCAGCAAAAACCGCTGCGGCCGCTGCGGGGGCGGCTCTCACTAGCGTGGGTGTGGCCTTTCTCATCGCTCAGATCTTGGTTTCCAAGCTTGCTTGGCCGCCGCGTCGTCTTGCCTTATTTGGTGCACCTATCGCGGCTATCGGGTTTGGGTTTACGCCTCTGGTGTTGCAGGCCTTGCCCCTGGTGGGGGTGATGTGTGCAGGCTTCTTCACTGCGGCCTTTGGTCTGGGCATGCTGTGGCCTGCGTTCCAGACTGAAAGCGCCAATTCGGTCAGTGCGGCGGAGGCCGGTGAAGCTGCGGGTCATATCACAACCAGCATCGGTGCGGCGGCCGTTCTGGGGCCGCTTGTGGCTGGAGCGCTCTATACTTTGTCGCCACTCGGCCCCTACCTATTCGATGCCTTGATGCTCGCCAGTTTGGTTGTTTTTTGGCGCCGTCGAGCATGAGCAAAACCTCGAAATCTGAGATTGAGTTGGAAGGATTCAACCCAGAGTTACTGAAGGCCTTGCACATTTTGACCCGCGAGGGCCAATTAAACCAAGACAGTCGTCGCAAGCTTAAACAGGTAAAGCACTTACTCCAGTTCATCACGCCCTTGTTGGATCAATGCAAGGCGGCAGGCCTTGAAAACATAAGCCTGGTCGATCACGGCGCGGGTAAATCGTACCTGGGTTTTATGCTTTGGAACGCCTGGTTCGCCGTGCACGGTGGCACCGTGATTGGCATTGAAATTCGCGAAGCCTTGGTGCAACAGTCGCAAGCCTTAGCTCAGCAGTTTGGCTTTCAAGGCATGCGCTTTTTAAATGTCGCGGCCGATCAAGCTCTGGCCTCGCGGCAACTTCCCGAGCGCATTGATGTCGTCACCGCCTTGCACGCCTGCGATAGCGCAACCGACGACGCGATTGCCTTTGGCCTGGCCCGTCAAGCGACCCATATCGTGGTGGTGCCCTGTTGTCAGGCCGAAGTCGCCTCGGTCTTGCGCTTGGGCAAGGGCGCAGCGATGAAGAAAAGCGCGTTAAGCGAGCTGTGGCGTCATCCCTTGCACACCCGCGAGTTCGGTGCGCAAATTACCAACGTAATGCGGTGTTTGCGCTTGGAGGCGTCTGGCTACAAGGTTAGTGTGACTGAGTTGGTCGGCTGGGAGCACAGCATGAAAAATGAGCTGATCGTGGCCAGCCGTCATCCCGATGTCGCGCGTGGCAAGGCCCGTGCCCGTTTAGCGGAAATCATTGACGAAGTGGGCCTAAAAGATGTCGCTGGGCGCTTTGCTGTGCTAGATTAAGCCATGAGAGCAGATCAAAACGAGCGGATAACGAGAGTCGGCCCTGGAACGGGTTGTGGCGCCTTACTGCGCCGGTACTGGCAGCCCCTTGCCCTGGTGGACGAGTTCAACCCGAGATTTGATCCCGCCATGGCGCAACGGCCCCTGAAAGCGGTGCGGGCTTTGGGTCAAAATTTTGTGCTGTTTCAAGATGCTCAAGAACACTGGGGCTTGATGGATCGCGACTGCCCCCATCGTGGCGCTGATCTCGCTTTCGCCCGTTATGAACCTGAGGGCATCCGTTGCCCGTTTCATGGCTGGAAGTTTGCGGCCAGCGGTGCCTGCCTCGAAACACCTGGTGAGCCGATGGGTAGCACTTTATGTACTCGCATCAAACAAAGAACCTATCCTGTTCTCGAAAAGGCCGGTGTACTTTGGGGATGGTTAGGACCCGAGGGCATGGAGCCTCCCGCCTTTCCTGCTTTCGATTGTTTTGAGGCGCCCGCAAGTCACAGCTTTGCTTTTAAAGGAATGTGGCAGGCCAATTGGTTGCAGTGCGTTGAAGTCGGTATTGATCCTTCGCATCCATCCTTTTTGCATCGTTATTTTGGTGATGAGGCGCTTGATGAAGCCGTGGAGGGAGCAGCGAAGCGCACCTACGGCCGCCAGTTTCGAGGAGCCAGTGCCGGTGACGTCGACGGAGAGCGTTGGCCCATGACCCGCATCATGCGTGAAAGCTACTCGCCGGAGATCCGCTTCGAGCCACGCGACTGGGGCTGCCAAATTACGACCTTGCGCGCCTTAAGCGAAAAATTTACCCATGTAAGAGTCACCCAAAGTTTATTCCCACAGGGCTTTGTGATTCCCCTGTCCGAGACCATTACCATTACCCAATTGCATTTGCCAGTAGACGATACCCACACCTATTGGTACTCCATCTTCACCAGTTTCGATGGACCTTTGGACAAGGAGACCCTGCGCAATCAGCGCCTCAAGGGCAATCCCGCGCCAAACTATGAGCCGGTCATGGGGCGTCATAACCATTGGGGTTATAACCCCCAAGAGCAACACAGCAGCACGTATCTTGGCATGGGTGAGGACGACATCAATGTGCACGACCAGTGGGCGGTGGAAGGCATGGGCGCAATTCAAGACCGCACGGCGGAAC
>JAYVKZ010000270.1:0-1518 GCA_043767985.1 Betaproteobacteria bacterium
ACGAACACGATACTATTAAACTGATTTTGTTTAATAGTATCCATGTCAATTCCCGAACTACTGTGTACCACCCAACTATGGGTCTACCGACTCAATCATTTTCTGGCGCTCAATCCGTTTGAAGATCCGGCTTGGTTAGCACTGATTTTTTGCTAACAATCCAGCTATGCCGTCGGCAATTGATGATCCTTGAACTGCTCGCGTAGTCGGTTCTTGAGCATCTTGCCCGTGGCCCCAAGTGGGATCGCCTCCACGAAGGCAACGTCATCAGGCGTCCACCATTTGGCAATCTTGCCCTCGAAGAATGCAAGTAACCCTTCGCGCGTCAGCTCGGCCCCAGCCTTTTTGACCACGACCAACATGGGTCGTTCATCCCACTTAGGGTGAGCCACTGCGATACAAGCAGCCATCGCTACCGAAGGGTGAGCCATCGCGATATTTTCTAAATCAATCGAGCCAATCCACTCGCCGCCCGACTTAATCACGTCCTTGCTGCGATCCGTAATTTGCATATAGCCGTCGGGGGTAATCTTGGCCACATCACCAGTGGGGAACCAACCACCCACCAGCGGATCACCACCTTCGCTCTTGAAATACTTTTCAAGAATCCATGGGCCACGCACCAGTAAATCGCCCGAGGCTTGACCGTCCCAAGGCAATGCCTTTCCGTCCGGATCAATGATCTTCATCTCCACGCCGTACACCAATCGGCCTTGCGTGGCTTGAATCGCTTGACGCTCCTCACGAGGCAAATTCACATGTTTGGCTTTGAAGGTACTGGCTGTACCCAAGGGACTCATCTCAGTCATTCCCCAGCCTTGAATCACCCGCACTCCATACTGCTCATCAAACTTCTTGATCATAGCCGGCGGGCAGGCCGAGCCCCCGATAACGGTGCGATTCATCGTCGAGAATTTCAAACTATTGCTGTCGGTATAGGCCAACAAACCTTGCCACACCGTAGGCACACCCGCTGAAAACGTGACCCCCTCGCCTTCAAACAATTCATAAAGAGATTTACCGTCTAGCCCAGGGCCAGGAAAGACCAGTTTCGCACCCACCATGCATGCGATGTAAGGTAAGCCCCAAGCATTGACATGAAACATCGGCACGACCGGCAAAATCACATCGGCGGACGAGCAGTTCAAAACATCCGGTAAGGCGCCCGCATAGGTGTGCAGCACGGTCGAGCGATGGCTATACAAGACTCCTTTGGGGTTACCTGTCGTGCCCGAGGTGTAGCAAAGCGAGGAGGCGGCGTTCTCATCAAATACCGGCCAGTCGTACTCGCTAGATGCGGCCTCAAGCAATTCCTCATAGCAAAGCAGACCACTCACTTTGCTCTCTTTGGGCATATGGGCGCGATCCGTCATGACGATAAAATGCTTGATCGTCTTCACCCTTGAAGCAACGGCTTCGATCACCGGCAAGAAAGTTAAGTCGAAAAACAGGACCTGATCTTCGGCATGATCGGAGATGTACACCACTTGATCGGGATGCAAGCGGGGATTAAAGGTG
>JAYVKZ010000271.1:0-8767 GCA_043767985.1 Betaproteobacteria bacterium
ATGGCTACACCTATTCCGGCCATGCCCTGGCGTGTGCTGCTGCCAATGCCAATTTGGATATCGTTGTTGAAGAGAACTTGCCGGCGCGAGCGGCCGAGGTGGGTGCCTATTTTAATGAGCGCCTCAAAGAGCTCATGCGCTACCCGCGCGTGGGCGATGTTCGAGGCATGGGCATGATGGCGGCGATTGAGTTTGTCAGTGATCGCGCCAGCAAAGAAATGCTGGCCTCGCCCGCACCTTATATCAACACCTTGGTGGCCACCGCGTTTGCTGAAGGAGCAATTGTTCGGGTGTCGGGGAATCGTCTGATCCTGTCTCCCCCACTTGTGTTTAGCCGCTCGGACGTGGACGAGGCTTTGAGAATTCTTCATCTCGCTTTGAGCGCCGCAGAAAAAACCTGAGCAACGACCATATCCTTTAACGTAACATTGATCGATAAAAACCAAAACATCTGGAGACCTTTTATGACCTCTTCACTCTTTAAAAGAACTGCTCGTCTCGGCCTGGCTCTGCCCCTAGTGGCGGCCTCTCTGCTCATGACTTCGCCAAGCTCGGCACAAGATAAATGGCCTTCAAAAGCCATTGAGATCATTTATCCTTATCCGCCAGGAAACGATATGGATGTGATCACCCGTTTGGTGGCTGAGGGCATGAGCAAACGTCTTGGTGTGCCCGTACAGGTGATCAACAAGCCGGGCGGCGGTGGCGTGGTGGGCTTTGCCGAAATGTTGCGCGCTAAACCCGATGGCTACACGATTGGTACCTGGACGCCGGGCCCGGGTATCTCTCAAATCATTGCCGGGAATGCGCCTTACAGACTTACTGACTATCAGTCGGTCGGCGGCATGCTGATCAATGATTTTGTGCTGGCGACACGCCAAGACATTCCAGCGGCGAATCTTAAAGAGTTTGGCGAATGGGCCAAGAAAAGTGGCAAGCCGGTGATCGTTGGCAGCTATGCACCCGCCGCTGTGCCAGCCCTGATTGTGGCCAAGATTGCCAAGCGTGATGGCTGGCCTTACAAGGTGGTGGCCTTTCCTAACCCAACCGCCAAGGAGCTCATCGCAGGCGATGCTGATATGACGACGGCCGGTGCGGAGTCGGTCTTGTCCTACGTGAAGGCGGGGCAAGCCAAAGTCGTGTCGGCCTGGGGGCTGACTCGTAACCCCCTTTATCCCAATGTGGCAACACCCAAAGAGGAAGGTTACGGCGAGCTTTATACCTGGGGTGGCATGGCCGCTCCTGCTGGCGTGCCAAAAGAGATCATCGCGCGACTTTCTGCGGTGATGGCTGAAGCCTTGACCGACAAACCCGTGCAAGATCAGATGAAGAAAGTCGGCATTCCTCCCATGCAAATGAACGCTGAGCAAATGAGTAAGCGCATCGGCGAAGATTTCAAATGGATCTCTGAGCTGATGACCGAACTCGGCATGATCAAGAAATGAGGTTGACACGGCAGCGAGGCGAAGCCGTGCAAGGAATGGTCTTGCTGCTGGTCATCATTGCTGCGGCGGGCGCGGCGCTGCTAGCCACGCCGTCCTTGATTCAACCTTTCCCTTCAAAAGCCACGTGGTATGAATCTGCTGCGAGCTTTCCACGCGCTGCGCTCATGCTTGTGGTGCTTGCTGCGGTGGTCGAATTTGTGCTTCGCAAGAAAAGCCAGCAGTCGGGTCTAAAAACCAGTGGCTCTGATGAGTTAGACAGTTCCTCGGCGAAACCTGGCTTGGCTCTCGGTGCGCTGGGCTTGTTTGTGTTGTATGCCTTGGCCATACCTGTGATTGGCTTCTTGGTGAGCACCTTGGCTTTTCTCATGGCCTGCGGGGCGATGCTCAAACTCGCCCCTCGGAAAATCTGGTTACTGTCTGTGCCGCTCGCTTTGGGGCTCTGGGTCGTCTTCGTTAAGATTTTAAAAGTCGCTTTTGGTCATGGCTGGTTAGTCTAGAACTCTCTGTGGAATTCATTCAAAGCTTGCTCCAGGGGTTTTCTGCACTAGCCACTGGCCCGATCGCCCTGGCTTTATTGATGGGTGCCTTCCTGGGTATTGTTGTTGGCGTACTGCCCGGCGTGGGTCCTGGCGTCACCATTGCCGTGCTCCTTCCCTTTACGTACGGCATGGTGCCTCTAGCCGGTATTTCGCTTTTGCTGGGCGTATATTGCGGTGCGTTTTATGGTGGAGCGGTCACTTCCATTTTGATTCGCACACCCGGTGAAGCCTCCTCCATCATGACCATGTTTGACGGCTATCCGATGGCGCAAAAGGGTCAGGCTGAGCGCGCACTGTCTTTAGCGTTTATGTCGGCCTTTATCGGTGGTGTGGTGAGCGCTTTGCTGCTCGGCTTGGCGGCTCGCCCGATGGCCGGTTTTGCGGCACGCTTTGGTGCGCCGGAGAACGTGATGGCCATTGTCTTGGCCGCAGTGTGCGTGGGCAAGGCATACCGCAAGCAGTTCTCAGCCGCCTTGATGATGATGGGGCTGGGTTTCTTCCTGGCGACGTTGGGCATTGACCCGAATTCGAATGAGCAGCGCTATACCTTTGGGTCGGGCGCGATGTTAAGCGGTATCCCGCTGGTACCGGTGGCGGTTGGTTTGTTTGGCCTGGCGCAAGCTCTGGTGATGATCAGCTCTCCAAAGCCACGGTTTGATGCCTCCTTGATCAACAAAGCCGGTGTGTCTTGGCGGGCCTTTTTGGAACCTTTTCGCTATCCTAGAACCCTAGCGAAAGGCTTGTTTCTAGGGTCTGCGATTGGTGTGTTGCCTGCGGTAGGCGCAGCGCTTTCGACGTCCCTTGCTTACTTTTGGGCGCAGCGTGATCCCAAGGATTTAACCCCGTTTGGCGAAGGCAATCCCGAGGGTATCGTGGCGGCCGAGAGCGCCAACAATTCTAACTCCGGTGGGGCGATGATTACGGTGCTCACCTTAGGCATTCCGGGCGATGCCATCACGGCTATCATCATGGGCGTGTTTGTGGTCAATGGCATTGTGCCCGGCCCCTCGCTACTGACTGAGCGCCCGGAGATTATCAACGGTGTATTCGCCTCGCTCCTTGTGATCAATGTAGTGATTCTTGCTCTGCTAGTCGTCGGCGTGAAGTTCCTGGCGCGCCTCGCCTATGTGGACTCTCGCTTGCTCGGCATGGTGATTCTTGCCCTGTGTTTTGTAGGCGCCTTCTCAGCAGCCAATTCAATGCACTATGTGTGGGTGGCAACCGCCTTCGGGGTGTTCGGGCTAATTTGCGCGCGGGCTAACATCCCTACCATTCCTTTAATATTGGGGATGGTGATGGGTGATACGCTGGAGGCGGCGCTGCGTCAAACGCTGAGCGTGAGCGAAGGATCTTTGTTGCCTTTTGTCTCGCGACCGGTCTCGGCGGGGATCCTGGCCATCACGGTGATCATTTTGAGTTGGCCTATGCTTAGGCGACTCGTTCCCCGCGCCAAATCATCGATATGACCACAAGACAAAGCAGAGCGTGCCCCGATGCAATCCACTCAACCACCTCAAACAAACAAGCTCGGCTTTGTCAGCGATGAACTCTGCTTTTGGCATGACCCTGGCAACTATGCGCTGATGCTCAAACCTGTCGGGTTTATCGAACCTTACAACCGTCATATTGAAAACGCCGATCCCAAGCGTCGCTTTCTAAATTTGCTGAGTACCTCCGGGCTTCTGGCGCAGATGAAGGCGGTGCCTTCGAGGGATGCAAGCATACAAGAGTTGACCCGTATTCACACTACGGAGTACGTGCAAAAAGTTCAAGAGATTGCGGCCAGCGGTGGTGGCGAAACCGGTATTGGTGCGCCGATTTCGTCGAACGGTTGGGACGTGGCCCGTCGCTCGGCAGGCTGCGCTCTTAGCGCCATCGATGCGGTGATGCAAGGCCAAGTGTCCATGGCCTATGCTTTAACGCGACCGCCCGGCCATCATGCCGAGCCTGAGGGTGGCAAAGGATTTTGTATCTTCTCCAATGCAGCCTTAGCGGCCGAGCATGCGATCAAACACTACGGCCTCAAGAGAGTAGCGATTGTCGATTGGGATGTTCACTTTGGCAACGGTACGCAAAAGAGCTTCGAGTCTCGCGCCGATGTGCTGACCCTCTCCATTCATCAGCAGGCGGGATATCTGCATGTGCGGGGGGAGGCCGATGAACTTGGGGTGGGCGCAGGCTTCGGCTATAACTACAACATCGCCCTGCCACCTGGTTGCGGCTTTGGCGCCTACCGGGAGTCTTTCGAAAAAATTCTCTTGCGTGCGCTAGAGGCCTTTCGCCCCGAACTGATTGTGATCGCCTGTGGCTATGATGCCGGTCGTTTCGACCCGCTCGGCCGAATGCTGCTCGACGGTGTAGCCTTTCGGTGGATGACCCAAGCGGTGATGGATGTTGCGAGGCGCCATGCACAAGGCCGCTTGGTGCTCACCCATGAAGGCGGCTATTGCCCGGTGTCAGTGCCCTTCTTTGGGCTAGCGGTGTTAGAGGAGCTTTCAGGGATCAAGACGGCGGCTGAATGTCCCTTCACCCCGCAGCATGATTTGATGCCAGGGCAAAAGCTGATGCCTTACCAGGCGAGCTTGATCGAGCAATTGAGTGATGACTTTAAGCGCGTTCAAGATCAGTATTGGACTTAAATAGGAGCCAACATGACACATACGATTGAATCATTACAAGCGTTGATTAACCCGATGTTACCGGGGCTTCTCGGCGTGAAGCTGACCGAAGTCACGCCGGAACGCGTGATGGCGGAAATGCTCGTCCGTAGCGATATCACCACAGGCGGCGGCATTCTTCACGGTGGCGCCTATATGGCCTTTGCCGATACCCTAGGTGCCGTGGGTACGGTGTTTAATTTGCCTCCGGGCAAGCGCACTACGACAACGGACTCGAGCACCAAGTTTATGGCCGATGCAAGGGTGAACACCAAGGTGACAGGTGAATGCATAGCCTTGCACCGTGGACGCACCACGATGGTCTGGCAGACGTCCATTCGCAATGAGGAGGGGCGGCTTTGTGCTGTTGTATCGCAAACCCAAATTGTGCTTGATGCGCAAGGCTAGTCCATGAAGCTAACGGCGCTCTACGCCAGTGTCTTGGCGCTCATCTTTGTCGGGCTCTGTTTACCGGTCGTGGCGATGCGTACAAAGTTAAAGGTTGCTATCGGTGATGGAGGCCATTAGGCTTTAAGACGAGCGGCCCGTGTACAGGGAAACTTTGCAGAGTACGTACCGTTTGCGCTGCTACTCATATTCTTTGTGGAAACATCGGCCTTGCCAGCCTTGGTCGTACACGGCCTGGCGATATTTTTGCTGGTTGGGCGTGTGGTGCATGCCTGCGGCCTGAGTCAGGTGAAAGAGAATTTGACGCTGCGCTTAATCGGCATGATACTGATTTTTACTTGCCTCATCGGCGCAGCGCTAATTCTGATTCTCAAGTATGCTTTTGACGGCTCGCTTAGTGGGAGTTGTTGAACGCGGCTCGGACGTGAACGAGATTTACAGACGCCGCAGCGCGAGTTAGTGGCGCCGTTTACTGCTTCTTAATCGTTCGTGACTGTGATTGATGTCTATGATTGGCTTCGATGATTCTTATCAGTCGCTCGTCTCAATGATTCGTTGCACATCTACTTGCCAAAATGGGCCTTCATTTTTGCGAGAAGCTCGGCCATGGCACTGGTCGCAGCCTGCTCGCCCTTGAGCGTTGCCATATCGAAGTAGCTGCGGCTTGGGCTGGCCATGTAACCAAGATCAGGGTGAATTAGGAAATCGGCCTTGGCGACCTCAGGGGAAATACGGGCACGTCTTTCGCGATCTCGCTTGCGCCAATCTTCCGGAGCGTCCGAAGGCGTGCTGCCCTCATGGGCTGAGACGTCCACCGCGATCACGAACTCAGCGCCCGCTGCTCGAGCGGCGCTTACGGCAAGTGGGAGCGAGACGTCGCCATCTTCGTATTCCACACCATTGATCCCTACCGGGGAAATGATCTTCGGGACGGCGCTCGACGCGCGAATCGCAACGCCGGTGTTACCGCGCATGAAGATCACGGGTGTTTTGTCGTCACGTTGTGTTGCCACGACGATGAAGGCCTTACCCAGTTGCTCGATGGGTTTGGCGCCTAGTTCTCGGCTCACATAATCTTGGAGGCGCTGCCCACGTATCCAGCCTCGGTCGGCAAAGGGGTTGAGGTCGAACAAGGTGAGTGGGCCGCCTGCTTTGGAGCGCGCGTCGAGCTCACTCGCGCTCATGCCGCTCGCCCAAAACGCGCCGATCAGGGCGCCCACGCTTGAGCCCACAATCAGATCGGGCGCGATGCCGTTCGCCTCTAGAGCCTTGATGATACCAATGTGCGCATAGCCTCTTGGGCCGCCACTACCCAGGACCACGGCGATCTTGGGTCTGGGGCTGACGGCGGTGGCCGAGCGCATCGGCTTTGGCGAATCGGGCTCGACATAATTGAACGGCGCGCATCCACAGAGGGGTGCCATCAGGAGCACTGTCGCAAAAAGCGTGAGGAACCGACGAGTAGATAAGTGCATGATGAATGAATGTCGGGTGAACGGAGGCTGGGTAAACAAAACTTGACTACGCTTTTCTTCTTTGTAATCTTCCCAAGATAATACAAGCAACTTCATCGTCTCGGTCCCAATGCTCATATGCTAAGGCGAGCAAAGTTTTCTTCATGACTTTCTTCATGCGGCCGCGCTTGGCCGAGCATAGAGTTTCCGGCTAAGAACGAGATGGCCCCACAGCGCAAAACTCACGAGTAATAGGGGAAGAAGTGAATAGGGGGGATGGGCATAGACAGAATAATGACCGCTACGCTTTCTAGCGGCCGCGAACGCTTACGTTGCCTCGTGCCAATTCAAGCAAATCAAACCCGGCACGCGAGAGAACTCGTCGATATTGCGCGTGACCAGTGTTGCTTGATGACGCAACGCGATGGCGGCGATTAGCGTATCGTGCGGGCCAATAGGCGTGCCTGCGGCTTCGAGTGCAACGCGAATCTTGGCAGCGTAGAGCGCGCAGTCACTGTCGAAAGACAAAAGCTGCATAGGCCGCAACAATTGTGTGAGCGCGGCGAGGCGAGGCGTTGCCGCCGCTTCGGGCAGGCGTAAGAGCCCGTAGCGCAGCTCGTATTCGACGATGGCGGGCACGCCCAAATCGGCGGGGCGCAGGGCCTGCATGCGCGGCACGACCTGCGGATCGCCGCGAAAGTAATAGCTGATGGTGTTGGTGTCAAGAATGAGCATGGCCGGTGCTTAAAAGAGCAAGCGCGGCAAATCAGCCGGAGACTCGAGCTGCGGGTCTTCACGAAGCGGAAAGTCGGGAAAACGCCCGGCCAGCGCCAAACAATCTTGAGACCACTCGTTGGCAGCATATTTACGGATAAGTCCCGCCACCCAACGGCTTTTCGACACGCCGTTGGCCTGAGCGGCCTGCTCAATTAATGCTTGGGTGGCGTCATCTAGGTAGAGGGTGATTTGTGACATAGGTGGCGGCTTTCAGGTGTTAACGGACCTTTTTACAAGTATATTTTAAATTATACTTGTCATTGGTTAGTCGTCAAGACTTGTGCTTGACCTGCTCCTGAATGGCCGAGAACAAGCCCTGCTCAACCTGCGAGGGACGATAGGTATCAGTTTTTGGGAAGCACCGGCTAACGAGCGTTACATGCCGACTATGTCGTCCCGGAAGCACTCGATGCTGGTAACCAACTGAATTCGCTCTATTCGGTGCTTCGCCACCGCGGCAGCAAATTAGCTCAGCACCTCGCCGACTCTAAATCTGTGTGAGAAAAGTCATTGCCCTTGAAGAGTAGAGGCGTCTCAGATTCCTTGGCTAGCGCGTAAGAGAAGCAATCGCCAAAATTTAGTTGAGCCGGATGGCCGCTTCCCTTGCCGAACTTGACGTAGGCTTGGCGAGCGATGCGGGCGTGCTCCTCTGTAACCGGGGCTACTACAACGCCAAAATCATGCAGCAATACATCCAGTTGTTCGGAAAGCGCCTGGTCTCGCATCCCGTCAATCACGACGGCGCATTCAAGGTAATTCGCGGCTGAAATCGCGACTTTACCGGTTGCGTTGAGGATGCATTCTCGAAACGACTTGCCTTCAGGCTCTGGTTTTAGAATGGCGATAATCGCCGAAGAATCGACGATCACTTAGGCAGGCCTTTCTCGTCGTAAAGTAGGTCGCCGTGACGCGTCGACAAAAAAGGCTCTTTCCAACGATTTTTATTGTCTTCCTCGATGGCGTCCCATTTAGAGGTGACTTCAGCGCGGGTCATCATGCGTTTGCTGCTTCGAAGCGCCTCGGTCACCACGAGAGTGAGTGATTTGCCTGTCAGTTTGGCGATTTCACTCGCTAACTCATAGGCCTCGTCATTTTTGATGTTGAGATTGCGCATCGCGATACCTCTCTGCAAGACTTGTCTTTACAATATAGCAGAAGACCTATGCAGACTCAAGGGATTACGCGCCGCGTGGATTGATTCCGTTCTTTCCAAGGCATTTCGATGAGAGGTGAACTGCGGATTCACCCGGCGGACCCTAGGGAAGCGCGGATTTAATCACGCGGCGCGTCATCCCTCGAATCGGGCGGTCTACTTCGTTAGATTTCGCAGCCAATAGCCCGGCTATTGGCTGCGAAATCCGCCTTGTAGCCCATCCCGATTCAAGGCCCACGCATCCACGCGATTAAATCCGCGCTTCCCTAGCGCTTGCATTTGCTCACGTGTCACCGCTCGCATAGCACGCTTGACGAGCAACGCAGTTTGCTGG
>JAYVKZ010000272.1:0-7431 GCA_043767985.1 Betaproteobacteria bacterium
CGCTGGACGCAAATACTACAAGGGCGCTTCCAGATGTATTGTTCGCTACGTGACACAACGGTTGCGCGTTTTGGGCAAGCCCATCATGACCACTGGGAACGTATGTACGGCGCTTTCGTTGGACTCTATATGCAAGGCAAAATGGGCGGTTTGCGGATACTTGCACGCGCGTAGACTTCCAGCATCCGAATTCAATTCCGAGGAGACACCCATGGCGCAAACCCGCTTTGAAACACTGATCTATGAAGACCCTGAGCCGGGTATTGCTCGCATCCGTCTGAATCGCCCTGAGCGCGCCAACGCGCAAGACACCCAATTACTCTACGAGCTGAATGAGGCTTTTGATCGGGGAGCGCATGACGATGAGGTTCGGGTCATTATTCTTGCTGCCGAGGGCAAGCACTTCTCGGCCGGTCACGATCTCTCTGAGACCGACTCGGCTGAGGCAATGAAGCGCTATCGCACCGTTGGGGCCATGTGTGGTTTCGGCTGCGCTGGCGCCGAGGCACAGATGTCGCGCGAGGAGGAGATCTACGTCGGATTTTCAGAGCGCTGGCGCAATATCCCAAAGCCCACTATCGCGGCGGTTCAGGGTAAGTGTATTGCTGGAGGGCTGATGCTGGCCTGGCCCTGTGACTTAATTGTGGCGAGCGATGATGCGGAGTTTGCCGATCCGGTGGTTAGCTTTGGGGTGGGCGGCGTCGAGTGGTTTCATCATGTTCAAGAACTCGGCGTTCGCAAGGCCAAGGAAATGTTGTTCACGGCGGACTCTATCGGCGCGGCCGAAGCGCTCGCGCTCGGCATGGTGAACAAGGTGGTGCCGCGTGCGGAACTCGAGGGTGCAACTATGGAGATGGCACTGAAAATTGCCTCGAAGTCCCGCTTTGCGCTGAAGATGGCCAAGCTCTCGATCAATGGCGCACAGGATGCAGGCGGGCGCGGTCTTGCGATGAAGAATGCATTTCATCTGCATCAGCTCGCACACACTCATAACCTTAAGGTGTTTGGAATGCTCATCGATCCGACTGGCTTGCCAGAGGTTACCCGCAAGGCAATGGCGGCGCGACTTTGATCGCCTGACGCTCGGCGTAGGCATGACCATCATTCAAGGCGATCACACGGCTTGGCGCTTTGGCGATCACGCGTCCTTGTGCATCGGCCACGTATTAAAAGTCTGCGCTCTGAGGCCGTCTGCACAAAAAAATAGCTCAGGCAATCCAGGTGATGGTTCATTTCGTGTCGCGACGATGGCAAAATCGAAGCATAGCGAGTAGCATTTAATCTCCCTCCTCGCTCCTCAAAGCAAATGAACAACGATCTAAGAATAGTCGACATCAAGGCCTACCCCACCTCTTTTCCTTTGCCGAAGGAAAGTAACGTACGCCTGGGCATTGGGGTTGCCGTCAAGAAAGATGCCGTCGTGGTCAAAGTCACTACCGCAGGCGGTCTCATTGGTTGGGGCGAATCGCACCATGCCCGCGCTCCATCCACGATCGCCAAGTTGGTGGAGACCACCCTCAAAATGTTGGTGCTGGGTGAAGACGCGAGCGATGTGCAGGGCATCTGGAAAAAAATCTACAATAAGCAGCTTGCCAGTCACGGCCTTGGGGCAGGCACTGCGATGGCCATGAGCGGCATTGATATGGCCATGTGGGACATTCGCGGTAAGGCAACTGGTTGGCCACTTTATAAGTTGTTAGGTGGTAAGAGCAAACCTGTAGCGGCCTATGCTGGTGGCATTTCGCTCGGCTTTCAAGACCCAGTTGAACTAATTGACGAGGCGCGTGTGCATCTGGCTGCAGGCTACAAAGCGCTAAAGCTGCGCCTAGGCGACAACCCTAAGAACGATATTGCCCGAGTCGCCGCCATACGCAGCGCCTTCGGACCTGAGCTGGTGATTTTGAGTGACGCAAATATTGGCTACAGCGTGGCTGATGCCCGTGAGGTGATGCCAGCACTTGACGAGCACCGAGTTGCATGGCTTGAAGAACCCTTCCCGGCTCATGACTACCGCAGCTATCGTGAAGCCAAATCGTTTGGGCGTGTGCCCTTGGCGGCAGGCGAGAATCACTACACGCGCTTTGAGTTCTCACGCCTGATTGAGGAGGGCGTGGTCACTATTTTGCAGCCTGATTTATCTAAGACCGGCGGTGTAACTGAGTTTATGAAAATTGCCGCGATGGCCTCGGCACATAAACTACCGGTGCATCCTCACTCTTCAATGACCGGCCTTAACATGGCCGCCTCAATCCATGTCCTTGCAGCGCTCGACGACCCTGGTTATTTTGAAGGCGATGTGTCAAAGAATAATTTATTTCGCGATGTGATGGTGTCTACCCCCTATACGGTTGATTCCAGCGGGTTTGTTCGACCCTTGGAGGGGCCGGGTCTTGGGCTAGAGGTTGACGAAGACTTCCTGATCAAGCATCCTGTTATTGAAGGCCCGAGCTACGTTTAAGCTCACTTCAGCACTCATTGTAGGGAATACTATGATTCAAAACCGCCGCTTACGCCCAGCCGCTTTCCGCAGCCTGTTTTTCGCTGCGCTGACCGGGCTCCTTGGCCTGAGTGCCCCATCGCTGCAGGCACAAAGCTTTCCAAGTAAGCCTATCAAAATAGTCGTACCCTTTCCGCCGGGCGCTTTTAACGACACCCTGGGTCGCACCTTAGCCAGCGAATTTGCAAAAGGCTTCGCACCCGGTTCGCTGGTTGAGAACCGCCCCGGTGGCGGCACCGTGATCGGTACCGACGCGGTGATGCGCTCGCCGCCCGATGGTCACACCTTGCTAGTTATTGCCTTCCCCTTTGCGCTCATAAACAGCTTACACGCTCATGCGAAAATCGATGTCACCCGAGATTTTGCGGCGATCACATATGTCGGTGCTACAGCAAACTTGCTAGTGGTCAATCCCAACTCGCCATACAAATCTGTCAAGGATGTGATTGCCGCTGCCAAGGCTAAGCCAGGCGCCATTCCCTACGCCTCCACAGGCAATGGCTCGTCCAATCATTTGTCGATGGAGCTTTTCAAATTGATGGCAGGTGTCAATTTGAATCACATTCCGTATAAGGGGAGTGCGCCGGCGGTAACGGACCTGATTGGTGGTCAGGTCGAAGCACTATTCGACAATACGCCCAATGTATTGCCCCATGTGAAGGCCGGGCGCTTGCGAGCACTAGCGGTGTCCTCGCCTAAGCGCTCTGCGCTCGTGCCCGACCTGCCCACGGTGGATGAAGCCGGGGTGCCAGGTTATCGTATGCAAGTGTGGTTTGGGGTGGTTGCACCGGCGGCAACACCTAAAGACGTTATTGCCAAGCTCAACGGGGAAGTGAACCGCATTATTTCCAGCCCAGAAGTGAAAGAGCGCTTCGCATTGGCCGGTGTTGAAGTGGTCGGTGGCTCACCGGAATCATTCGGTGCGCATATCAAGGAGCAGGTCGAAACCTGGGGCAAAGTCGTTAAGGACGCGAGCATTAAGGCGGACTAAGAATTTTGAGAACTTAAATGAAAATACTGGTATTAGGCGCTGGTGCCATTGGTGGTTATTTCGGAGGGCGCTTGGCGCAGGCCGGGCAAGATGTGAGCTTCTTGGTTAGACCGACTCGTCTCGCGTCTTTGCGCGAACACGGCCTAAGAATAGAAAGCGATGCCGGAAACTATAGCGGGCAGGTTAAAGCGATTACTGTTCAAGATATTGATCCATCCTACGATCTGGCGATCCTCACCTGCAAGGCCTACGATCTGCCTAGCGCTATCGAAGATATTCGCCCGTTTCTGAAAAGCGCAGGGGCGATTTTGCCTCTACTCAACGGCTTGGCCCACTTACCTGTGTTGAACCAAGCCTTTGGCACCTCAAGGGTCTTGGGCGGCTTGGCTAAAATCGCCGTTACCTTGAATCCCGATGGGGTCATCAAGCACCTCAATGATTGGTGCTATATCACCTATGGGGAGCAAGATGGGCAAACCAGTGAAAGAGTCTCGGAGCTCAAGGCCGCCTTTGATCAGACTTCGGTTCTCGCTACAATCTCTCCCAATGTGATGCAAAGCATGTGGGAGAAAATAGTGCATTTATCGACCCTGGCTGGCCTCACTTGCTTGATGCGCGCCAATGTCGGTGAAATCGCCCGCACCCAAGAGGGAGCCGCGCTGATGCTCGAGTTTCTACAATCCAATATCGGCATTGCCACGGCGGAAGGTTACGCACCGAGCGAGAACTTTTTAGTAGACTACCGCAAGCTTTTTTCCGATGCGCAGTCAAACTACACCGCTTCGATGCTGAGAGATATTGAGCGCAAAGGGCCAACAGAGGCACAGCATGTGTTGGGCTTTATGCTTGAAAAAGCACGCCATCACGGCATTGATGATCGGCTTCATCGTATCGCCTACATTCATTGTCAAGCCTACGATCAACGACGCGCCGCCGGTAGGCTCTAAGTCGCTCTAGTCACCGACGGTAGCTGCGGCATTGGCAAGGCTATTGCCCTGCAACTTGCTGATCAAGTACATGAGATTTCGGCGTAGTTGATATCCGCGTTAACTTAAGTATCAATGCTCCTTGTTGGTGTTGCCGAAATGGACAGACCGTTTGCTGCTCTTGGTAGACTTTGAAGAGATGAAAAAGTTGTTGGATTAAGCTTTGAATGTGTCCATAAGCTCGGGAGACACAGCTATCCCGGCTTGTACGCTGTCAATGATTGGAGCGCTCAGTGGTGGTTGAATTTTTGCTGCGAAACCGGCAAGCCCTGCGCCGCCTAAGATGACGGCGTCTGCCTTGTACTTCGCTTGCGCGTCTTTAAAGGCTTGTAACAACAGCGCAATGGCTCGCTCTGGATCAACAGCCAATTCTCCGCCGGTGGGCACTACGGTATGAATGCCCGCCAAATGATCTTGTTGATTCAAGGATGCCGCCAGGCGTTGCAACATGGGTTGTCAGCGCTCGCCGCCGGTGACGACAGCATAGCTCCCATATTTAGCCGCTGCAAAGAATGCTGGCTCTGCTAAGCCCGTGACCGGGACGGGGCAATTCTCTTGCAGTGCAATTAAACCAGGATCGCCAAAGCAGGCTACCAAGATACTGGCCGGGTTCAAATGGGGTAGTGTGCTTGCATAAGCCCATCCATCCAAAGTGGCATGTGAGTCGATGGCAAAACTGGCTTCGTCCTCAATATTACTCGCACCAAATCGAGCAGTCAGACTCTCCAGTGTTTGATCGCACAGGCTCCGCAGCAGACTGCTTGCGGCCCACGCTGAAAAATTTCGTGCGGTGCGCACGCCACTTGAGGTCCTGGGGTGTCCGGATTGAGTCTCTCGTTCCACCAGGGCAAAGCCAACAAGTGATTCGGCGGAACGGCCCTGAAGGCCTTCGTGGCGGGGGAAGACTTCATAAAAATTTGCATGTCTCTTTTTTTGTTTGGGGAGCGCTCGACGAGAGCAGGCCTCCCTGATCAATTGACGAATTGAATGGTTCATGTTGTGATTGAAAAAGAGGTCGCATGGCGTGCATCGCTTGATGCAGCCTTACCCCGAGCGGACCATGCGACTAAATTCTAGCCAGGGATAGGTATTAGGGGATGTCTTTGACAGCCAGAGGTGTTCTGGTGATGTTCATGTGTTCTCCGCTCATGTGGCGTCCAGAACGATTGACGCACTGGCAGACGCTGTTAGGTACTGTAAGCACTTGAAAAAAACCGACGAGCATCACAAACTTTAGGACTTTGGTCTTGGAGAGCAAGCCGACTAGGTGCGTTGCAACGAGGTCAGAGCGTCATCGCCACTCTGTTAATTTCTGGTGGAAAGGTTTCGGTGACGCGAGCAATTCGTAGTCCTCGCGTGGCACAACCATTGTGATCAAAGTTGGGTGAGGATACACGCATCATGGCTGTGATTTTGAGCCTTGAATGTCTCGGTAAAATGACGTCCTCTTCTGTGCGTTGGCGCACGGACGATCAGATTCGTCTCAATCAGACTAGGGAACACAAACCCAAGCAAAAAACGATTGCCCTGGACGACTTACCACACAAGGTGTGCAACTTGAAAAATTCCAAGCCAAATCTCAATTCAAACTTCTCTGCAAGAACTCTTCACGCACCGCCCCAACCACATAATGCCAAGGAATTTCCATTGCACGGACAGACTGAGCCCACACCGGGCCGCGACCAGGTTCGAGAGGAGACGCACACCGCACGCTCACCGCGCGAATCGAAACGTCCGATTGAGAGAACTGCAGGCCATAAAAAGAACTGAGTCATCGTTCAGGCATTGAACTTTGTCACATTGGGTATGGCCACGAAGAGCCTGCCCAGGTTCCGGCAAGCACACATACCTGACTCTGTTAGCACGAAAACTGGGTGAACCGCCCACTAGTGAGACGGTGTAATCAAATATTCGAACTCTAGTGAACAATTTATTCAGCGACGCTGTCATTACCCCTCGGGGAGAAAAGACAACAACGCACCGCTGACCGTCACCAGTTTGCCATGCTTTATCGCGCGATGGGTGCGTTGGCATGAGCCTTGAGAGGTCCTTCGGGATTGTCTGCTGTCTTCATCAGAAACGGCGGTACGGCCGCTGCGAATACCACACTGCGCAGCCGCGATTCGCCGTACCTGGTAACGTATCGCGCGACCTCGCCTCCACCCATAGGGGACCCCACCAGGGTCACGTCCTGTAGCTCGCACTGGTCGAAGACGCGTTGCAGGTCATAGGCCGCCACGCAATAGCCAGCCTCACGGAGTGTAGACACTTGCGGCTCCGACGCTTGGGCCGATAGCGGCCAACCATGGATTAACACCATTGGTCAGCCCTCACCACCACTATCGTCGATATGCAGTCGCACAGTGACGGCTGGCGCTTTATCGGTGCGGCTTGAATTCTCTAGGTTCATTGTAGCTCCAACGGCCGCGCCACCCAAAGCACCCGAAACGGCTCCCAATGCTGCGCCAACCGCCACGCCTACGGGACCGGCTACCATGACGCCAATTACCGCGCCCGCTGTCATACCGGCGATCAAGCCGCCGCCGGTCAGCGTTGAGTTGGCCTCACGTGTCGCTTCGTCGGGTTCCAGCGGAAATTGTGCCGCGAAGGTGGGGTCCTGGGACGGAATACCGTGGCCCGGGCGGGCCTGCTCGACCATGTCTTCGTCGACAGGTGTGGTGTTGGGCGGCAGGTTAGCGGATGAAAGCATTGGGTTCTCCTGATTGACTTGACATTGAAACGAGCACGAAACTCGGCCAAAAAACAGTCGCCACAGCATAAGTCCGTGACCGGCTGTGAGTCAGTGCGGCGGCCAACAGAAGTGGCCCCATTTTTAACGGCTAGGCAGCCAAGACGAGACCTAGACGCAGGCCAAGTGGATACCGATATGCGGTCAACCGCTGGGCTCGACGCCTACATTCGTTTGTTACAAAACCTGCCTGCTGATATGGGGGCGC
>JAYVKZ010000273.1:0-13543 GCA_043767985.1 Betaproteobacteria bacterium
GATTTTGACCAATTGCCTAAACGCCTCGCGCTCGCTCTCGGTGAGAAAACCATAAAGAAGCTGGGCATCTTCACGCACCACAAAATGCGTGAGCAAGGTGACCTTGGCACCGATGGCGGGTAGGTCGTAGAGCGTACTCATCGGCACGTCGACATCGTAGCCGACGCCGCCCACATCGACGAGCACGCGTGGTGGGTCTTTTTGGAGCAAGATACCTTGTAGTCGACCGATCATTTTTGTTTCCTTAGCGCCGCCGTGCCTTGGCCATGAGGCTGCTGCTGGCGGTCGTGTGCCAATGGCAAATAGCGCAGGCCAGTGCGTCCGCCGCATCCGGTGAAGGCTCACGCGCCAGCGTCAAGAGCCTTTGTACCATAGCTTGAATTTGGGATTTTGTCGCATGGCCGTAACCCACCACGGCTTGTTTGAGTTGTAAAGCAGTGTATTCCGAAACTTCTAAGCCACCTTGGTTGAGCGCTACGATCGCTGCACCGCGCGCTTGACCGAGTAACAAGGTGCTTTGCGGGTTCACGTTAACAAATACCTTTTCGATAGCGGCTTCATTGGGTTGATACTGTTGCACCAGCTCACTGACCCCTGCGAAAATCATCCCCAAGCGAGGGGCAAGTTCTTTGCCCGCACTGGCGGTGGAGATCGTGCCGCTCCCGATATAAGTCGCTTGACCGCGCTCCACTCGGATGAGTCCGAAGCCCGTCTTGCGCAACCCCGGATCAATGCCCAGAATGGTGCGCGTTAATACGGGTGCACTAGTGCCTAAAATGCCGCACACCGGTGAACACCATCGCGAGGCCGCGTTCGTTGGCTGCCGCGATGACTTCGTCGTCACGCATCGAGCCACCGGGCTGAATGACCGCAATCGCACCGGCTTCAGCAACTACATCCAATCCATCGCGAAACGGGAAGAAGGCATCAGACGCGACCACGGATCCTGTGAGACTCAGCCCCGCGTTTTGTGCTTTGATGAAAGCGATTTTTGCGGAATCGATACGGCTCATTTGTCCTGCGCCTACTCCCAGGGTTTGTCCTTTGGCGCAAAACACAATCGCGTTGGACTTTACGAATTTCGCGACACGCCAAGCGAACAGCAAATCTTGCAGTTGCTCCGGGCTAGGCGCTTTCGTCGTCTTGATTTGTAACTGGTCGATCGCTAAGTGATGGGTGTCATTGCTTTGAATCAATAGGCCTCCGCCGACGCGCTTGAAGTCGAGCAGGTTCGAGGCGTTCAGGCCCTCGTCGGCAGGGAGGGCTATTGCAAGGAGTCGGACGTTTTGTTTGGC
Organism: Betaproteobacteria bacterium; assembly: GCA_043767985.1. Classification (GTDB taxonomy): domain Bacteria; phylum Pseudomonadota; class Gammaproteobacteria; order Burkholderiales; family Burkholderiaceae_E; genus JAPOKJ01. Next base: position 1,296 of record JAYVKZ010000273.1, read on the forward strand.
GGCGAACACCTGGCGTGCCGCTGGGGTAATGCTTGGCGCCATCAGTACTTCCACAAACTGTTTCGACACGAGCTGTGCTGCGGCTTCATCCAACGCTTGATTAAACGCAATAATGCCGCCGAAGGCCGAAGATGGGTCGGTCGCGAAAGCCTTCTGATAGGCCTCAAGAGGATTCGCGCCAATGCCGACCCCGCAAGGGTTGGCATGTTTGACAATCACGCAGGCGCACACACCGGTAAAGCTTCGCACCGCCTCCCAGGCGGCGTCAGCATCGGCGATATTGTTATAGGACAATTCTTTGCCTTGCAGCTGAACATAGTTTGCGAGTGTGCCTGGCGCGGGTGCCCGGTCTTTATAAAAGGCGGCGCTTTGATGCGGGTTTTCGCCGTAGCGTAAATCTTGCAGCTTGGTCCACTGAGCGCTCCAAACCTCGGGATACACTGTGTTTGCCATGTCACCCGCTGCTTCGGCTTGTGCCCCAAGCCAATTGGCAATCGCGCCATCGTAGGCTGCCGTATGGGCGTAGACCTTGCGCGCGAGTTTAAAGCGACTGGTATCAGGTAAGCCTCCTTGGGCCTGAATCGCTTGTAGCACGATGGCGTAATCCTTCGGGTCAACAATGACCGTCACGCCTTTCCAGTTTTTGGCGGCCGAACGGAGCATCGCCGGGCCACCGATATCGATGTTTTCAATCGCGTCCTCAAGCGAGCAATCGGGTTTTGCGACGGTAGCCTCAAAGGGGTAGAGGTTGACCACCACCAAGTCGATGGTCGTGATGTTGTGCTCGGCAATCGCCTGCATATGGGCGGGCGTGTCACGCCGGGCAAGTAAGCCGCCATGGATCTTCGGGTGAAGTGTTTTGACGCGGCCATCGAGCATTTCTGGGAAACCAGTGTGCTCCGATACTTCCGTGACCGTGAGTCCCGCATCCATCAGCGCTTTTGCGGTCCCACCAGTGGAGAGGAGCTGCACGCCTAGGGCAGACAATTGCTTGGCGAATTCAACAATGCCCGTCTTGTCAGAAACGCTCAAGAGCGCTCGGGAAATTTTGGGGATGGAGAGGTTCTGTGAAGTCATTTCTAATACTTTCTCAGCAAACCGTGCTGGAGCAGTTTCTTGCGCAGGGTGTTGCGATTAATGCCGAGCATGTCGCTGGCCCGAATTTGATTGCCATAGGCTTCCCGCATGACGACTTCAAGCATGGGTTTCTCAACCTCATGGAGCACCATGTCGTAAATCCCCTTGGGTGCAGTGCCGTTCAAGTCCTTGAAGTAGGACTGTAAATTTAGGGTGACGGCCTCATCGATACGGGAAACTTTACTCATACGAACAGAAATACTTTGGAGGTGTTGATAGGAGGTGTTGGCAGTTTATGAAAATGCGCGTCGCTTGCGAACCTGGCATTGCAACTCATTAGGCTGCGAGACGCTGAGTAGCAATCGCTGCGACATCAAAATACTGCTCCAGCGCCTTTAGTTGCCCATCGCAATCTTCGATACGGTTAAAGGCATCGAGAAACCATTGCGCCGAGCCGCAGGGCCCGACGTCATCCTGCAAATACCAGCCGACATGTTTGCGCGCACTGCGTACACCAGTGTACTCGCCATAAAATTGGTAGTGATCCTGCAGATGCTTCTTCAGCGTGGCGCCGAGCAACGCTCGGCTAGGGCGAGGCAAAATCTCGCCGGTGTGCAGGTAGTGGGCAATTTCCCCGAGCAGCCAGGGATTGCCTTGCGCGGCCCGCCCAACCATCACCGCGTCCGCATCGGTGTAGCGCAGGACCCGCAGCGCTTTCTCGGGAGAGTCAATGTCTCCATTGGCCACTACGGGAATATGCAAAGCTGCCTTGACCTCAGCAATGGTGTCGTACTCGGCTGCACCCAGGTAGGCATCGGCACGGGTACGACCATGAATCGTGAGCATCTGAATCCCAGCCGATTGCGCCGCCTTGGCAATACGCAAGGCATTGCGCTGAGCACGGTGGGGGCCGGTACGCATTTTTAAGGTGACTGGCACGTCCACGGCGCGCACGACGGCGTCAATAATTTTAAGTGCTAATGCTTCGTCTGCCATCAGGGCCGATCCTGCCATGACATTGCACACTTTTTTGGCAGGGCAGCCCATGTTGATATCAATGATTTGCGCACCACGCGCAACGTTAAAACGCGCTGCCTCAGCCATCATCTGCGGGTCAGCGCCAGCGATTTGAACGGCCTTGGGATCGGTTTCCCCATCATGATTGAGCCGCCGCGAGGTCTTGATCGTCGCCCATAGCTTTGGATTAGAGGCCGCCATTTCGCTGACTGCGTAGCCCGCCCCAAGTTGCTTGCACAATTGCCGATAGGGTCGATCCGTGACGCCCGCCATGGGCGCCACGAACACCGGATTGGGAAGCGCGAACTTCCCCAAGGTGATGGTTCTATCGAACAAAGCCGTCATCAACAATTACGGGCATTACGGACGCATGAGGGCTTCAATCTCAGACACACTTTTCGGCACACCTGAGGTGATAAGCTCACAGCCATCGGCGGTGACGAGGGCATCGTCTTCGATACGAATGCCGATGCCATGAAACTCTTTTGGAATGTCGGCGGCTGGGCTAATGTAGAGGCCTGGTTCTTCCGTGAGCATCATGCCTGGCTTCAAAATGCGCCAGGGTTTTTCTTCGCCCGCAGCGAGCTTTTCGCCAGACTTGGGTGGTTCACGATATTCGCCGCAGTCATGCACGTCCATACCGAGCCAATGGCCAGTGCGATGCATGTAAAAACGGCTATAGCGCTGCTGCGCAATCGCGTCATCCAAGGGGCCTTCGATCAACTTGCAATCGATCAGCCCTTGGGTGAGCACGCGCACGGCCGCCAAGTGCGGATCAATAAAGCGCATGCCTGGTCGAGTTGCCGCGACGGCCGCATCCTGGGAGGCCAAGACGATGTCGTAAAGGGCTTTCTGGGCACCACTAAACTTCCCGTTAATGGGGAAGGTACGAGTGATGTCGGAGGCATAGCCATCTAACTCGCAACCGGCATCAATCAGGAGCAGGTCGCCGTCCTTCATTTTTTGATTGTTTTCTCGGTAGTGTAGGCAGCAGGCATTGACCCCGGCCGCGACGATGGAGCCATAGGCCGGAAACTGTGAGCCGCCTTTTTTGAACACATACAGGAGCTCGGCCTCCACTTCATACTCGAATTGGCCGGGGCGGGTGGTTTGCATGGCGCGTACATGGGCCGCTGCCGAAATTTTAGCCGCTTGGCGCATCGTGGCGATTTCGCTGGCGTCCTTCACTAAACGCATTTCGTCAATCAGAGCGCGGATGTCTAGCGCCTGAGAGGGCGAGGTGATCCCAGCACGGGCTTGCGCACGTACCGCCTGCAACCAGTGCTGCACCTTGAGGTCGAGCCCTGGATCGGTGCCCAGACCGTAGTAAATTGCTGGAGCATCGGCAAGAAGCTTGGGTAGGGCTTCGTTAATCGTGTTGATGGAAGCCGCTTCATCAAAGCTAAACACCTCTGCCGCAGCGGCTGGCCCATAGCGAAAACCGTCCCAAATTTCCCGTAACTCGTTCTTCTCGCGGCAAAAGAGATACGATCTCTCAACGCTATCAGAGACCACCATGACCAAGGCAGCTTCCGGCTCTGGAAAACCGCTGAGGTAGTAAAAATAGGAGTCCCACCGAAACGGAAAGTCTGCGTCGCGATTACGCGGCACTTCCGGTGCGGTAAACAGTACCGCCACGCCGCCTCCACGAGCACGCATATCGGACATCAGCCTTTGACGGCGTTGTTTGAAAACTTCTGGTGTCATAGTGCAAAGGTCCTGCGCAATGGGGCGGTTTGGAACAGCAGCTTGAGGATTCCTCCGTGGGAAACGGGAGTCCTAAAGTCGGATAGTGTAGATTTTACCGCTAAGCAGGGTTCAAGCCCTGTTTGGGGCCTGCCGCAGCTCCGTATCTAGAGCGGCAAGGCGCTGTGGGGTGCCAATATCCAACCAAAGCCCGTCAAAGCGTTCAGCGTTTAACGTTTTGTTGACGATACCGGCTTCTAACAACGGGCGAAGCGGCATTTTTCCGCCTTCAGGTACGGACTCGAAAAAGCTCGGGTGATACACGGCGATCCCTGAAAAGGTTAAGCCCAGGAGTCCTTCCGCCGGGCGGGGGCTCACCAGTGAGCCGTGCAGCACAGCAAAGTCGCCCTGCGGGTGGTGCTCGGCATTGGGAACCATGACGCACCACCCTTGCGTGGCCGGGCTACTCAGCCCATCAAGCTGAAACTGTGCCGCGATGCTATGGGCGCGGGCAAGATCGTAGTTGCAAAAAATGTCGCCATTGATGACTAGAAAGGGATTCTTACCCAATAGCGGCAAGGCTTTGGCAATGCCGCCAGCCGTCTCTAGCGCGGCAGTTTCGGGTGAATAAAAGATGCTGAGCCCCCAAGGCGTGCCGTCGCCCAGTGCTTCTTCGATCTTATGACCCAGCCAGGCATGATTGATGATGACCCGTTTAAAGCCCGCTCGCGCAAGGTGCTCGAGATGCCAGACGATCAAGGCTTTCCCGCCCACCTCAAGCAAGGGTTTGGGAAGATGATCTGTTAAGGGGCGCATGCGTTCGCCGCGCCCTGCCGCCAGAATCATTGCCGTTGTCAGCACGGGCTTGCCGCTTTAGAACGTGAGGCCAGAGGTGACTGCCTCGCCATCTACTCGTTCGATCAAGGACAGTAGCGGCCCCAAATCCCGGTAGCGGCTGACGGTTTTGACGACGTAATTGAGCACTAAGGGAATGTCGTTCAAATAACGCGCTTTGCCGTCCCGATGACATAGGCGCGCGAAAATGCCGAGTACCTTCAAGTGGCGCTGTAGCCCCATCCACTCAAAATCTCGGTAAAAGGCGCTGAAGTCGGTGCCGACCGGTAGCCCCGCAGCACGTGCTTTTTCCCAGTAGCGTACGCAGTAGTCGATGACTTGCGCTTCCGGCCAAGCAATGTAGGCGTCGCGCAGCAGTGATACCAAGTCATAGGTGATCGGACCATAGACTGCATCTTGAAAGTCCAGCACGCCAGGGTTGCCTTCGCCTGGCAACAACATTAAGTTGCGGCTATGGTAATCACGGTGCACAAACACTTTGGGCTGGCTGAGATTGTTCTCAATCAATTGGCGAAACGCAGCGTCGAGAACTTCCCGGTCACGAGCGGTAATGTGGTAATTTTTATGTCTCGTGAGGTACCACTCTGGGTAGAGTTCGAGTTCTCGTTTGAGGAGGGCTTCATCGTAGGGCGGGAGCACATGGTCTTGACTAATGGATTGAATCTTCACCAGTGCATCGAAGGCCTCAACGTAAAGCGCTGGGGCAGTGTCGTCATTCAAAACGTCTAAATAAGTCGTTCCGCCGAAGTCTTCCAGGAGTAAAAATCCTTGCGTAAGATCCGCCTCATGCACTTTGGGCAGACTGGCGCCGCTCCTGGCGAACAGTGTCGCAATATCAACAAAGGGGCGCACGTCTTCCAAAGGTGGCGGGGCATCCATGACGATTAAACTTGCCCGATCGGTCATGACTCGGAAATAACGTCGAAAGCTGGCGTCGTTGGAGGCGGGTGCTAGTGTTTCGGGCTTTAAACGATAGCGATTGACCAGCGGGGAAAGCCAGGCTAACAGTAAGGAAAGGCGAGGATCGGGCACAGAAAGGTTCGTTGACATAAGCCTCATATAATAGACGACCCCCGATTGGCCCCATTGAATCACCAAGACAAACGCGCGTCCTTGCCCTTGAAGTTTTCCCCGTTTCGCTATGCCACTGAGCTTCAAGCTGCTGTTGCCTCAAGGGCCGCCTTGCTGGTATGCATTTGGCTCATGGGCCTGTCCTCGGCCCATGCGCTGAGTCTTGATGAAAGGCCGGTGGCGCCGGCAAGCCCCCAAGGACGCGGTAATGTTCCCAAAGAACCGGCAGGAGAGGGCTCGAAAGACACGTCCCCGGTGTTTGGTGAGGCGCGCCAAATTGATGGTCGGACGGATCGCGACCTGAGCTTGGTGGGTGAAGCTGTCGTGCGTCGCGACGGTATGGTGATTCGCGGCGATCGCATTACCTACTATGAAGCCGAAGACGAACTCTTTGTCGTCGGCAACGCGCGGATGGTGCGCGACGGCAATGTTTTTGTGGGCAAGGAGTTAAAACTCAAGCTCGATACCAATGAGGGCGTGTTTACCGACCCGCAATTCTCGCTACCCAAGTACCGTGGTCACGGAGCCGCTGAGCGAATGGAGTTTTTAGGAAAAGGGCGCTTTCGTTTTGTAAATGGCTACTACACGACTTGCAAAGGGGATAACCCAGCTTGGTGCCTGCGGGCCGAAAGCATCACCATAGACGAAGAGGAGGGCGAGGGGCGAGCGCGGTCCGCCAGTTTGTATTTCGGCAACACCAAAGTTCTTGGGCTCCCTGTGTTCTTCTTTCCGATTGGTGAGGAGCGCAAGACCGGCTTTCTGTCGCCCAGTTTTGCACTGACCAATAAAACAGGGTTCGAGATGGCCATACCCTTTTACTGGAACATGGCACCGAATTACGACCTCACTTTGACGCCTCGTGTGATGTCCAAACGAGGCCTCATGGTCGGGAGTCAGTTTCGTTATCTTTTCGATAGTCAATTTGGCGATTTCAAGTATGACCATGTTTTAGCGGATCGTGAGAACGGTGGCGAGAAGCGCTATCTCTGGAATTGGCAGCATACGATCCCTAAACTTGGGGAGTGGCGAGTCGCCATTAACTATCAAGGTGTATCGGACGACAAATACTTTGTTGATTTTTCGCGCACCGTCCAATCGAGTGCCATCCGCTATATGCCCCGCGAGATCACCGCATCGCGTGCTTTTGGCGATTGGAGTTTCATTGCCCGCTACTCCAAGTTTCAAAGTATTTTAGATAACCTGACTAGCCCCCAGTATGAGCGCGTTCCTCAGTTCACCCTCACTCGGGCGGGTCGCGATGTGAATGGCTTTGACTTCAGTGTCTTGGCTGACGCGACGCTCTTTAAGCAACCCCTGGTCGGCGCGACTGAAGGTTGGCGCGCGGTGTTTTATCCGCAAATCTCCTATCCGATTCAGAAAGCGGGTTGGTTCTTCACACCCAAAATCGGCGTGCATACTTCGGCCTATCGCCTGGATAGTAATGGCACCAATCCGACCAGTTTGAATCGTGCCGTACCCATATTCTCCCTCGATGCAGGACTGACTTTTGAGCGAGAGGCGACGTTTTTTGGTCGGAACCTGACTCAAACGCTTGAGCCTCGAATGTTTTACGTGCGCTCGCCGTATCGGGATCAAAGCGCGTTTCCGGTGTTTGATACCAGCTCGGCCACGATCAACTTTAGTCAGTTGTTTTCCACCAATACGTTTGTGGGACAAGATCGTATCTCTGATCAAAATCAGTTGACCACGGCCTTGGTTTCACGTTTGATTGACCCGCAAAGCGGCAGTGAACGCTTTCGATTCGCCGTGGGCCAAAGACTATATTTTTCACCTCAAGAGGTGCAGATCCCGGGCGTGCTGCCCAGAACAGATACCCGATCAGATCTTTTGCTTGCGACCACTGCCGCTTTCGAGAATCACTGGTCGCTCGATAGCGGTATGAATTACTCCATTCGCGAGGGTTTCACGAGACAGTTTTCGCTGTCAACGCGCTTTACACCGCCCGACGGACGGATATTGAATATGGCGTTGCGCTATCAACGACAGGAGCTGGGGCAGTTCGATACCTCTTGGCGATGGCCTGTATCGCAAAAATGGATAGCTTTAGGCAGATTCAACTATTCCTTCCTAGACAAGGGAGCGGACCCGTTAACGGGTGCTATTGTCGACTCGCGTAAAGGAATCGTCGAAGCGGTGGCGGGTTTTGAGTACACTGAGGATTGTTGGGTGTTTCGTGCCGTCTATCAAAAGTACGCCACCTCCGCAACCGAATTTCGGACCGCATTCTTTTTCCAAATTGAGTTAACTGGGGTCGGACGCCTCGGAAGCGACCCATTTGATATATTGCGGAGAAATATCCCTGGCTATCGGCTGCCCAGCGACCGCATCGATACCCCATCACGATTCTCCGGTTACCAGTAAGCACCCAATAGGGTGTCAAAAAATGAACAAGATGTGAAATGAACAAGATGCTTAGAGACCTATTCAAATTCTTCCCTCTCCTTGCCTGCATGGCGATGCTTGGTGGCTCGAACGTCGCGCTGGCACAGGCTATTCAGTCGGTGGATCGAGTCGTGGCGGTGGTCAATAATGATGCGATCACCTATCGCGAATTGTCGCTGCGTGCGGCCACGATTGAGCGTCAAATTAGGCGCCAGAATGCTGAGCTGCCGCCTCGCGATGTCTTGCTACGGCAGGTGCTCGAGCAGTTAATTGTAGATCGCAGTTTGTTGCAGTTGGCCCGCGATCAGGGGATTCGCGTTGACGAAGCGCAACTCGATCGTGCCGTCGAGCAATTCGCCCGAGACAACCGCGTATCGGTCGCCGATCTACGAACCCGGATGGAGCGCGAGGGCTCGACTTTCGCCGCCTTTCGTGAGGATCTTCGATCCGAGATGATTCGCGGGCGCCTAAGGGAACGCGAGGTCGACGCTCGTATTCAAATTGCTGAAGGTGATATTGATGCTTATCTTGCCGCCCAAGGCGGTGTATCGATCGGGGAGACTGAGTATCATTTAGCTCAAATTCTTTTGCCTTTGCCTGCCAATGCGCCGCGTGAGGAAATCGAGCGTCAACGTTTACGGGGTGAAGAGCTGATCAATCAACTGAATCGAGGGGTCGACTTTGGGCGCTTAGCCAGCTCGTTCTCCACCGGTAGTGAGGCACTTAGCGGTGGCAGTTTAGGCTATCGCGTGGCCGGGCGACTTCCTCAGTTATTTGTCGAGGAGGCCGATAAGCTGAACCTAGGTGCCTTGAGTGGTTTGGTTCGAAGTGGCGCAGGCTTTCATATCTTGAAGCTGTTGGACAAGCGAAACGCCGGATCGAAAGCCTTGGATGTGAGTTTGGTGAAGCAAACGAGAGCGAGACACATCTTGATTCGCACGACTGAACTGGTGCCTGAGAGTGAAGCAATTCGGCGTCTTGCCGATGCTAAGGCGAGGGTGGACGGCGGTTCAGGCAAGTTTGAGGATCTGGCACGGCAATATTCTGGTGATGGTAGCGCAGCGCGTGGCGGTGATCTTGGGTGGCTGTATCCTGGCGACACGGTGCCCGATTTTGAACGCGCTATGGACGCTTTGCAGATCAATCAGGTGAGTGAACCCTTCCGTTCGCCTTTTGGTTTTCATATTGTGCAAGTCCTTGAACGTAAGGAAGACGCGCCATCGACTGATCGCCAGCGGGGCATGGCGCGACAGGCGCTCAGAGAGCGGCGCCTGGAGGAAGCCTACGATACTTGGGTTCGCCAGGTACGGGATTCGGCCTACGTTGAGTATCGTTTCGATGAGTAAAGTGTGAGGGCTCAATCTAGAGGTACTCAGCCCCTAGCTCGCAAGCGATTTGGCCAGCATTTTCTGGTAGATCGCTCCATCATTGATGCAATCTGTACGGCGATTGAGCCACGCGAGGGGCAAGTGATCGTTGAGATTGGGCCAGGTCCTGGCGCGTTAACAGGTGCCTTGCTGGATCGTATATCCCTACTTCATGCGGTAGAGATTGATCGCGATCTTGCAGCTTTATTACGGCGCGACTATCCGCCCGAGCGGCTGGATTTGCACCTAGGCGACGCACTCGCTTTTGATTTTTTAAGTTTTCTGACTCCGAGCCAGGTGAAGAATCCAGCGAATGATCAAAAGCTCCGGCTTGTGGGCAATCTCCCCTACAATATTTCGAGCCCACTGTTGATTCGCCTGTTATCGCTCTGCGCTCATGTGAGCGATATGCATTTTATGCTCCAAAAAGAGGTGGTCGAGCGAATCGCCGCGTCACCCGGTACTAGTGCCTTCGGCCGCTTGACGGTGATGTTGGCCGCATGCTTCGAGGCGACCCACCTGTTTGATGTGCCGCCAAGTGCGTTCGAGCCACCACCAAGAGTTGACTCCGCTGTTGTGCGTTTGACCACCAAACCCATTGAAGCGCGCCTGGACCCGGCGGTGATGGCCTCTCTAGAAAGCTTACTCGGTCGAGCCTTTGCGCAAAAGCGCAAAATGTTGCGGTCCAGCTTCGTGCCTTGGCTTGATGCCCAGGGGGTGGACAGCTCCATGATTCCTGGCACGGATCGCGCCGAGGATATTCCGGCGGAAATTTACTTTCAGCTGGCGGCGAGTTTACGCTCGATCAATTCGATTTTATAGCCGTCTGGGTCCGTCACAAAAGCAATGACGGTGGAGCCTCCCTTGACTGGTCCCGCCTCGCGAGTGACTTGACCACCGTGATCCTTAATCTTTTGGCAGGCTGCCACCGCATCCGGCACCTCGATGGCGATGTGACCGTAACCCGCACCTAAATCGTACTGGGTCACACCGTAGTTAAAGGTGAGTTCCAAAACAGCGTGCTCGCTTTCCGCACCATAGCCTACAAAGGCCAGCGAGTATTTCTGATCTGGGCGGTCCGTCGTGCGGATGAGGTTCATGCCCATCACCTGGGTGTAGAAATCAATGGCGCGTTGCAAATCACCGACGCGCAGCATGGTATGTAGAATTCTCATGGGTGGGCTTTCGTTTCGAATGGGAATGTAGGGTTAGGAGTGGGTACCGGGCCGCAATGGACTCACGCCGCCTCACTTGGTTCGCGAATCTCTTTCAAACGGCCGCGCGCTTGCTGGTAGGCCGGGAATAATTGCTCGACAGTTTTCCAGAAGCGTGGGCCGTGATTGAGCTCCTTCAAATGCGCGAGCTCATGAGCAATGACATAATCGATGAGGTCGATTTGATGATGAATCAAGCGCCAATTTAATCGCACCGCACCGTCGGCGCCACAACTTCCCCAGCGGGTGCGTGCCGAGGAAAGACCCCAGCGAGTCGGTCCTTTGCCGAGCAAATGGGCATAATGAGTGATGCGTAGGGCGAAGTGCGCTCGCGCTTGGGTTTGTAGCCAACCATGCACACGATCTTTGATTTGGTCGGCCGTGGCACTCTGTTTCAAGCCGACCATTAAGGTTCGTTCTTGCAGGTTCACGCCCTGCACTTGCGGGTTAAGACGCAAGGTGAGTGTTTGCCCCAAAAACTTCACTTCCCCACCGTCTTCCCAGCGAATGGCGGACTGCAGTTGAAGTTGCTGAAAACGGCTCCATTCGATGAGCTTGACGTTGATCCAGCGGGCCTTGTCTTGCAGCGCGGCTTCGAGCTCTTTCAGGGTGAGCCAGCGCGGGACGGTGACGGTCAAGCCTTTTTCGTCGATGACAAAGCCAATCGTTTTGCGCTTACTGCGCTTTAATTGGTAGACCACTTGACGGCCATCTAACCATGCACTGCGCTCGCCTAGTTTGACGGTGGGTGGTGCGTCAAAAAACGGTAGAGTCAGTTGAAGCGCGGCGGCGATTTTGCTGAGCATGAATTCCTAAGTTCTAAGCGTAGGCGTGCGGGCTGATACGCCGCATTTCAGTTTCGATCCAGGTTTCAACTTCAAAGAGAACGGCCTCAGGCGCTTTGCCTTGAGAGCTAATCGCGGGCCCAATCGATACGGTGACTAGCCCCGGTTTTTTTACAAATGATTTCTTAGGCCAGACTTCGCCAGCATTATGGGCGATGGGCACCACCTGAGCACCCGTGCGTACCGCTAGGCGTGCGCCACCGGCCTTGTACTGGCCTTTTGCACCCACCGGAATTCGCGTGCCCTCGGGAAACATAATGATGCAGCGATCCTCAGAAAGCTTTCGAGCGCCTTGTGTGACCACCTGCTCGAAGGCATCGGCCCGCTTGGCGCGATTGATGTGGATCATATCGAGTAAACCAATGCCCCAGCCAAAAAAAGGAATGTAGAGGAGTTCCCGCTTAAACACATAGCAAAGCTCGCGAGGCATCCACACTGGAAAGAAAAAAGTCTCCCAGGTGGACTGATGTTTGGAGAGCAAGATAACGGGCTCATCGGGTAGGTTCGCTTGGCCAATCACTTGCCAGCGAATGCCGCAAATATGCTCCAGACCCCAGATATTGATTCGTAACCAGTACTGCGCCCACCAGTAAAGCCACTTGCGTGGCGCCCAAAAAAGGCAAAGCATGATGAGTGCCACGGGTATGACCGTGACGACTTGCAGCACCAGCAAGAGGAGTGAGGAAATCATGCGGACTTGCTACCAAGAAACT
>JAYVKZ010000274.1:0-6997 GCA_043767985.1 Betaproteobacteria bacterium
CGTGCTGTATGTTGCGGCGACCTGCGCGGGTGCGGGCATCATTGTTGGCGTGGTCACGCTTACAGGCTTAGGCTTGAAGTTCAGCTCCATCGTGATCGATCTCGCGGGGGGCAATTTGCTACTCACCGCCGTGTTCACTTCGCTCGTGGTATGGATTGTCGGGCTGGCTGTACCGGTGACGGCGTCCTATATTATTTGTGCCGTGATTGCTGCCCCAGCGCTGATCAAACTCGGTGTACCCGACTTTGCTGCGCATATGTTTATCTTTTATTACGCTGTCCTCTCAGAGGTCTCGCCGCCCACGGCGCTTTCACCTTTTGCTGCGGCAGCTATCACTGGCGGAGATCCCTACAAAACGACTCTGCAATGCTGGAAGTACACCATACCCGCCTTCCTGGTGCCGTTTATGTTTGTACTCGACCCTAGCGGTCAGGGCTTACTGTTAATGGGATCGAGCAAGGCCTTGGCTAGCGCCAACTGGTGGTCGATCGCTCAAGTGACTTTCACTGCCGCCGTGGGTATCGCGGCCCTCGCGGCGGGTTTTCAAGGCTGGGCATTTAAGCAAACGACCGTTCTAGAGCGGGTCATGTTGATCGTGGCAGGCTTTGCCCTTGTCTACCCAAGTTTAATCGCCGATGTCATCGGGTTTGGCTTGGTCATCGCAGCCTTGACGATGCAGTTTTTACGCCGCGAATTTTTGCTTCAACATTAGTGAGTTGCCATGCCTAACTATCCTCTCGTAGACGCAGACCTTGCCAGTAACAATCTTCGTCCAGATCAGATTTTAAAACTCGTCAACCTCATTGAGCACCACATCGCCGAAGGGCGTTATCCAGGCTGCCAAATCGCCCTGGCGCGTCACGGCAGGCTATTGCTGAACCAGTCTTTCGGCCAGGCTCGCACTCAGCCTGAAGCGACGGTGGCCAACGATCAAACCTTGTGGCTTCTTTACTCGAACACGAAAGTGGTACTTGCGACTGCCTTGTGGAAGCTGGCTGAAGAAGGTTCATTTCGTTTCACCGATCGTATCAGCGCGCATATCCCTGAGTTTGCCGCATCTGGCAAAAAGGATATCACCGTGCTTCAAGTGATTACCCATCAAGGTGGATTCCCTGGGGCAGAGATGTCCCCCGAAGGCTGGAAGCAACTTGCCAGCCAACGCGGCGGCACGCATAGCGCCATGCGCGAGGCCGTGTGCAATTTTACGCTGGAGTGGTCGCCCGGCACACGGATTTTTTATCATGGGCTATCAGCCCATTGGGTGCTGGCGACTTTGATCGAAACCTTAACAGGCAGGGACTACCGAGATTATGTTCGAGAGGCCATCTTGGCACCTCTCGGCCTTGCTCAAGATATATTCCTGGGCATTCCTCCGTCGGAAAGCGCTCAGATCGCCGACATGCATGAGCCCATTGTAGGCGGTGGCATGCGCCCACTTGTCGATGCAAACAATGATGTTTGGCGGCTGGCAGGCGCCCCAGGCGGCGGCGGGTACGGCACGGCCCGCGGCATGGTCGCGCTGTATCAAATGATGTTGGGGGGAGGTGAGCTCAATTCGGTTCGAGTGCTGTCACCGCGCATGATCGCCTACGCGCTTCGAAACCATACCGGGGATCGGGTGGACGACTTCATGGGGATGCCGATGCATCGGGGCCTAGGGCCGCATTTAAGAGGAACCACCGCCAATGTCCGAGGACTCGGCGCGCTCGCCGCTCCAGAGGCCTTTGGCCACGGTGGCGTGGGCACCTCCTACTGTTGGGGCGACCCAACAAGTGGAGTTTCGTTTGCCTACATTACCAACAACCGAGTGCCCGACCCTTGGCATAGCGAGCGACTCGATACTGTCAGCAACTTAGTGCATGCGGCCATACTTTCTTAGGGATGATTAGGCGGTAGCAAAATGTCCGTTGAAGCCTTGCTCATGGCGCTTGGCCAAGACGCGCTTAAGATGGCGTAAGGTCACACTACGCAGAGTATGCATGGTCGTCGGCTTCACCAAATAGCTATTGGTGCCGGCAAGAGCCCCGCGCACCAAATCGAAAGGCGAGGATTTACTGGTGAGCATCACCACTGGCAAGCCCCGCAGCGCGCGATCGCGCTTAATTTCTTTGACAAGTTTGTAGCCATCCATTTCCGGCATCATGACATCGGCAAAAACAATTTCGTAATGCCGCATCGCTAAAGTATCCAGGGCTTCAAAAGCACTAGACACAGTTTCAGCATCGACGCCAATTTGATTTAACGCGATCGACATTTGCTTGCGTACTGTAGGGCTATCGTCTACGACCAAGGCACGAGGGCGGCGGATCTCTCCGTCCTCAAAGATCGTCAGTCCAGGAATGATCGGGCGACTATGGGTTTGGAGGGGAGACACCTTGAAGTAGCGCTCGACAAAGATATTAAGCGTGCCGACCAAACCCGCCGTGAAGCGAGCAAACATAAGATCGTCCTTGGGCCGATTGTCATCCCCTCGGCGGCCAACTTTCACGATGCCCCGCCCGTGTAGCACGCGATCGAGCGTTTTTGCAATTTCTGGGCCACCTGCCGTAGTCATGTCGACCAGGGCTAGGTCAAAATCTCCTTGCTCGCGCGACTCAGAGAGCACGAAGCGGTACGGATTATTCTTAGCGTGCTTCAAAACTATTTCGAGCAGCCTATGAAATTTCGGGCCGAGACCAAAGTAGGCGATTCGAAATTCGGGGCGGCTGTCATCCGCTGCCTGGGGCATTGATTTAATACCTGTGTGCGACCGAATATCCGCGTGAAACATTGCCTACCCCCCCATGGTTGCGCTAATTGAAGCGCGGAAAATTCGCCAAATCTCAGGTAAGTTCGCGCCAGTAAAGTACGTTCACGCCGGTTTGACTGTCATTAACATCTATTTTAACCACAAAAACCTAGGGGAAAACAACTTCCCGTCAAGTTTTTTTGAATTAGACCAATCACTTAGCGTGAAAACCTAATCTTTTCTCTAGTTTTTGATCATGAGCCAGATGCTCGGTCGCTTCGTCTTTAGAAACGTATCGCCACACCGGTCAGATCATGTTTGGAGGCGAGGTCGTCAATTGATTGTCGCGCACAAAATTAAGCAAAAACTTGTAAGCGAGAGGTTCGACGAGGGAGATTGCCCCATCAACATCAACACTTTTGCCGCCCTCTTTGGTCTGATTGGGCATCACATAAGGGGAGTAAGCGAAGTGACTCGCCTTGACGCCAGGCGGCTGAAACTGGGCCATGATGCCACACAAGCGCTCCGCCCAATCGCTGGGACGAAAAGTATGCCCAGCCTGGGTCACGCCAAGGATGGTGAAGGATGGTTTTGCGGATCGAGAATCCGAATCCACATAGGCGTCGAGGGGCATGCCCGGATTATACGTTTTGCGCCTAGAATCTATCCTTTGGCTTCAAACACTAGGCTTCTAATGGAGCCGATCGATCAAAACAAGTACTTCTCCGATGAAAACCCCTCTCAAGCATTTTTTGCAGTTCAAAGACCTTACTCGAAAAGAAATTGAGTACGTTTTTGCGCGCGCGACCTTCATCAAGAAGAGGTTCAAAGCTTACCAGCCCTATCATCCTCTGGTGGATCGCACCCTGGTGATGATCTTCGAAAAGGCCAGTACCCGTACGCGCTTATCGTTTGAGGCGGGTATGAAGCAAATGGGCGGCAGTGCGATTTATTTGAATACGCGCGATTCTCAGCTTGGGCGCGGCGAGCCTACGGAAGACGCCGCCGAGGTCATCTCTCGCATGTGTGATCTAGTGATGATTCGCACCTTCGAGCAAGACATTATCGAGCGTTTCGCCAAACATTCCCGGGTGCCCGTCATTAACGGATTAACCAATGAGTACCACCCTTGTCAAATCTTGGCCGACCTCTATACCTTTATCGAACACCGTGGCTCCATTCAAGGTAAAACGGTCGCCTGGGTCGGCGATTCGAACAATGTATGCAACACTTGGTTGCAAGCTGCAGAGCTCTTGGACTTTAATGTTCACGTGTCAACCCCACCAGGTTATGAGGTTGAGGCGGAGCGCGCAGGACTCTTCGGAAATGCGCATTTTGAAGAGTTCGACAATCCCCTAGAGGCTTGTCGTGGCGCTGACTTGGTCACCACCGATGTTTGGACCAGCATGGGTTTTGAGGCGGAGAATGACGAGCGCAAACGAGCCTTTGCCGATTGGTGCGTCGATGAGGAGATGATGGGATTGGCCAACCCGAAGGCCTTGTTTATGCATTGCCTGCCCGCCCACCGCGGTGAGGAAGTAACGGCGGGAGTGATTGACGGGCCGCAATCGGTCGTGTGGGATGAGGCAGAAAATCGCATGCATGCCCAAAAAGCGTTGATGGAATACTTGCTCTTAGGGAAAATCTCGGATTAGCAGATTCGGTTTGATTTCGGTGTTGATGGCCTCGAATTAAGAAAGGCCACGGCTAAATTTAGTGTGCGGAAAACGGCTTTGTTACAACAAAAAAAAGTAAGTTTTAGCGCGTGGTTCGGCGCATCCTTTGAGCTGGCGGGGCAATGTGTTGTTCCACTGCTAACCATCCTCACGCTGAGTGCATGCGGTTCGGCGACGGACAAATCCCCCGCAGCCGTCAGCACTAGCTCTCTCTCTAATGTTGGCTCAGTTAGTACCGCTGGCGGCACCGTAAATACCAGTATTCAGACGGCAAGTGCGCCGGTGTATTACGACCCTGCAACCCGTTTTGGTGCCTGGGGTAGCGCCAACCCAACACTGAAAAATACGCCGACCAATGCGAGAACTTGCGACGCAGGTTCGGCAGATATTGATCAAGACATTGGCCGATTTAAAGTTTATGCCAACAATTGTGTGATGAGTTATCAAGTCAGCTCTAGCCACTTTGAACAAATCGTGCGTGAAGGTGATTTTTTTTCACAGGGGTTACTGGAACAGTTCTCGCAAACCTTTAAGGATGAGTTTGATTTTATTGTGCTCAGTTTAGATACACCTGACGCACAACCTCCCGCAAGCTTTCCCTATTCAGGCCAATACCAAAGCCTAGGTACCCGCCTACCCACTCGAATGCGGCGGCTACTGGGGCACATCCAGTTACCTTTTGGTGTCGATCCGATCATTAACGGCCCATTCCTTCATGAAGTCTTTCACGAATGGGGCCAGCGCGGCACCTTGCCTGATATGGGAAGTGAAGAAGGTCACTGGGGCCATGTGAGCACTCAGGGTCAACTAGGTGGCTTTGACGCCAGCACCTTACTCAAGACAGGACCAACGACGAACTCCGCCGGACAAACTATCTATCATTATCAGGCAGCGATACACCCCTTGCAGGCCGCCCCCGGCTCGCCCAACCCCAGTCTTTGCACGGACTTTACCCGCGCTTACGGGCCAATCGCAAACGGTGGCAATAGTGTCCCGCTCGGCCCATTCGAGCTCTTTTTGATGGGGTTGGTTCCGGCCAAGCAAGTAGCACCTCTGATCCGCCTCAACAATCCAGTCTGGAAATCGGATATTTTCTACGGCCCGCTCGGACCAGGCAACGCAAAAAGTACCGTTAGCTTAGTCGACGCCACCGGAGAAAGTGTGATGGATATCGATACGATTCGTAAAAGGCTAGGCGCGGCCGATCCCACCTTGCTACCGAAGCAAACCGATTTTAGGGCTGCGTATGTCACCATTACAACCAAGGTGAGTTTGGACCCAAACGTCATCGCTGCGAGAACGCTTGAGGCCTCTAAGATGGCGCTACAGGGTCATCCCGAATCAAATCTCTATCGGGGTTGCGTCGCAAGTTACAACTTGTTTACCGCAACCCAAGGCCTTGCAAATATAGCTTTCGGGGGCTTGCGAGAGGCCCGTCGTTAGCCATGAGGCAAGAGCCAAGCCTCAGGCTCCCTCAGAGCATATTGATAAAAAATCCATCGAAACCGCCCTGCTCAGGCTCGAAGCGGGTGGATGTAGAGCGCAATCGCGTGGGTCCAGGAAGGAGCCGGGTCTTAAGAGAATGATTCGAGTCCCCAGGGTAGGTCACCACCCTCGACTCCCCATCTTGAAATGGTTCCGGCAAAATGTGTGGCGCCGGCCGTGCCCGGGCGACGTCCAGCGCATCCTTCGTGGACTTAAAGCGCGACAAATCTAGTAGGCTCATCAATTGAACAGGCGCCAAATCTATCGAGCCAGCCCAGTACTGCGTCAAGGCTTCACGAGGCTTAAACCAGGTACTGGCGACCGCCTCATGATCATCGTGCACGGCCAATTGATCGCTCGGCATCGCGGCAGCGAAGAATTGCGTATCAAATCGCCTGTTCATAAATGAAGAGAGCACCGGCGTGGTCCAACGTGACCAGGCCACCAAATCGCTCACCGCTAGCTGGACGCCACATTCTTCAAAAGTTTCTCGGCAGCCCGCTAAGAAAAAAGCGGCCGCTTCAGTCGCGCTGACAGGATTGTTGCCGATCCTCGCAAGTAGCTTTTCCGGAGGTTCAGCGAGCGCAGCATGGGCATCGGGCGCGCGGTCACTCGCATCGAGCTTGCCGCCAGGAAAGACGTAAACCCCACCGAGCACGGCTGATTTCATGGAGCGCTTTAACATCAGCACCTCCAGGCCTGTATCCGTGGCATCGCGCAGCAACATAATAGAAGCCGCTGGGACGGGCGGCGTAAGAATAGGGGCAGTGTTAAGCTCAAGCATATGAACGAACATACCATGCCGCTCGGACAAGTGGCGATTTACAAGGATCAATATGATCCAACGCTACTTTTCCCAATAGCTCGACAACTGAAACGGGCCGAAATTGGCATTCACTCAGACGGTAAGCGCCCTCTTCCCTTTTTTGGCGTGGATGTCTGGAATTGCTACGAACTCAGTTGGCTTAACCCGCGTGGCAAGCCGCAGGTTGCCGTCGCGGTGGTAACCGTACCGGCTGATTCGCCCAACATTATCGAAAGCAAGAGCCTTAAGCTCTACTTCAACAGCTTTAACAATACTAAGCTCGTAAATTTTGACGCAATAAGA
>JAYVKZ010000275.1:0-3072 GCA_043767985.1 Betaproteobacteria bacterium
ATCCCTGGCGTATCCATACGAAACAACAGGAAGCTGATGCCCTGGTGCTTGGGAGCCTCCGGCTCGGTACGCACCAGGCAAAAAATCCAATCGGCCAACTGCGCTGTGCTGGTCCATATTTTTTGGCCATTGATGACCCAGTGATCGCCATCAATCACTGCGCGGGTTTTCAGGTTCGCGAGGTCACTGCCCGCGCCCGGTTCAGAGTAACCTTGACACCAGACCATCTCACCGCGAATGGTTGGGCCGATGAACTGTTGGCGCTGTGCTTCGGTGCCCACCTCAAGCAAGGTGGGTACCAACATCGAAATGCCTTGACCGCCCAAACCCGCACTTACGCCAGCACTCGCAAACTCCTCGACGATGATTCTGGCTTTCAAGATGTCCGGCTCATAACCCCCTCCGCCATAGACCTTGGGGATGGTGCGTGCTGCATAGCCTTGTTCAATCAGGCGTTTTTGCCAGGCTTGACCCGCAGGGTCCTTCGGCGGTCGCCCAGACACTGCATGCTGCCGATTGGCCGCGATGAAGGCGCGCACCTCTTTCGCGAAGGCTTCGTACTCTGGGCCGTAGCTCAAATCCATGGAGGGTTCCTCGGTCAACAAAGAAATACACTACGAAAAATTACACTACAAAACTACCAAGGCGTCATTCCGCGACTGAGGCGCTGCTTTACGGCCCGGACGATGTCGCAAGGCCTCGCCGACGCTCGCGCAAGAGCATCAGCATACCAGCCAAAATGAGCAAGGCGATGCCCATCCAAGCCATTTCGTTGGGTACATACCCCCAGACCCAATATCCCAGGATTAAAGCCCCGATCAAACCGGTATAGCGAAAAGGTGCAACCACCGAAAACTCGCCCTGTCGGTTCGCCTGAATCATGAAAAAATAGCCCATCGCCAAGCAGCCCGCCGCCAGCGCCAACAGCCCAAATTGCCGCGCAGAAAAGGTCTGCCATCCCTGAAACAACACCACAATGGCCGCCAGTGCCGTCACCGCAATACAGGTGCCTAAGGTGACGACGATCGCCGGAACTCCCGCAGGTATCTTACGTGTCAAAAGATCCCGTCCGGCATACAGCAAAGTGCTGAGCAAGGTCAGCAACCCAAAGGCATTGAAATTGGCCGCGCGCGGTTGAATGACCAAGATCACGCCCAAGAACCCGACAGCAATCAACAGCCAACGATAGGCATCCACTTTCTCTTTCAAGAAGAACATGGCCAGAAGCGCAATAAAGAGCGGCGAGGACAGATTGATCGCGGTGGCATTCGCGAGCGGAATATTGAAGAGCGCATAGAGATAGAAGAATGACCCGACCGCCTCAAAGCCCGCACGAATCATGACCCAGCGCTCACTGAGTTCGGTGAGCTTGATGCGAACGCCTAGTGCTCGAGCTACCAAGAGCGTGAACAGGCAGGCCATCAGACCGCGAATCATAATGAGTTGCCCGCCGGGCAGTGATTCGCTGACATACTTGACGATGGCATCATTGAAAATGAAACTGACCATCGCCAGCGTCATAAACCGGATGCCCCGTCGATTGGCCCGGCTTAGGGTGTCCATCGACACTCAAGCGCAGAGATTTGACAGCCCCGAGAAAATGCCGCGATCATCAACAAAATACTGACGACTTCACGCAAAACTTAGAATACTTTGGCGATGGTGGGATTGCGCTGCTCAGTGATGTCTTGCATGCGTACCCGGATCAGTTCGAGCAGGTGCGCTTGCGCTGGAATGACGTAATACCGATCTGCAAGAATCGCTTCCGCCACCGCGTCGGCCACCTGCGCCGGGTCATAGCCGGTTTCAAGCGCACGACGAAACTCTTGGGAAAACTGACGCGCCTGCTCCGATAAACCATCGAGAGTGTTCTTTGCTCCAAACTCCGGAGGGCGATTGCGCTCGGCGTCCAAAATATCGGTTCGAATCAAGCCCGGACAGAGTACCGAGGCCGACACCTTCGACCCGATAGACTTCAAGTCCTTGTACATGCCCTCCGTCAGACAGGCCACAGCATGCTTGGACACGTTATAGGGGTTAGCGCCACTTATGAGACCGGCTACCGAGGCGGTATTGACAATATGCCCCTCCTCGCCTCCCGCAATCATGCGCGGCGTGAAGGCGCGTACACCGTACAACACACCCATAAAATTCACGCTCATGGTCCACTCCCAATCGGCGAGACTGGAGTTCCAGGCATGGGTCCGCAAGGCGCCTGCACCCGCAGCAATGCCAGCGTTGTTGCAAAGCACATGGACAGCAGAGAATCGTGCGTAAGCTGCGTCCGCCAGGGCTTGCACCTGGTTCTCAAAGCGCACATCGGTGTTGAGCGTAATCAACTCGCAACCCATCTCCTTGAGTTGCTGAGCTGCTTTTTGAAGGGGCGCATCCTCAATATCGGCAAGCACCAAGTTCATACCCTCGCGGGCAAAGCGGTTTGCCATCGCCAAGCCAATACCGCTGGCGGCGCCCGTGACTACGGCCACATGGCCTTTCAACGCTTTCATTAATCTCTGCCCTTCACAAAATTGCAAGTATAGGTCGAAGGCCAGGCCTTGCGCTTCGCCTAGGCCTGAATTTGATCGACTTCTTCAGCCTCCAGGCGAGCCCATAACTGACGCACCATCGACATCATCAACTGCGCTTCCTCCCAACGGTCTGAGAGCTCATATCCGTCTCGCCCCGTCATGGCGTACTCTTTCGGCCCAAGCTCACAGAGAAAAGTCAGCGTGGCATCTTTCGGAGCGCGACGTCGCCAGCTTCGAAAACCGTACTCCCACCAGGACATAAACAAGTTGAGCCAGTCAGCTTGGTGAGGGAAACTGATTTGCACTTGAATCTGCTCGCGGCTCGCCACCCGGCCATGAAAACCCCAGCAGTGATCCATGACACGATGCATGAGGCGATGGTTCTCCTCGGAAATTGGCCAGGCGAACTCGCGACCCACCACATAATGCGACAGGTCACCCGTCAACCTGAGATCGGACATGCAATTGCCCCCACACAAGAGAAAGAAAGAATATGAGGGAGAAGAAATTTATTTCTGTCGAGGCGGCTAGGGTTTATCCGAAC
>JAYVKZ010000276.1:0-13599 GCA_043767985.1 Betaproteobacteria bacterium
GCTGCCGCTGCCTTCTGGTGCGAATTCACGCCGAACTCATCGACCATGTCTCGCGAAAAACCTTCAATGGTGGCGATCAGGTCGGCGCCAATGCCTTGCGGAACGAAACCTGTGTTGAAGTTGGTCTCAGGGTCGTGCGACCAAGCCCCTCCATCCGAGCCCATCGGCACCCGTGACATCGATTCCACACCACCCGCGACGATTAAATCTTCCCAGCCTGAGCGTACTTTCTGGGCGGCCAGGTTCACGGCTTCCAGGCCAGAGGCGCAGAAGCGGTTGATTTGCATACCCGAGACTTTCAAATCCCATCCGGCGGCTAAGGCAGCGGTCTTGGCGATGACTGAGCCCTGCTCACCGACGGGGCTGACGACACCCAGAACCACGTCCTCAATCAGCGCGGTATCAAGCTGGTGCCGGTGCTGCATTTGCGCCATCAAATGTGTGACGAGTTTGATGGGTTTGACCTCATACAACGAGCCGCTACTCTTGCCACGACCGCGAGGCGTGCGGATTGCATCAAAGATAAAGGCTTCAGCCATAGGGGACTCCTGTCCGAAAAAAAGTGGTCAATTGGCGAAGTCTAATCAATTTCTTGCTATCGTCCCACCGAAGTGAAACATTTTGAGAGGATCGGTCATGATTGAACGCACCATATTTAAACCTGAACACGAGGATTTTAGGGCGACTGTTCGTCGCTTCTTAGAGACTGAGGTTGCACCGCACCATGAGCGCTGGGAGGACCAGGGCTTTGTCGATCGTGAGGTTTGGTTGAAGGCCGGCGAGCAAGGTTTACTGTGCACGTCCATGCCAGAAGCCTACGGCGGTTCGTCGGCTGACAAATTATTCTCGGTCGTTCTGTTCGAAGAGGTGGCCAGGATCAACGCCACTGGGCTAGGCTTTAGCTTGCACTCCGAAATTGTCGCCCCCTACATTCTGACTTACGGTACCGAGGAGCAAAAGCAACGCTGGTTGCCGAAGATGGCTCGAGGAGAGTTAATTGGTGCGATTGCTATGACCGAGCCTGCGGCCGGGTCTGACTTGCAAGGTATCAAGACGACAGCCGTGCGACAAGGCGATCATTACCTAGTCAATGGCTCAAAGACTTTTATCACCAACGGCTTTATGGCAGATCTGGTCATCACGGTGGCAAAGACCAATCCGAGTGCTGGGGCGAAGGGCACCAGCCTGCTCATGCTTGAACGCGGGATGCCAGGTTTCGAAAAGGGTAAACGCCTGAAGAAAATTGGACTCAAAGCGCAGGATACCTCTGAGCTATTTTTCGATAGCGTAAAAGTGCCCGCGACCAATCTCTTGGGTCAAGAAAATCAAGGCTTCGTTTACTTGATGCAGGAACTTCCTTGGGAGCGTCTGCAAATTGCCATTAGCGGGGTCAGTAGCGCCCAGGCCGCAATTGATTGGACGGTGGACTATGTGAAGCAACGTAAAGTTTTTGGGACGACGGTGGCCAGCTACCAAAATACCCGTTTTACTTTGGCCGAAGCGCAAACTGAAGTGCAGGTAGCGCAGGTGTTTGTCGATAAATGCATTGAGCTATTGCTGGAGCGAAAACTCGATACCGCCACCGCCTCTATGGCGAAATATTGGGTGAGCGATTTGCAGTGTAAGGTCATCGACGAGTGCTTACAACTGCATGGCGGCTACGGATATATGTGGGAGTACCCGATTGCTCGCGCCTTTGCGGACGCAAGGGTGCAACGTATTTATGGTGGAACCAATGAAATTATGAAGGAAGTCATCACCCGCTCCATGGGCCTGGGGCTGCCAAAATAGAGGGACTTGGACTCAAGAAATAATATAGGAACCGCTGCCCGCCGCAATGAGGGTGCCGTCGTCGTTCTCGAGGGCCATTTGAACCGAGGCGATTCTTCCGCCCAGGCGAAGCACTTTCGCGCTGGCGACAAACCATTGCCCAATGCCTTGCTGCAAGAAATCGATTCGAAGATCGATCGTGCCCACTTTTGTAAAACGGTGCATGATTTGAGCGGTCGTTTCGTCGCAATGCTTTTCGCAAAGCGCCCAGATAATGCCAAAACCACCAACGGTATCCAACACAGAAGCGGTCACACCGCCATGAAGCCTTCCTGACAGCGCGTGACCTTTCAGCTCGGGGCGCATCTCAAAGCGCAAGCGCGCTGCGCCAGAGTCGTGAAAGTCAACCTTGAGTCCTAGCACCTGATTAAAGCTGACATGACGCTCGAACAGGCCGGTGAGGGCCCGCTGTAGCTTGGCCTGCTCTTCTGGCAAGCGCCTTGTTTTAAGTGTGCCTGGCATGAACTATTTTCCTTGAAACTGAGCCGGTCGCTTGGCGAGGAAGGCGGCCACCCCTTCCTTAAAGTCAAAGGTCACGGCGGCTTGATCTTGCAAATCGGCTTCGAGCTCGAGTTGTTGGTCAAGCGAATTCTCATTGCTGGCGTTGAGCGCTTGTTTGATCAGTGCATAGGCCTTGGTGGGTTGGGTCGCCATGTGTTTGGCAAGTTTTAATGCCTCAGCCAAAAGTTGATTATCGGGATACAGTTTCCACACCATGCCATAGCGAAGTGCATCCTCGGCGGAAATTTTGTCAGCCAGCATGGCTAGGGCCCGTGCGCGAACATTGCCGACATAGCGCGGTAGGAAGTAGGTGCTGCCCGCGTCAGGAATCAGCCCGATTTTTGCAAAAGCCTGTAGAAAACTTGCTGAATGACCCGCTAGAACAATATCCCCACTAATCGCTAAGCTCATCCCTGCGCCGGCAGCTACACCATTGATGGCCGTGATCACGGGCTTGGGAATATTGCGAATTCTTTGGATATAGAGGTTGTGGCCCTTGCGCAAAGTTTCAGATGGCATTCTGACGCTTTTCGCGCCAGAGCCATTGAGATCGGCGCCCGAACTAAACCCGCGACCGGCACCGGTAATGACTAGCGCGCGTACCGCGGAATCGGCCGCTGCGCGATCCAGAAAGGCGATCAAGGCCTGAACAATATCGTCATTCAGTGAGTTGAGTGATTCTGGACGATTTAAGGTGAGGGTGGCGACGGCGTTGTCGACTTGATAAAGGACGGCATTATTAAATTCGGTCATGGGGTTCCTTCGTAAAATGGAGAGAGACACGCAGCCAGAGATCATAATCTGATTTCAAAGTAGTGCGCGGGCGGTAACGAGTTGCGTAACCTAAGGTTAAAGTAGCGACATGCATGACCTGCAGAAAGTGAGTGAGGAGTTCTCTTGAAAATTGTAATTGCCCAAATGAAGCATGAGACCAACACGTTCTCACCAGTCCCCACACGCCTAGAACGTTTTTCCGGCGGACGAGAGCAGCCGCTCGACGGCCGAGCTGCGATTGACGCCCTGAGCGGCACAGGCTCGGCCTCAGCGGCCTTGCTTGACCTAGCGCTTAAAGCGGGCGCTCAAGTTGATTTTGCCCTTGCCGCGAATGCGCCCCCGAGTGGTCCTGTCGAGAGCGAGGCCTTCGACTACATGTGCGGTCGTATTTGCGATGCGGTGCGTCGCGGTTGCGATGCCATTCTTTTGGATTTGCACGGTGCCATGGTGACTCGCAGCTATGACGATGGCGAGGGCGAACTGCTGCGCCGAATTCGTGCCATCGCACCGAAGGTGCCGATCGGCATAGCCCTGGATATGCATACTAATTTGTTTCCAGCCATGGTTGACCAAGCAACGGTGATCGCGGGCTATCAGACCTATCCGCATATCGACATGTACGAAACTGGCTTGCGAGCGGCTGGTCCCATTCTTGCTCTGCTACAAAAGCGCTGCCAACCGGTCATGGCTTGGGGCAACCGACCGATGTTGCCCCATGTCATGCGTCAGGGCAGCGACGATTCACCCAATCGTGAGTTGCAAGCACGTTGTCGGCAAATGGAAGAGGAGGGGGCTTTAAGTGCCACAGTGTTTGTGGGTTTTCCTCATGCGGATATTACCCATGCGGGCCTTTCGGCCGTGGTGGTCACAGATGCCAACCCGCTACTTGCGAAGCGCTACACCGAAGAGCTGTTAGAGATGGCTTGGCGGCAGCGCGAGGCCTTCGTGTACACGGTGGAGCCTCTTGCCCAGTCCTTCGCTCGTGCAGACGATCTAGCGTCATCGCCAGGCGTCGGTCCGGTGGTCTTATTAGACCACTACGATAACTGCGCCTCGGGTGGCACCATGGATACCATGACGGTGCTCGGCGCCATCCTCGATGCAGGCTTGAGCAATGTGGCCGCTTTCGCCATTTATGATCCGCAAGCCGCGAAGCGACTCGCCGCCGCAGGCATTGGCGCCACAGTGACGCTCCCATTAGGCGGCAATTTGGAGATGCCAAGCATCGGCCAAGTTGCAACCCCACGAATCGTGACCGGCAAGGTGAAAAATATCGTCGATGGTCAGTATCGTAACGAAGGCCCAATGGGGCGCGGCGAACAAGTCAATATGGGGCTTTCCGTGGTACTTGATACCGGCAAGGTAGAAATCGCCGTGATCTCACGCCATGTTGAACCTCATGATATTGCAAGCTTACGAGTGCTCGGTATTGAGCCTGAGAAAAAGCGCTTTTTGATGTTAAAGAGCCGCATTCATTGGCGAGCTGGCCTGCGACGCTACGCGAAGGCCATTGTCGAATGCGCGGGCGTGGGCGTTTGTACCTCGGATTACAGCACCTTGGATTTCAAACGGGTGCGACGCCCCATTTACCCGCTTGACCGGATTTGATGGCCGAAAGTCGAACGCCCGAGGCCATGGTTGTGGCCGATCATAAGTAATAAGATTGCATTGGATACTCTTTATTTCGCTTATGCGTTCATCGCCGTAATGGCGGTCATCGCCGGTACGGTCGGCGGTGTCATCGGCTTTGGTTCCTCGATTATCTTGATGCCGATCCTGGTCTGGGTGTTTGGCCCCAAGCAGGCCGTACCGATCATGGCTGTGTCGGCCCTGTTTGCGAACGCCTCAAGAGTGTTTATTTGGTGGCGCGAACTCTCTTGGCCCCCGGTCTTTTACTACTGTCTCGCCGGTATGCCGGCGGCGGCTTTGGGTGCCCGCACCTTTGTCGAACTGTCACCTAAACTGGTCGAGGCCGTGCTCGGCGTGGTACTTATTTTAATGATCCCAGCTCGACGTTGGTTGACGGCTAGACACTGGACCCTTAAAGCTTGGCATTTGATTTTTCCTGGGCTTGTGATTGGATTCTTGTCGGGTTTAATGGTGTCCACCGGCCCCATCAATACGCCGTTTTTCTTAGCGCATGGTCTAGTGAAAGGTGCCTTTATTGGCACCGAAGCCCTGGCATCGTTTCTGGTCTTTGCGAGCAAAGCCTTGGTCTTGCGTAACTTCGCCTTGTTGCCCTTGGAAGCGATCATTAAAGGCGTGCTGGTTGGCTCCGCATTGACGGTGGGCGCGTTTCTGTCTAAGCGAATTGTCGAACGAATTAAGGTTGAGCAGTTTAAGCTCTTGATGGATGGGGTATTGTTGTTCGCAGGGCTAAGTATGTTGTTGGCGGTTTTTTTAGATCGCTGAGCGAATAAACTCTGTTGAACGTCGCGAAGCTTATCGCTTAGTCGATCGGTAAGGCTGTCTTGTAGCGCACTTGTTTCAAAGCAAACGAGGAGCGAATTTTCTCGATGCCCTCAATGGGAGTGAGTCGGTCCAGAATAAATCGCTCGAGCGCGGCAATATCGGGCACGGCGACTCGGATAAGGTAATCGCTGTCCCCGGTCATGAGGTAGCACTCCATGACCTCATCACGCAAGCTAATGCTTTGCTCGAAGGCCTCAAGTTCGGCCTTGCCCTGTTGTTTAAGACTGATCGAAATAAAAACGTTCAGGCCAAGGCCCACTGCTTTGGGCTTGACCAGCGCTACATAGCGGTCGATCACCCCCGATTTTTCCAGAGCTTTGACACGCGCCAAGCAGGGGGAGGGGCTGAGATGCACGCGCTTCGCCAACTCCACGTTGCTCAGCGAGCCGTCGAGCTGAAGCTCTTTCAAGATCTTGATGTCGATGCTATCGATGGCATTCATTGGGACACTTGTAGGTCATGGTGAGTTTGCCGATTGTAAGTTTGAATTGGCTGATAATTTATATCGTAGCGAATTAATATGCTATAAAAAAGAAATTATTAGGCATTTAATGCTTTTTTAGTGCCCGATTTTCCACTATTTCAGCAACAGATGCGGGCATTTTGTTCGTACACTTCCCCCATGACCAATCTTTCTTTGAACCGCTATTTTTTGAGCCTGGCCGAAGCGGCAGGCCAAGATTCCGACCCCGACGAAACCGAGGAGTGGCGCGCGGCGCTGTTGTCGGTCCTGGAGCAGGTTGGCCCGGACCGCGCCAAGTATTTGCTCGACCAGCTCAATACCGTCGCTCAAGCCCGGCAGCTCGGCTGGCGACCTAATGGGATCACGCCATATTTAAACACCATCCCTGCCTCTATCGAGGCTGGTTTTCCTGGCGACTTGGGGCTTGAAGAGCGTTTGGGAAGCATCATGCGTTGGAACGCCATGGCCATGGTCGTGCGGGCCAATGCGGCGTATGGTGAGCTAGGGGGACATATTGCGAGCTATGCTAGTTCGGCTGATTTGTTCGAAGTGGGATTCAATCATTTCTTTCGCGCTGGCGTGCAGGGCGATCTGGTGTTCTTTCAGCCACACAGTGCTCCTGGTATTTACGCGCGTGCCTTTCTCGAGGGCCGACTCAGTGAAGAAAGTTTGGCTCACTATCGTCAGGAATTGAGTGCTGAGAAAATATCAGTGCAAGGCTTGAGTAGCTATCCTCACCCCTACCTGATGCCCGAGTTTTGGCAGTTCCCCACGGGCAGCATGGGGATTGGTCCGATTAGCGCAATTTTTCAGGCACGCTTCATGCGCTATCTACAAGATCGCAAGTTAAGTGAAGTCGAATCGTTGCGGCAACAGCGCACCGATCAACAACAAAGAGTGTGGGGCTTCTTTGGCGATGGCGAGATGGACGAGCCCGAGAGCATGAGTGCGCTCACCTTGGCTGCTCGCGAAGGCCTCGATAACCTGACCTTTGTCATCAACTGCAATTTGCAACGCTTGGATGGCCCGGTACGGGGTAATGGCCGCATTGTGGATGAACTAGAGGCCTTGTTTGCTGGGGCGGGCTGGAACGTCATCAAGTTGCTTTGGGGAAGCGATTGGGACGGCTTGTTCGCTCGCGACGCCGCCGCACTGGTCAATGCATTCGCGAATACAGTAGATGGTCAAATGCAAACCTTTGCGGCCAAGGACGGCGCTTTCAATCGTGAGCATTTCTTTGGTCAAAACCCTCGCCTACAGCAATTAGTGCAGGGCATGACCGATGAGCAGATTGACCGCCTCAAACGGGGTGGACATGATCTTGTGAAGATCCATGCCGCTTATGCGTCGGCTTGCGCCCATCAGGGACAACCGACAGTCATCTTGGCGCACACCAAGAAAGGCTTCGGTATGGGTGAAGCCGGTCAAGGCAAGATGACCACACACCAACAAAAAAAGCTCGATACCGCCCAGCTTTTGGCGTTTAGAGACCGCTTCCATTTGCCATTGAGCGACGCCCAAGTCGAAGCGGTCAGCTTTTACAAGCCCCTGGAGGATTCGGCCGAAATGCGCTACTTGCATGAGCGTCGCGCGCGACTCGGCGGCTACCTGCCCCAGCGACACGGACGGGCCGCGCCTCTGACGGTGCCTCCCGTCGATAAATGGGCCAGCTTTGCGCTGGACGCGCAAGGTAAGGACATGAGCACCACCATGGCCTTTGTACGTATGCTTGCTAATTTACTCAAAGACAAAACACTTGGCCCCAGAATTGTGCCGATTGTGGCCGATGAGGCGCGCACCTTCGGCATGGCCAATCTCTTTAAGCAAGTCGGTATTTATTCCAGTGTGGGGCAGCGTTATGAGCCGGAAGATATCGGCTCGGTCTTAACCTACCGTGAAGCCACCGACGGGCAAATCTTGGAAGAAGGCATTTCCGAGGCGAGCGCGCTGGCGAGTTGGACAGCGGCCGCTACGGCCTATAGCGTGCACGGTCAAGCCATGCTGCCCTTCTACATTTATTACAGTATGTTTGGGTTTCAGCGCGTCGGGGATCAGATATGGGCAGCGGCCGATCAACGGGCCCGAGGCTTTCTCATTGGCGCGACATCGGGTCGCACCACCTTAGGAGGTGAAGGCCTGCAACATCAGGATGGCAATAGCCAATTAATCGCGGGGACGATTCCCAACTGCCGTAGCTACGATCCTGCTTTTGCGGGAGAGTTGGCGCTCATCCTTGATCATGGCATGCGCGAAATGCTTGAGCAGCAAAAAGATGTCTTCTACTACATCACCGCGATGAATGAAAACTACCCGAACCCGAGCTTGCCCCTGGAGGCTAAAGAAGGCGTCATTCGTGGGGCCTACTTGTTCAGCCGTGTTGCGGCTTTGACGCCGGATTTGGAATCCTCGAAGGGTAATAAGATCACGCTTTTGGGATCTGGCGCAATCTTTACAGAAATCACGAAAGCAGCCCACCGCTTGAATGCTGAAGGCTTTGATGTGGACGTCGTCAGTGTCACAAGCTGGAACGAATTAGCCCGTGACGGGGTTGCTTGCGAACAGGCCAGCCTTGGCTTAACTGCCACCGGTCAGGTGAAATCGCCCGATATCGACACGCCCACCGCGAAACCTCTAGATCAAGCTTGGATCACCCAGTTGCTATTGCAAACCTCTGGGCCGATCATTGCTGCGAGCGACTATGTACGCGCCTTAAGCGAGCAGATTCGTGCCTTTATTCCTGACGGACGACCCTTTCATACCCTGGGCACCGATGGGTTTGGGCGAAGTGACACCCGGGCGCAACTACGTGCGCACTTTGGGGTGGATGCCGAGCGGATCGTCGCTCTGGCTCGTCGGCTGGGTTAGCCTACGGTGGGTGATTGCTGCTCAGTGTATTTTGCTTGCGTCAAAAGTTGACTGGCGCCGACTCTGCCTTGCGAGTCCACAAAGTGGCAATGGGTAAGCTCGGCGTGAGGATCGCGCGTGACCACGATTTGCGCAATGCATTGCTCTTCCGTAATCTCTTCGATTTTAAAATTGATCGTCTGAAATTGGGCAAGATCGAAAGCGATACTTTGATTCATGCTAATCGGCGGTAACTCCCAGCTTCGGGTGTTGGCAAAAGGCAGCGGCGCATACAGCCCAGAAGCGACGCAAAAACCAAACGGTAAGCGTTCGTTTGCAGCGTGAATCTCGCCGGTGCCTGAACAGGAGACATGCAGATCGCCCGAGACGAAGACGATGTTTCTCAGCCTAGCGGCGGCGATCACTTCCAGGAGCCGATTGCGCTGCGCAGGATAAGCACTCAAGGTATCTTCGTCAAAGCCTGAAGCCGGTTGAGCAAGCGTTTTTCGCAACATAGGAAAAAGCACGGACCCTGTGAACAGGAACTTCACGGCGCTTTTATCGACCTGAGCTGCCCATCTTTTAAACGCTTCGAAGTCTTGCTCGCAATAGAGGCGATCATGCTGACGCGAACGATGAGATCGCGTGTCCAACATAAAGGCCGACTGTCCACATAGCTCGGTCACCCCCGAGAGCGTTTGCAAGACTGGCTGCATTTTCTGACGCAGTGTCACTGCCCTGTTTTGAGCCTCGCGAACGGCCATAAGCTGTCGATACGAAGGCAGGGAAGGGCCTTGAAATAATGTGAAAGCATGTAGTGCCGTCATGCGCGCGGCCGTCGGGAGGCTACCGCTCAGAGTGTAATTGTTGGTGAACTCATGATCATCCATTTGGCAATGTAAACTCAGTCTTTTCAATACCATGGACCAGGCGGATCGTTGGGTCGTTTTTCCCCCAAACGACTCCGTGTAGATGTTGGCCAAACTATCCGCTCGGGGAGCATCGGCAATAACATTCCCGAACGCATCGAGATAGACTTGATCGCCGGTGAGCACGAGTGCTTCCGGAGGTAAAACTTGATGGTCGATCAAGCCTAGCCAATGGCGATGAGCCTCTTTGGCATGGGCTCGATCAATCAGCCAACCTGGATACTGACAAGACCCGACCAGAAAAGAGCGGATGGCCCCATTAGAGGGGCGCAGCACGGGAGCAATAAAACTTCCCAGTTGGATCAGTTCCTCAAGTTGTTCCCTAAACAACAAAAACTCAATGTCGCTTTGAACGGGGCTTAAAGGTGAGCGGCCCAATTCAAACACGCCCCCAACCACGATCCGCATGTGCTCGAGGAGCTCATGTTCAGGGAATTCAAATACAAACTGATGTAAACCGGCAAGATGATCTCGCGCCGAGACGCGCCAAGCTTTGTGTAGCGTCCAAGGCGCGTCGTTTGAGATGCTTCCAGCGGGACTGACAAGACCGATACATGCATGCGATAGTCGATCACTTAGTTGCTCTTCTATGAAGAACCAGATCCGAAAGGTTCGATCGACCGTTCGGGTGAAGAAAGGGCCGCAACTGGTAGGTTTGACGCGCTGTCGCGCCTCAAGCGGCGCGACGATTGCGAGGTTTCGAGCGCCGCTGCGCGCCACTGAAGGGGTCTGAAGGAATTCGATGACATGGCGATGGGCATGCAGGTGAGCGTGTTCGCCGATGAGGCTGTCCAAATGACCAAAGCCAGTGAGGCTCTGAAAGCGTACAAGCTCATCTAGGCCTATGGGCGCGAGCAATCGCTTAAGGTAGTTACTGGTGCCCTCGGTTGTTTGTTTTTCGAACATCCCACTACGCTCGCCGTGCAGCCATAAGGTTTCGAAGCTGCTAAAAACCTCGGTAAGAAAGGCATCTTTGACATAGTCATTGGTACCTTCGCGATTGACAACACGGCCACTTCGGGTAAACGCCCCCACTTGACGATAGGTCCCGAGATTCACTGGGCCGATGATCTCATGGATATGTCGCCGAACGTCTTCGCTTAAGTTTGCATTGTCCCAAGTTTGACCGTAAAGCCAGAAGGCTTTGCGGGTGACTCCAACCCAGGGACTAAGCTCGTGAGGGGCCGGATCGCCACAATCAAATCCTTCTGGATAGGGAAAGCTCATCGCCAGCCGATCCAGCAAAGACTCGAGGGGCGTCACTCTATCGGCTTGTGCTAACCAAGGCCCCACATGCTGTTGACTGACTAAGGCATCGAACACACCCGCAGCTCGGCCCCGGACTGCATTGGCTCGCGTGACCGCGATCATTGGAGCAACTTGAAAGAAGCAGGCCTTGGCGATACGATTCTTGCTCAACTCAAAACGGGCGTTTGGGCCGCTCCAAAGGCCATTTTCCTGACACGCTTGTGCCTGGGCAAGCAATGCCATGGAAAATTGCGCTGAGCCCATGCAATGGGCGACAACATGAATCTTGTTAGCGCTCGCGTCGCCTTCTGCGGCTCTAGCCAGATTTTTTTGCCACACAAATTCAATAAGGCAGGGGATATCTTCTGCAGCCACTGCGTCGAAACTAATGGCGTGGTTGATGATGTCATCCAATGACGACGAGGTGCGCAGGTCGGCGACATACACATCGTAGTGGGCGTCCAGCAGGGATTGCACCATGTTCTTGCCGATACGCGGAGAACTCCACATCGATGAGGAAATAGCATAGCCGTGCAGTAGGAGCACCGATCCACGCGGCGTCCCGTTTTGTGTTTCATAGACCGATACGAGGTTAAATCGCGGATCGGAAGGCGCTTGAGTTTTCGCTTCGAGCGCCAGAAGCGCCTTTTCGAAGGCGCGACCAAGGTCCCGATAGCTCTGCCCCGGCCCAGGCTCTTTCACCAGTATTTGACCAAACTCACTCACGGGAAGCCAGTAATGGCGTGGCTGGTGCTCCAAGCCGAGCGCCATCAATGGACCGGATAAATCGTCCGTTCGAAGCGCCTCTTGTGGGTAGTCGGGCGGGCCGAATTCATAAAAATAAGTACTCAAAATCACACGCAAGTAAAACATCGCGTAGTTCGTGATGCTGAGAAGCGATTCCGGTAGGTTTTTCTGATGGATAACGGTAGGGACGCCTTCAGTCAGAAAGTAGTCCACATCGACCGAGAGTTGACCTTGCCAAATCAGTTTGTCATCTTGCATCAAACAAGTGGGCAAGGTGAAAAGGTCTTTCCACACATTGCTGTCGCGTCGATAACGAATCGCTTTGCAACCTTCGCCGCGAATGAGGGCGCCCCGCATCGAACGTAAAGTAAACTCGTAGCGTACTTCACGAGTGGCGCCCACGTGTCCTAGGAAGTTGATCAATGAGGGTAGATGGGTACGTCTTACCGTGCGCCGTGCCTCGAGTCCCTGTTCCCGTTTAAAGCGTCGTTCACGATAGATAAGGCCTGCTCGCAGGGCGCTACGTAGCGACGGTTTTCTAGTTTGTACAAAGAGTTGGATAGAGCCGCTTTCAAGTGCGACAGGCTCGCCGATTTGCGCCCAGTCGTCGTCTGCAAAAGCCGGGAAGCTGAGTTTGCGCTTGATAAGGCGAAGCTGCCCCTGCAAGGCACACTGATGATCGACTTGCGCCAGGAACTGTTTAAGATCCTTTGGGCGATAGGCCAGTTGAAGTTCGAGGTAAACAAGGCCTTGTTCGATCTCCTGCGGTGTGATCGACGCTAAGTCAAAAAGCGCATTCAAGCCCTGCCATTGAGTAAGCTTTGCCCGCAATCGTTCCTTGAATTCAAAGGACGGGTTACCGGGCTTTTCCTGGGGACGGGTAATGATCGGTCTTGCTGGAAGGTGAACCTTAGGCGTTTCGCCTGCATCGATAGGCGATAACTTGCCCGCAGGCGCAACCAACAGGTTCTCAAGATCAAGTTCAATCAGTTTTTCCACCGCATGTTCAGCGAACGCAGCAATACTCAGGAACGGGTTGGTCTCTAAAGCGCAAGGGATGATCGACCCATCCATGACATAAAGGCCGGGGATGACTCGTCGATTGGAGCGATCAAAAACGCGCCCACGAAAATCGACCACGCCGCGCTCATGATCGTCAGCCATCGGGCATCCGCCCAAAGGATGCACGGTCACCGCAGCGCCGCCCGGCGCATTGCGCATCATCGAGCCGATGGATGCAGGTACAGGCTCCCGAAGTGGATTGGGAAGGTAGACGCCGCCAAGCTGCTGAGGCTGTGCCAAAATCTTGTCCAAGCTGGCCTGTTCTACCGAGTGTTGTGGCGCCTCGAAAGGCGCCGCTCGTTCGTTCGCCCAACGAATCTTTGCATGGGCTAGCGAGCCCTCATGCGTTGGCGTGGTCAGGACGATTTGCCCACTCGCCGAGTCGCGAGTCATCGCAAGATAGAACTCACTGCGTGCCATGGCTGCAGGATCGTTGGCGAGTGAGTCCACACCGGGACTGGGAGGCGAGCTTGAAAAGCCCTGGGTCATTTTGCGAAACATTGCACTGGTGGTCACCAGCTCCGAGGCGAGTTCAGAAATCGCAAGGGGCAGGGCACAGTCCTCAATGGTGTAGCTGGCTGGGGCCCGGTCCTCAGCGTCCAAAGCGCCAGTACGGGGAATAATTTGAATCGCGCCCGTGATGGTGGGGCCTGGTCGTTGCGTCTGGGGTGCTTGGTGGGCGGTGAGTCCGAGTCCCAGCCCATGTACAGGAAAATAGGTGTTGTAGCG
>JAYVKZ010000277.1:0-4356 GCA_043767985.1 Betaproteobacteria bacterium
CGCTCGCCGAAACACACCCAGCGGGCCGGGGACGATGAGCACGGCATCACTCGTGTTTTGCGCTCGCTTGGGCAGGCCGAGACCGGTGAGGTACTCCAACGCTTGTAGCTGAGTCAGTAGGGACTGGCGGTTGACCACCCGAACCGATCCCGCGACGGCTCCCACCGCAGGATCTTGAAAATGTTTGACCGCCTGCATCAAAGCGTCGCGAGCGATCACGCCATCGCCGTCGATGCACACCATAAGCTCACCGCTCGCCTCGGAAATACCGAAGTTCAAAGCTTGCGCTTTTCCAGCGTTAGTCTGGGTAAGGAGCCTAATACGCTTGCCTGAACGAGCGGCGAGGCCCTGCGCACGAAAGGCGTGCAGGTAGGTATTGTCTTTGGATCCGTCGTCAACTACGATGATTTCAAGATCAGGATAATCGACCTTGAGTAGCGACGCCAAGGAGCCTCGAATGGTCACACCCTCATTGAAAGCAGGAACGATCACGCTCACCGTCGGAAGCTCTTTGGAGGCGGCATACGATAACGGCGCAATGATGCGAAATTGATCCTTGGTGGCGAGCACGACGAGCGTCCAGAAGCGCGTCGCAGTCACCCCAAAAAGCGCGAGTAAGACCCAGGCGACGGGGCCCAGGTTGTCAATCATTAGATCGGCTTCAGCTGCACCCATGTCGAACCAAACCTGATGCGTGGCAATGGCCAGCACAGCTAACGCGAGAACACTGAGCAAACGAAGGGCGTCGTGGTGGGGGCGTTCGAAACGGCCGATCATCTCAACGTCCTCGTCAGTAAGGTCTCTTAGGCCGAAGCACTACGAGCGATACGCAATGGTTTAGAACCATCACGCTTGGCATCCGCAACGACTAGCAGTTCGATGGACGCGATCGATGCTGCCTCAATGTCTTGCCTTGGCGTGTCGATTTTGGCAAGTACGCGCCGAATCAGGTCAGCATCCGAGCTGCTTTTCCAAGTGGTTGCCGGGTCCTTCGTCGTCAGAAAAAGGCGACTCATCACAATTTCAGCGGCTTCGACGCTGCATCCGAATAGGAACAGCAGGAGACGACCATCAGATTCCGTGAACATCACATCCCGAATACGCGGGCCAATGAGGCTGGTTATTCTCTTGGAAAGTCCCGGCAGGGGGGTCTCCAACATGACGAGAGTATGAGGTAGACGTGTATCGCTTAAGTCCAAGAGATTCGTCACCCTGAGCCTAAATTCATAGGCTGTCAAAAGCTGCCCGGTGGATTCCAATAGAAGCTGACGGAGCTGCTCGGCCGCTCTCGGGTTATGAATTCTTCTTAGGGCAGCAGAGCCCAACTGCTCAATGAGAATACGAGCCGACTCCGCAGATACATCCTTGGGAACAATAAAGCTGGCCCCTAATTGTAGCAAGGCGTAACTCTCCGTTTTCCGTAGCTTGGCACCACACTCGCGCACCAAAATGCGTACCTCGGGCGAGGTAATCGAGCGCAGATTCGCGACCAGTTTCCCAAGACGGTCAAGCTCACTACGATGTGAGAAATGAAGTAAGACCGTACCGCCCCTGGCCCGACGTGCTAAATCCATCAGTTCTAGTGGATCATCGCAAGCGTGAAGAAGCGCTCCAAAGTCCCCCAGGTCAGCGAGAGCTAAGGTGGTCGCAATGAGGCCATGCTCTTCTTGGGTCGGGGTAATGGTCGTCGAGGAGGTCTCGTTAGGGTTGCGCTCTTTTCCGAGAATGACACCCAGCAACCCAGAAGACGACAAGCCCATCAGAAAGCGCCCTCCGGGGGTAATGCCCTGAGAGCCGAACCAATGCTTAAAGGTGATTGCCGTACGCGACGAACTGGATTTGACGACGGCCAATCCAGCCCAATGTTCAGCGACAGTTTTAAGACTTGCATACTCGCGAGGATTGTCTTTATCGCTTTGAACGAGAAAGAGGATCGCCAACTTTGCTCTTTCGGCCCAAGATTGAAAGATTTGTGAGGTCACCGCAGCGGTCGCTGGATCGGATAGGCCGAGCACTTTGCTCGCTTGATCAATAATGACAAGGCTGTCTGGCGCGATCACTTGAGCCTTTAGGTCTTCGACCAATCTGGCGCTTCCAAAGCGCAGTAAGCGGCGGCTGATATCCGCCTCCAGACGCAAAATGCGTGCCGAGCCTCGAGTGAGTTGCTTTTCCAACTGGGGCGCAAAGGATTTCGCTTTCTTGACTAAGGCGTGTGGATCATGGCCAGTGACCAAAACGCTCGGCGCACCAACATGCGCGCTACCAGAAAGAGATTGGGTCGCCAACGCGACTCGAATAGCCTGGGTATCTGCAATAATGGCGTATAGCATTCCTGGGACAAGATCCGCCAGCTCAGAAGGTAAGCCCTCGACGGCCAAGATTGGCTTGACCGGTATTGGACTCGCGGCATCCTCCCCGCGCAATACGCGCATTGAGTCCCGGCGAAGTGTAGCCTTTGGATTCACTTGGGAGACAAAAGGGGCGGTTTCAACGGACATTTCGATTCTATTACTCTACAGAGAGAAGGCGGGGTTTAAACTTTTCAAAGACATCCGCGACCTGCCTTCACTTGAAGTCTAGGCAAGCCTGGGCAGAGTAGGCCCAACGGGTCGACGAACGAGCAGCGCGACCGACAATCGGTGCCTATTTGAAGCAAAATTAGCGACAAGGGGCTTGGCTTCTTCTCAAAGGCTAAAATGCGCTCCATGCTAGCTTCCCTCAAAAACGAACTCATCCTAAGACTCACCAAGCTTTTAGCGGAGTCTGTAGACGGCCTGGCGCCAGGCGCAACACTCCCTCAAGATTTCGTCCTCACGCTGGATCAGCCGAAACAGGCCAGCCATGGTGACCTGGCCTGCAACGCCGCCCTTCAGGTCGCAAAGCCGCTCGGCAAAAACCCAAGAGAGATTGCGACACGCCTACAAAGCGCAATTGCCTCCGATCCGGACTGCCAGAAAATCATCCAAAAGAGTGAAATTGCAGGCCCTGGATTCATCAACCTCACCTTAACCAGTAGCGCAAGGCAGGCGGTGGTCGCCGAAATACTGCGCACAACCCATGAATTCGGGCGCAACGCAACGGGCCATGGTCAGCAGGTATTGCTCGAGTTTGTATCCGCCAATCCTACCGGCCCGTTGCATGTAGGCCATGCCCGACAAGCGGCGCTTGGAGATGCTTTAGCCGAGCTTTTCCAGGCCAACGGTTGGAAAGTGCAGCGCGAGTTCTACTATAACGACGCAGGGCAACAAATCCAGAACTTAGCGCTGTCGGTTCAGGCTCGGGCGAAGGGCTTGGGCACGGATGACCCGAGCTTCCCAGCCGACGGCTATCGCGGCGAATACATTTCTGACATTGCGGCGGATTATCTGGCCAAAAAAACCGTGAGCAGCGCTAAAGTGGCGGCACTCACCGCTCAGGGCGATGTCAACGACTTAGACGCGATTCGACGTTTTGCTGTGGCCTATCTGCGCAATGAACAAGACATGGACTTGAACACCTTCGGGCTCAAATTTGATGTCTACTACTTGGAATCGTCCTTGTACACCGAGGGTCGCGTCGACAGGGCCGTGGCTGGCTTAAGCGCCGCAGGTCATACCTATGAAAAAGACGGTGCGCTTTGGTTCGCTTCCACCGCGTTTGGTGATGACAAGGATCGGGTCATGCGCAAATCTGAAGGCGGTTATACCTATTTTGTACCGGATATTGCCTATCACGTGACCAAATGGGAGCGTGGCTTTACGAAGGTCACCAATATTCAGGGCTCGGACCATCACGGTACGATCGCGCGGGTGCGAGCTGGCCTGCAGGCCCTGCACATTGGCATTCCCGTCGGCTATCCGAGTTATGTCTTGCACAAGATGGTCAAAGTGTTCAGGGCGGGCGAAGAAGTCAAAATGTCCAAGCGTACCGGCAATACGGTCAGCCTAAGAGATTTAATCGACTGGAGCGGCAGCGGAGAAACGCCCGAGGAGAAGCTCACACGCGGGCGTGATGCGGTTCGGTTTTTCCTCATTTCCCGTAAAGCCGACACAGAGTACACCTTCGATGTCGACTTGGCGCAGTCTAGAAGTGATGAAAACCCGGTCTATTATGTTCAGTACGCTCATGCGCGTATTTGCTCGGTGCAGGCACAGGCGGGGGTGAGCCCAGGCGCCGAAATTACCCATGCCTCGGCCAGCGACTTGAGCCCCTTGATCGCTCCTAAAGAAGTCGCCCTCATGAACCGGCTGGCCGCCTATCCAGAGGTTTTGAAGAGCGCTTGCGACGAACTTTCTCCACATTCAATTGCTTTTTATCTCAAAGACTGAGCGGCTGATCTTCATTCTTACTATAATGCGGAACGATTCCTGGTGGATG
>JAYVKZ010000278.1:0-6373 GCA_043767985.1 Betaproteobacteria bacterium
CGCTTGCATTGGGCGCAAAAAAAGCGTTTTGCTGCACCTCGTCCCAGCGCTCGAAGGCAATGGTGATCGCCCCAAGCTGCGTCATGCAGCCCCGCACCACGGTGCCGTAGGACTCGAACAGCCACTTGCGCGCAACTGCCGCTGCGCCCACCATGGGTGCTGTTAAGCGCGCCGACGAACGCCCTCCTCCTCTTGGATCGCGAATCCCGAACTTTTGCAAGTAGGTGTAATCCGCATGGCCGGGCCGGAAGGTCTGCGCAATATTGCTGTAATCCTTGCTGCGTGCATCTTCGTTACGGATGAGTAGTGCAATCGGTGTTCCAGTTGTTTTCCCCTCGTAAACGCCAGATAATATTTCGACGCGATCGGCCTCTTGGCGCTGGGTCACGTGGCGGGAGGTTCCAGGCTTACGGCGATCCAGATCGATCTGGATATCCGCTTCACTCAGGCTCATCCCAGGCGGGCAACCATCAATCACGCAGCCAATGGCGGGCCCATGAGATTCGCCAAAGGTCGTGACTGTAAATGCTTGCCCAAAGGTGTTACCCGCCATACGTTTCTCGATACTTATGTCAAACTCACAACCCTCAATTTTATAGATGCGCAAACTCACCATGCAATTACGTCGAAAATTCCTGAAAGACGGCTCCCTCTTGGCGTCCGCGAGTGGTCTCGGTTTAGCAGCGCTAGGCAAGGCCTTCGCACAGAGTTATCCTTCAAAACCAGTCAAACTAATCATCCCGTTCCCGCCCGGCGGAACCACCGATATTGTCGGCCGCCTGATCGCTCAAGCCCTCACCGGCGCGCTGGGCCAAAGTTTCGTGGTTGAAAACCGGGGCGGCGGCGGCGGCACCATTGGCGCCGCAGAAATTGCCCGCGCGACGCCCGATGGCTACACCATTGGGATGGGCACCGTCTCTACTTTAGGCACCGCGCCAGTCACTTTCAAAAAACTGGCTTACGACCCACTCAAGGACTACGCCCACATCGTGCAGGTCGCAGCCGTCCCTGGCATTGTGGTCGTTCACCCATCGTTTCCGGCCACGACCTGGGCTCAGTTTGTCAAAGTGGTCAAAGCCAATCCCGGCAAATACAACTATGCCTCGTCGGGCACCAATGCGGTCGGCCATATGGGGATGGAACTACTTAAATCCCAAACCGGGTTGTTCATGACCCATATTGGTTATCGCGGTGCTGGCCCGGCCTTGACCGATGTCTTAGGGGGCAGCGTCCCCATTCTTTGGGACAACCTGTCGTCGTCCCTGCCGCATGTTAAATCTGGCAAATTAGTGGCGCTTGGCCTCGCCTATGACAAGCGAATTCCTCAACTACCCGACGTGCCCACGTTTTTTGAGTTGGGCCTGAAGAACTATGAAGCGACCACCTGGTTTGGCTTGGTGGCGCCCACCGGCACGCCCGCTGATATTGTCAACAAAATCAACGCAGAGGTGAACCGCTTACTGTTGACGCCGGACGTCAAGCAACGCATGCAAGATGCCGGCGCTTTTCCGATGGGTGGCACGCCTGCCCAAATGGCCGACGCGGCGAAAGCCGAAATTGCCAAATGGGCAAAGGTTGTGCAGTTCGCTAAATTGACTTTGGAATAGTCTCAGCCTGTAGCCGAGCCAGCACTTCGGCACGCGGCAGCAAGGCCAACATGGCATCAATCGCCGGTGTTTGGGTTCGCCCAAACACGGCCAAGCGCGCAGGAATCGCCACTTGCGGCATCTTCACCGATGCCGCCAGTGCATACGCCTTGATGGCCGCAGAAATAC
This sequence comes from Betaproteobacteria bacterium, assembly GCA_043767985.1. Classification (GTDB taxonomy): domain Bacteria; phylum Pseudomonadota; class Gammaproteobacteria; order Burkholderiales; family Burkholderiaceae_E; genus JAPOKJ01. The sequence continues at coordinate 1,776 of JAYVKZ010000278.1, forward strand.
CAAACTTGCTCCATTCGCATTGCTCAAGCGCGCCAGCAAGCCCCTCGAGCCTGAGCTTGGCGGCATCATCCATATGAGCTTGCCTGTCCTCGGCAGAAAGGGCGGGAGTCTCCACAAACCAAGCCATTTGTTCGGTGAGGTCTTGCAGCGTCGCGCAGCGCTCTTTAAGTAGTTCACAAATCTCTGCCCAAGGGTACTCTGGCAGGTGGTCATTCGATGCGGCTGCCTCCCGCATTTTCTTCTTCAATCTCGGCAAGCAACGCTGGGCTAAATCTTGCCCTGACAACAGCTTCAAATAATGCTGGTTCACCCATTTGAACTTCTCAAAATCGAGTTGCGACGGTGAATGCGATAAATGCGCACCATCAAACCAGCTCACCAATTGCTCACGAGAAAAAATCTCATCATCGCCATGGCTCCAACCGAGCCTAGCCAGGTAGTTGATGACCGCCTCAGGCAGATAGCCCGCCTCGTCATAATCCATCACCGATACAGCGTTACGGCGCTTGGAGAGCTTCTGCCCGTCAGGGCCAAGAATCATCGGCAGATGACCATAGCGCGGTAAAGGTGCGCCCAGTGCTTGCAAAATATTAATCTGGCGCGGGGTATTGTTGACATGGTCGTCACCGCGGACAACATGGCTGATCTGCATGTCCCAATCATCCACTACGACACAAAAATTATAAGTCGGCGTACCGTCAGAACGCGCAATGACTAGGTCATCCATCTCCTGATTGGCGATACTGATCGAGCCCTTGACAAGATCGTCCCATTGCACCACCCCGTCCAAGGGATTCTTGAACCGCACCACCGGTTTTACTCCCTCAGGCGGCGTTTTCCCCGCAGCATTTTCCGGACGCCAACGACCATCGTAGCGCGGCTTCAGGCCTCTTTCTCGTTGAGCTTCGCGCAAAGCATTTAATTCGTCCGTCGAGGTATAGCAGTAGTAAGCCGTACCGGCCGCGAGCATGCCTTGAACGACCTCCTTGTAGCGCGCCATACGCTGCATTTGATAAAACGGGCCTTCATCATGCGCCAGCGCCAACCAAGCCATGCCATCGAGAATGCCTTGCACGGCTTCGGGTGTTGAGCGCTCAACATCGGTATCTTCAATACGAAGAATGAAGTCACCCCCAAAATGACGCGCAAAGGCCCAGGCAAAAAGTGCCGTGCGAGCCCCACCAATGTGAAGAAAGCCCGTGGGGCTAGGGGCAAAACGAGTACGAACGCGCTGAGTCATGGCAAAGGACAAAAAGTGGCACCCACCGGGTCAAGCCAATATTGTCTCATCTCTGGTCGAAAACTTATGCGATAATCATGCTTCTGATCAAGTATCGCATCACTGATGACGACCACTTCAATTCAGGCGATTAGCTCAGGGGTAGAGCACTGCCTTCACACGGCAGGGGTCAGTGGTTCGAAGCCACTATCGCCTACCAAAATCCCCCGTAAAATCAACAACTTAGAATTTCGTTTTGCTTTCGTACGCCTCATGTATGAAAAAAGTATGAAAACCTAGCGATTCGGCAATTTGACTGACAACGGTCAACCAATATGAGAGCGTAAAGTTCATTCATGAGCCGCAGCTTTTCCCCTTGAAAAATCGTTTACATACTCATGTTGGTAAGCGGTCTCAAACGGCGCCAAGGCATCTTCGACTTCGGGCTGCAAGGTGTCATAGCCTACTGCGGCCATAGTCCGAACCGCAGGATCACGAAGTGATTGTCTATCAGGCTCGATGTCGCGCGCCTTTGCTGATTTAAGCAGGCTGCCGAGCAAACGCTTGCCCGCTTGCGTCCAATCGATTCGACCCGTGTAGGAGTAGGGCAAGGTCGTAAACATCTTGGCGTCGATTTCTGCGTCGCGTTGGCTGCTGCAATAGTGATCGATATTTCTCCGCCATAAGGTTAAGTTGGCTATATGCCAGCAAGCTCTTGCCATCGGTCAAACGCAAAACCTCAACGTCCAACACCGCCTCGTTATAGCTGTAATCAATTTCAACTACCGTCGGTGCTTGTCCCGCGATCAGTCTTTGCAACTCCCTCTGCTTGCTGCGTGGTGCGTAACCGATGCTCAGCCCAAGTGTCGGAAAATTGGCATCCGCGCGTGGCGGGCGCATCTCGGCTTTTTGGGGGGCAATTACTAGTCAATTCCATTTTAATCGGTTTAAATCTGCTTTAACGAATTCTTCGTACTCGGAAAATCGGTCCACGCACCCGAGCGCACAAGCTAGCTCTCCCAAGAATCCCACTCAGGAAGTGGCTACCGCTTACCAGCGCGCACAAAAGCCAAATTACGAGAGTCAGCCAACGAGCATATGACGATGTTGGAGCACAACCCTGAACGAGTGATGAGCTCCTTCCAAGACGGTCGGATTCGTTATGCCACTTGAAACCACACAGGGCCGGAGCAATAGCTACAGAAGCGACAACTTGAGCATGACGTTTGGAGTCGCAACCTTGCTCCATTTGGTAGTCGAAGAATTAATGGTGAAAGCTCATGAGTGATGTGTAGAAGTTAAGATTTGATGGCTTTGAAATTCGCTTCCATTTTCCAACCCTGTTTTATACATTATTCGGACCGTCAAAATTAGCGGGCCCCTGTAACTGTCGAGGAAGGCGCGTACAGCATCTAGACTGGTGCCGGTAGTTTCGGCAATCGCCGGGAGGGCAATCGGCCACGCTGCGGCGGCGTGCTGGTTCATCGTGCCCCAAAAGCCCCATTCTTCGTTCTGGGTGGCGGGGATCTGGTTGGTGGTGTTCATCGTTGGCTCCCTTGGGGTTGATCGTTGCGACACCCGTAGTAACGCGCTGTTCCAGATGGAAGCCAAGCTGAATCCACGTGAATGACGAACAAATGATTGAAGAGGGCGATGGGAATTTCGATACGCGCTTAAGCCCGTCACCATGGGCTCACCGACACTGCCGTGCACAAGGCGATTCGTGCCGGTCGGGTGACGACCGAGGCTGACGGCACCATTTATCCTGACCGTGCCGACCGCGAGTGGGCGCGCAACACGGACACACCGAAAAAGGGAACGCAACAGCGTGCAGAAAGCGTCGCGGTACGGGAGAACGCCGGGGAGCAGACCGCCGCGCTGCCGTCAGGCCGAACGTCGTTGCTTCAGGCGCGCACCGTCAACGAGGTTGTCAAGGCGCAGACGAACAAGGTTCGTCTGGCCCGTCTCAACGGCGAACTGGTGGATCGGCCACAAGCCATTGCCCACGTTTTCAAGCTGGCGCGTTCCGAACGCGATGCGTGGCTCAACTGGCCAGCGCGCATTTCGGGACAGATGCTGATGCGCGCCTGCCCCAACATCGTGGAAGGACTACGAAGAGCGGGGTTTAGTGGAGGATGGCTGTTAAGGTGTAGTCGGAGAGCGCAACCGTCATGAAGTCGCTCAATGCGGGGTACGCTACCGTACAGACGCCGACAGGCCATCGGCGCAGAACGCCTCAGTGCTCTGTATAAGGCCGAGTTTCCCTCCTGGAGAAATCATGAATGCTTTGAATGCCTTGGCTTTTGGTACGGTTTCCCTGTTGGTCAGCGGCGCCGTCTTGGCGCAGAACGGCAACATGATGGGCGGCTCCTCATGGGGCGGCTGGATGGGCGGTTACGGCGGGATGTGGATGCCGATCCTTCTGGTCATTGCGGTGGTCGCCATCGTGGTGCTGGTCATGAGGCGCAAGTGAGAGGCTCGTGGCGCGTCCTGACTTGTCGGCATGTCGATGGTGCCGCGAATTCCTCCCATTTTTGCTTTCCGTTCACCCCCACTTGGAGCCCGTCATGAGTTGTCTACGAACTATTCCCCTTGCCATCGCCCTGGTCAGCGCTAGCGCCTTGATCGCCTGCACCACTGCTCCGGAGATGCCGATGGGTGCCTCGTCAGCCCACAGCATGGCAAACCCCGAGCGCACGGCCGCGATGGATACGCAGATGAAGACTATGCATGAGATGCACGCCAAGATGATGAATGCTAAGACCGCTGACGAGCGCCAGGCGCTGATGGCCGAGCATATGAAAGCTATGCAAGGCGGTATGGCCATGATGAAGGGCATGTCTGGTGCGGGAAATATGTCCGGCATGGGCGACCCAAAGGGCATGCCGCCCGAGATGGCCCAGCGTCACAAGATGATGATGCAGCACACAGAGATGATGCAAACGATGATGGACATGATGGCGCAGCGCATGCCGTCGGCTGCGGGCAGACAGTAAGGACCATGCCATGACTCACGCCCAGCAAGAGGCTTCAGCCCCAGCGCCTTCGAAATACGGGTTTCATTGTGTGCTGAAGGATCCGAACTTCGCCAAGGCGATTGCCGCGGTAACGGACGCACTGAAGGCCGAAGGCTTCGGCATCCTCACCGAGATCGATGTGCAAGCGACGATGAAGGCCAAGCTCAACCTCGACGTCCGTCCCTACCGCATCCTCGGTGCCTGCAATCCGCCGCTGGCCCACCGCGCACTGACGGCAGAACCCGACATCGGCCTGCTGCTACCATGCAATGTAGTCGTGCGCGAGGAGGCCGATGGCCGCCTGGTGGTCGGCTTCATGGACCCGGTGGCGGTGATGGAGATGACCAGCAATCCCGAAGTCG
>JAYVKZ010000279.1:0-4003 GCA_043767985.1 Betaproteobacteria bacterium
ATATCAATCAGGACGACTTGCCCTTCTAGTCATCGACTGCTCATCACAAAACCGCACCTTGACAGCCATATTTGTGCGGTTCCTCGCAGCCGTTAACACCGCTGGCCTATTGATCGAGACCCGCAAGGGCGCGCGGCCAAACAAGGCGGCGTGGTTTGCTTTGGGTTGGTTGCAGCTCGATCAGCTCGAAGGTTTGGACATTGACGCCAAGCACTACCGCACCGGCGGTTATCACGGTGCGTCGCTTAACCCGTCTGGCGGTGTAGCGAGACCCCTCATAGCACCGTCTCACGGTGTAAGGAGATCGCCCACTACACCGGCTCACGGGTCTATCCAATGAGTTTTTGGCCTTCGCCTACCCCGTCTCACGGTGCGTATCTAGAAATACCATCTACACCGGCTTGCCCGGTGCGATGGCACCAAGCTATGCGAGTGCGTTCCCTCAAAAGCAACTAGATTGATTAAACACACGAAAATGGACGACTAGCCTAATGATTTCGATTTCTGTGGCTTTGACGGTCTGGGCTTTGTTGTTGGCACCCGGCCTGCCTTATTGCCTTTGGTCGCTATCCGACGCTTGGCAGCAAGTTCGTCTAAAAGTCTTTGGGCGGCTTTCTGGCCAATTTGATCGTGATGGTCGATAGGTTTCACAGTCGGTAATCGTTATCGTTTTGCGTGCATTGTTCAATAACTAAAATGGCCTAGGCCAAAGGTCTTAATCCTTAAGGATGGAAAAATGGGTACAGGTGGGCCTAGAACGGGTGCAGGAAGGCCCGGGTATCGCGTAAAGGCAGAACAGCTTTGTAGGGTTGATGTAACGCACTGGCAAAGGCAAAGAAGGCTTCAAAGCGATTGCGCGTTCATCTGGCGCTGGGTTGCTAATGGCGAATCTGTGGCCGCTATCAATGTCTATGTTACGGGTGCCGAACATGTCACACTTGCTTACCGATTTGCAAATGACCCTATTCCAAAGGATTGCTCGACCACGATCAGATTACTTCGGGGTGCCTGCAATTATGGGGGCTTACGGTATTGGTTTGAATGTCCGATCTGCCTCAAGCGGGTAGGGCTGCTTTATCAGCGGTTTAGGCGCTTCGCCTGTCGGCATTGCCAGCAAGTAGCTCATTCATCGCAAAGTGAAGATGCCCATGATCGGGCATGGCGCAAGGCACAGCGAATAGAGACCCGTCTAGGCCCGCATTGGAAGCGGCCAAAGGGTATGAGGCATAAAACCTACTCGCGGCTTAAAGAGCGTTTGATTGACTTCGAAGTGAGGCGCGATGAGTTGTTTGAAAGGATGGCGGCTCTATACCTTTGGCGGCTTAGGAAATTGGTGGGCAATCGTGCTAGCTAAGCGAGACATTGAACGTTTTTCGTTGACCGTTCCCTGAGGTTTCTTTGGCCACTTAGATCGACGGCTTTTTGGCAGGCTCGACTGTCGAATTTCAAGTTTGAGAAACGATAGGTACTTTTTGATAGTATGTGGCCTATGGCCCAAGCAAAATCCCTCAGTAGAACGCCGATACGTGAAGCGGTACTTGACATACAGTTTGTCCCAGAACTGGAGACCGGCACGCTTAAACGCTTTGAGGAAAAGCTCGGTTCTAGCTACGCAAGTGGAACCGAGTTGTTCACAGGTCAATTTTCTTTTCAATTAGGGGTTGACCAGGGAACTCAACGTTCCGTAACAGAACTGATTGGCTACTCCTGGACATCGATAGATGGTCGGTTCGTTGTTCAAGGGAAAAAGGGCGGGTTGACTGTAAGCCACCTACCACCATATGGTGGATGGGAGACCTTCAGAAATGAGATCACTAAAATTTGGTCGCTTTTTGTAGCAGAACATAAACCATTGGAGGCCACGCGGGTCGCATTGCGTTACATAAACCAAATTGAGATTCCAATCGAAAAAAATTCGTTTGATGACATATTGACATCCGCTCCTCAGGTGCCTAAAGGGCTTCCTCAGGTCCTCCTCACCTTCTTCACTAGGAGCCAAATTGCAGACATACCGGAAAATGTAGTGACCTACGTTTCTCAGTCGTTCGAAGGAATTACGCCGGAAATGAAAGAAAGTGGGCGCTGGAGTGTCTTGCTCGATATTGATTCAATTTCGGTGAGTAGGATCAGTCTTGACACTAGCGCCGCGCTTTTTGAACGAATAGAAAAGTTGCGAGGCATCAAGAATGCTATGTTCTTTGGGCACGTTACCGAATATACATTGGAGCTATATTCATGACAGCATTTGTGCCGAGTTTCGGTTCGAGAACCGAAAATATTGTGGCTACTCCAACATCTTCTTCAAGCAGAATAGGTGCTGGACTTGATAGGCGCTTCGCCGAATTTGCCTTTGATCGGTCAAATCTTCCTGGTTGGCGCATTTATCCACTATTAGATTTGGCTAGCCAAGGTGTAATAGACGGAAGTAGCATCGCTTTCCTGAATGCTCGTAAAGGTCTTATGGAAATCAGCCAAGATATCCCTACTCCCGAAATTTCAATTGATGATGATGGGAGTGTAAGTCTCGACTGGATGAACGAATGGGGGAGCTATTTCTCGATGTCCTTCGAGGATAACGGGTTTCTCTCATACGCGTGCCGCTATCAAAACCAAAACATCGGTAACGGTAGAGTCAACTACAAAAGTGTGATTCCCCCTTATTTACTAATGCTACTACGCGATGCTACAAGCAGATGAGCCATGGAAAACCGCGCTTTGTGAAGATTCACTAGGCCGGTTTGAATTTGACTCGAAGAAGATCATCAATGGCAGAGTGCACAGAAAAGCCTTTGAGCCTATGCGAGACGAAGGTACCAATCGATTAGAGACGTCGGTTTGTGATCTTGATGGTATTTCGGAGCGGCGCGTAAAGCATTTAGGGAACACGATTCGAATTGCAGAGAAACGGACGGCATTTGCTATTGTAGAGGTTTCCAAACGTATTGTTGAGGAAGTGGGTTTGAGTTGGGAAGCAGCGCCTGAGGCAAACTTTCCAGAGCACGCAGTGATTTTGGGATGGCAGTCTGGCCCTGAGGGTAAGCCCTTAAATATGCAAAGGCAAGTTGACATTGCGTCTCGAGTCGACGCCAAATCAATTCGGAAACTTTGAGCTGTTTTAACCCTCACGTACTCGCTAGCCTTCAATCATTGACAGTATGGCCTTACGCAGCTAGTTGGTGCTTGGGTCCAGTATCCTCCTTTCCTTGTGGCGGTGCGTTTCTGCTTCTCAAGGGCCATCTCTGGCTGTTTTTAGGCGTGCGACCTTTGATACATTAATAGCCGAATTCCTAATCTTCCCGAGTCTGCTACTCAAGTTAATGTCGCCCACTTAAAGTTGCTAGCAGTAGTTTTCTTTGAGGCAAAGCCATTACGATTCAAACCCAAAGTTTCCTTTAATCGAGGTGCGAGGCGAAGCGATTTCGGACAATCGGCGGGTCCCTTTTTTGAGTTCGTGATGCGGGCACCATGACCCCGAAAACTCGCAAGCTGTGAAATATTCATGGACTTGCTTGCTTGGTGCTAAAACCTGCGATGGCATTGGCGCTCGCGGGTCCCTCCTTTGAGGTTTCAGCAGGGGGAGATTGTGCGTCCCGATGCTAACTCAGCTGCGAGAAATTCAAAAGACGGTAGACAAGTACACGATTCCTTGCGCCTCGAAACACTCGCATCAATTGCCAAGTTTTTTTGCGGTTAGCGCATAAACAAGGGGATATTTTCGGTCTACGATTCAGGCCGCATGGACTTTCGACCCGCCCCCGGCTAGCGCGCAGTTAAGTTATTGACGGACGAGAAGGCACGCCTTTTCAATCTGAAGTGTGACAATTGGTAGGGGTGGTGCAAAAGGTTGGGCTTTATCGCCCATAGACCGGATCACAGCTATTTTTTCGTGTCCTCAAAACCCAACATGTTGCTGCTCATTGAAAATTGACCACCAAAAGGCTGTAGTGCTCATCCAAAATTGACCAGGGTGTTTCACTGCCTGTGCTGAATTTTTCAGCAGAGG
>JAYVKZ010000280.1:0-13169 GCA_043767985.1 Betaproteobacteria bacterium
CCTTTGGCTGTCATTGCACCTCGGTAGATGGCTCAACGCCAAAGGATATGTTGTATAAATGACAAGCCTTGCCTCGATAGACGAGGGCAATCACTCAAATTTGTATATTCAATTGGAGGGTGATCTCTAGATTTGGTATCTTTCGCTCCTCGCTGCCAAACTCGGCAGCTTGATTCCAAGTTCGAACTAGGAGAATTTATATGGCCAGCTTAAAAGGCACCAAGACCCACCAAAACCTGAAAGACGCCTTCGCTGGCGAAAGCCAAGCGAATCGTCGTTATCTATATTTCGCGAACAAAGCTGACGTTGAAGGTCAGACCGAAGTCGCATCGCTCTTCCGCTCCACAGCCGAAGGCGAGACTGGCCATGCCCACGGCCATCTGGACTATTTGGCACAAGTAGGCGATCCTGCCACTGGTTTGCCCATTGGTAGCTCATCGAACAACCTGAAAGCGGCTGTTGCTGGCGAAACCCACGAGTACACCGATATGTACCCTGGCATGGCCAAAAGCGCTCGCGAAGAAGGCTTCGAAGAAATTGCTGACTGGTTTGAAACCTTGGCCAAGGCCGAGCGTTCACACGCCAACAAATTTGCTAAAGCCCTTGAAAGCTTGGCTGCTTAATTCATAGCCCTTCTCACGAAGGTTGCACTTGGTGAGCGAAGTTTACTGAGTGCTTGAGAGGGGAGCGGTGCTCCCCTTTTTTATCGAGAGTTAAACCCATGTCTGCACCCACCACAGGTTCGCGCGAAGGCTCGCTAGAAGCGCCCACTCGGCACCCCCTTGATTGGCTCAATCCCGAGTTCTACAACGAAGACTCCGCGCTCACGGAGATGGAACGCGTTTTTGATATTTGCCATGGTTGCCGTCGTTGTGTGAGCTTGTGCAATGCCTTCCCGACCCTTTTCGATTTGGTGGATGCAAGCAAGACCTTCGAGGTCGATGGCGTCGACAAGAAAGATTACTGGAAAGTGGTCGATCAGTGTTACCTGTGCGACGTGTGTTACCTCACCAAATGCCCCTATGTGCCGCCCCATCCCTGGAACCTGGATTTCCCGCATTTGATGCTGCGCGGCAAAGCCATTCAATTCAAGCAAGGCACCGACACTCAGTTCCGCGACAAAATTCTCTCGAATACTGATCTCAACGGCAAGCTCTCCTCCATCCCCGTGGTGGTGCAGATCGTTAATAATGTGAATGCATCGCCCAAGGCGCGTCAAATCATGGAAGACAAACTAGGCGTCGACAAAAACGCCTGGGTACCTGAGTTCACCAGCAAGAAGTTTCGCTCGAATGTTGCACCTGCCGCACCACATCCTGTACGAGATGGCCAACGCACCCCAGGCAAGGTCGCCATATTTTCCACCTGCTATGTGAACTACAACGAGCCGGGCATCGGCCACGACCTCGTCAAAGTGTTGGCACATAACAAGATCCCCCATGTGTTGGCCGAAAAAGAGGCGTGCTGCGGCATGCCAAAATTGGAGCTAGGCGATTTAGACTCTGTCGCCAAGTTGAAAGAAAAAAACATTCCTCAGCTCGCTAAATTGGCCCGCGCAGGCTATGCCATTTTGGCGCCGATTCCTTCCTGCGGCCTCATGTTCAAACAAGAATTACCGCTGATGTTCCCCAATGACGAAGATGTCAAAGCGGTACAAAAAGCCATGTTCGATCCTTTCGAGTATTTGATTGCCCGTAACAAAGATGGCCTTTTGGATACCCAGTTTAAAGAAGGCTTGGGCAATGTTTCGTATCATGTTTCTTGCCATTTGCGAGTTCAAAATGTGGGTCAAAAAACCCGTGAGATGCTCTCGCTGATTCCTGGCACTGAAGTCAACACCATTGAGCGTTGCTCGGGCCATGCCGGTACCTGGGGCGTAAAAAAGGAATACCATGCCACGGCCATGAAGATTGGCCGTCCCGTGGTTCGTCAAATGGCCGAGCACCCTAGCGGAGAGGTGAATTGGATCGCATCAGATTGCCAATTGGCAGGTCATCATATCGAGCAGGGTATGACCGAGGCCGACAAAATGGGTAAAGCCGAAATGGCTCACCCGATTACCTTGCTGCGCATGGCCTATGGCCTACCTGCTTAAATCTACGCACCAATGCTTAACACCAAGATCACGAGGTAAAACATTATGGGTATCATCACACGCGACTCTCTTTGGACCTTAGAGACTTACTCCAAGAATCGTCCAGCGTTCCGCAGCCAGGTCATCGAGCATAAGCGCACGCGAACCGTCCACTTAGGTGATCACGTCACGCTTTTGTTTGAAGACGAAATGACTATTCGCTATCAAATTCAAGAGATGCTACGAATCGAAAAGATTTTCGATGAAGACGGTATTCAACATGAGTTAGAGAGCTATGTGCCCCTACTCCCCGAAGGCCGTAACTTCAAGGCCACGATGTTGATTGAATACACCGATGCTGCCGAGCGCGCCATTGCCTTGACCAAGCTAAAAGGTATTGAGCGCAAAGTGTTCGTTCAGGTAGAGGGCGCGGCTAAGGTCTACGCCATTGCTGATGAAGATATGGAGCGCGAAAACGAGGAGAAAACCTCGGCGGTTCACTTCTTGAAGTTTGATCTCAACAAAGATATGGCTGAGGCTCTAAAGTATGGCGTGGCCCTGAGCATGGGTATCGATCTCCCCGCCTACCCCGTTCCCACAACCCCTGTACAAGCAGAAACCCGCGCTGCACTGGTGAAAGATCTTGCGTAAGGTTTTTTTTGGTAAGCTAAGCATAGCCTCGCCCCACTTCTTTGCCTCGCTGTTATTTGCCAGCGTGGCTTGGACTCCCGCTCAAGCTCAGTCAAGCAATACCGTCAAGCTCATCGTCCCATTCGCCGTCGGCGGGCCGACCGATATTGCCGCGCGGGTGGTTGCGCCACTGCTCAGCGAAGCGATGGGCAAGAACATCATCGTCGAGAACAAGGTGGGCGCCACGGGCAGTATCGGTGCCGAGTTTGTGGCACGCTCAGCCCCGGATGGCAATACCATTTTGTTCGGCACGAGCAGCATTATGAGCGCCAATCCGGCCCTCGTCGCCAAGCTACCTTACGATCCAGTCAAAGATTTTGCGCCAGTGAGCTTGGTGGCACAAATCGAGAACGTGCTGGTGGTGCACCCTTCCGTGCCTGCAAACAATGTGCAGGAGTTCATCAAATACGCCAAGGCCAATCCCAACAAACTGGCCTACGGCTCCTCTGGCATTGGCAGCACCTATCACCTCGGCGCTGAGTATTTCTCTAATCTAAACGGCCTGCAAATGAACCATGTGCCTTACAAAGGCCAAGGTCCCGCCGCACAAGATTTGCTCGCCGGGCATCTTCAGGTGATGTTTGATGCCTTCAACTTTGCCTTGCCCAACATCAAGGCTGGCAAGGTGAAAGCTTTGGGGATGACCGGTGCAAAACGTCACCCAGATTTGCCCGACCTCCCGACCATAGCAGAGCAAGGCGTTCCCTACATCACCACCATGTGGATCGCGTTCTTTTTGCCCGCCAAAACACCGGCTGCTGTGGTCGAGAAATTGCAAAAAGACTTGGCCGGAATTCTACAAAAATTGGAAGTGAAAGAGCGCTTCAACAAGTTGGGGATGACAGCGATGAGTAATCAACCTAACGAACTCGATGCCTTGCTACGCAAAGAGCTGGCACAGTGGACTAAAGTCGTTAAGGATGCCAATATCAAGGCTGAGTAGCCGGCCTCAAAAGCTAGCGTTGCGTTTACCGCAAAGGCACGAGCATGGTGGTGGCGAAAGCTTCAATGCCTTCCTGCCGCCCGACAAAACCCAGTTTCTCACTGGTTTTGGCCTTGACATTGATACGGTTGATCTCGACGCCCATCAGCGTGGCCAGTCGCGCTTGAATCGCCTCGCGGTAGGGCGCCAACTTTGGCGCTTGAGCGATGACGGTAGAGTCCACATTACCCAGCGCATAGCCTGCCGCACGCACCTGAGCCATGGCAACCTTCAGCAACTCGCCACTATCTGCGCCTAGGTATTTGACATCGGTATCGGGAAATAGTGTGCCTATATCACCCAGGCCCGCCGCACCTAGAAGCGCGTCGATAATCGCGTGAATCAACACATCCGCATCGGAATGCCCGAGTAAGCCGTGGCTATGTTCAATCTCAATGCCACCGATGATAAGCTTCCTGCCCGGCACTAAGGCATGTACGTCGTAGCCTTGGCCGATGCGGTAGGTGAGCAATAGTGACGGGGTAGCTTGCATGAAGGTTGCGATCTCTGAGGTTAAGCTGGCGAATTATCGCCCAGTGCCAGTTCTAGCCTTGAGTAAGCCGCGCATCAAGATCAAATCGTCTAAGGTCGTCACCTTAAAATTCTGGCTTGAGCCAGGTACCAAGAGTGGCTTAACTCCGCCTTGTTCAATAGCACTTGCCTCGTCGGTGACTTCACTAAAGCGCTGCAAAGCGGCCGTTAGTTTGGCGAGCAGAAACAACTGAGGTGTTTGCGCGGCCCATAGCATATTGCGATCCAAGGTTTCAGCACTTCGAGGCACACTCCCTTGTCCGCGGCTGGCGAGCCGCTTCACAGTATCGGTCAACGGTAAGGCCAATAGGCCACCCGCTTTTTTAGGGTCGGCCAGTACCGCATCTCGTAGTCGCGTCAGGCTTGCCACATCAAGCCCCGGTCGCGCTGCATCATGCACGAGCACCCAGGATCTATCCTTTTTTGACACGCTCGACGCAAGATACAACAGCCCTGCGACTACAGTATCCCGGCGCGTGGCACCGCCTTTCGCCACAAACATCACTCGCTCACCGTACGAGGAAATCAGCACCTTACTCACCGACTTGAAAAAGGGATCATCAGGTGCAACCACAATTACAACTTTTCGGATCCATCCTTCCTCGAGCAAGGAACGTGCACTGATCTCGAGCATCGTTTTTCTGCCCACTAGCGGCAAATATTGCTTCGGGCGATCCGTGGCCATACGGCTTCCCACACCCCCAGCGGGGATCACTGCATCAATCATTGGGGCGACGTCAAAAGAGGGCGTTAAGCGAGCAGAAAGAGGCGTTTTTGATTTCACAAGTAAAATTGTAGCCGTGTCTGCCGTTCTGCCTAAAAAACAAGGCGCTGCTGCCGCGGGTGCCGCTCCACTTACTGCGGCCAGCGAACCAGTGAAAGCCCCCCTCCTCTCTCGACAAAGCTTCAGGCCGCGCGAGTGGCCGGCACTCGCTCGCCATCTGAGGTTGCCTGCGGGTGTGGGTTCCAGCGATGCCTGGATGCTTTCGCAATTGCTGCTGGATGAACGTCGCGTAGGTCCCTTGGCAGTCATTACCGCCAATCCTACAGATGCGCAGAGACTAGTTGATGAAGTGGCATGGTTTAACCCCCAACATCGCCTGGCCTTGTTTCCAGACTGGGAAACGCTAGCCTACGATCAGTTTTCACCACATCAAGATTTAATTTCTGAACGGCTGGCTACCCTATACAGCCTCATGCAAGGTCAGTTGGATTTGATCGTGCTGCCTGCCAGTACCGCGCTACATCGACTGGCTCCACCGTCATTTTTAGCCTCAAGCACATTTTTCTTCAAAAAAGGGCAAAAGCTCAACGAAGCGGCCCTGAGGTCGCAACTGACCACCGCAGGTTATGAACATGTCTCTCAAGTCGTTCGCCCCGGTGAGTACTGCGTGCGCGGCGGCCTTATTGATCTTTACCCAATGGGCTCGAGCCTGCCGTTTCGCCTGGATTTATTTGGGGATGAGATTGAGTCCATTCGCACCTTTGACCCCGACAATCAGCGCAGCCTTTACCCGCAACCGGAAGTGCGCCTTTTACCCGGCCGAGAATTTCCGCTCGACGAGGCTGCCCGGCAATTCTTTAGAAACAAATGGCGCGAACGCTTTGAAGGCGATCCAAGTAAATGCAGTGTTTATAAAGATATCGGCATCGGCATCGCTTCGGCCGGCATTGAGTACTACCTCCCTTTGTTCCATGAGACAAGCTCAACCCTCTTTGACTTTTTACCGGAGGGCTCGACCTTACTGACTCACGGTAATGTGGAGGCCAGTGCAAGGCAATTTACCGAGGACACTGCTCAGCGCTATAAATTCTTAAGTCATGACGGCGAGCGACCCTTATTAACGCCTAAAGAGCTTTTCCTGGAAATCGATGAGTTCTTTATCCTCGCCAAAAAATTTGGTCGCTTCAGCCTCAAAGCCGCAAGCAATGCGGATGAGAGTAAGAGTCAAGCTGCAAGAGCGAACGACTCTAGCACTGCCGAGGCGGTAGCACCTGACGGTGTAGACGCCCTGGCCTTTTCGGTACCCGATTGTGCCGTCGACCGCCGCGCCGAGAACCCGATTGCCCGCCTGATTGGGCTGCTTGAGCGCACTGATCGCAGCGTCCTCATCTTGGCCGAGTCTCCAGGCAGGATGGAGACGATTGCCCAACTTTTCGAGCAGTATCAGCTCAAGTTAGATCAGGTCGCCGATTGGGGCAGCTTTCAAGCTGATTTAGGCGCCGGTAAAAAGATCGCGCTCAGCGTGGCCCCTTTGCATCTCGGGTTTTTGCTCGATCCCGAAGATCTCATTCTCATTACCGAGTCCGAACTTTTCGCCAGCAGCGGTCGCCGCAACCGTCGAGGAAAGCGCGAGGCACAGACCAATGTTGATGCCCTCATCAAGGATTTGTCCGAGCTTAAGATTGGCGATCCTGTGGTGCATACCCAGCACGGCATTGGTCGCTATCAGGGCTTGATTAACTTGGATCTCGGCGAAGGCACTACTGAGTTTTTGCACCTTAAGTATGCGGGCGATGCCACCCTGTATGTACCTGTTGCGCAGCTTCATGTGATCGGCCGATATAGCGGTGCCAACCCAGACGATGCGCCCCTGCATGCTCTGGGGTCCGGCGCTTGGGAAAAAGCCAAGCGTAAAGCCGCGATGCAAGCGCGTGACACCGCCGCTGAGCTATTGAACCTCTATGCGCGCCGGGCCCTACGCGAAGGGCACGCCTTTAAGTTTGCTCCGGCGGATTACGAGATGTTCGCCGAAGGCTTTGGTTTCGAAGAAACGCCAGATCAGTTAGCCGCAATTCATGCTGTTATTCAGGACATGACTTCCGGCAAGCCTATGGATCGCTTGGTGTGTGGTGATGTAGGCTTTGGCAAAACCGAGGTTGCTTTACGAGCCGCTTGGGTAGCGATCAATGATGGCAAGCAAGTCGCGATTCTTTGTCCCACCACTCTGCTCGCCGAACAACACTTTCAAACCTTTAGTGATAGGTTCTCAAATTTACCGGTGATACTGGCTGAGTTGTCGCGCTTTCGGTCACCAAAAGAGGTGAAGACAGCCATCGAGGGCTTGAACGCAGGCACCGTTGATATTGTGATTGGCACCCACAAATTACTCTCAAACGACGTAAAGTTTGATCGGCTAGGCTTGGTGATCATTGATGAAGAGCATCGCTTCGGCACCCGCCAGAAAGAAGTGCTGAAGAACTTACGCGCCGAGGTCGATGTGCTTACCCTCACCGCGACGCCAATTCCGCGCACGCTTGCAATGAGTATGGAAGGTATCCGGGATTTCTCGGTCATCGCTACGGCCCCGCAAAAGCGCTTAGCGATCAAAACCTTTGTGCGCAGAGAAAACGCTGGTGCGATAAGAGAGGCACTCCTACGCGAGTTAAAGCGCGGTGGGCAAGCCTACTTCTTGCATAACGAAGTCGAAACCATAGAAAACCGCCGTCAAGCGCTTGAAAAGCTGATGCCTGAGGCGCGGATTGTGGTCGCCCATGGCCAGATGCCCGAGCGCGATCTTGAGAGGGTCATGAAAGATTTCCACGCTCAAAAATACAATGTTCTCCTGTGCACCACCATTATCGAAACCGGTATTGATGTGCCGTCAGCCAACACGATTGTGATTCACCGAGCTGACAAATTTGGCTTGGCGCAGCTCCATCAGCTACGCGGCCGAGTCGGTCGCTCACACCATCAAGCCTATGCCTATTTGATGACGCCTGACGAATCGGCTATCACCAAGGACGCTAAGAAGCGCTTAGAAGCCATTCAAATGATGGAAGAGCTGGGGTCAGGCTTTTATTTATCCATGCACGATTTGGAGATTCGCGGTGCTGGCGAGGTGCTAGGCGATAACCAGTCGGGGGACATGATCGAAGTCGGCTTCACCATGTATAGCGAGATGCTGAACGAAGCCGTGAAAGCCCTGAAGGCCGGCAAGGAACCCGACTTGGCCGCCCCGCTTCCCTCCACCACAGAGATTAACCTCCATATCCCCGCCCTGCTTCCGAATAACTTTTGCGGCGACGTCAATGAGCGACTTAGCCTCTATAAACGCCTCGCCAATACCGAAAGCGCGCAAGAGCTTGAGTACATGCAGGAGGAGCTGGTGGATCGCTTCGGCAAGATGCCCGACCAGGCGCGTGCATTGATCGAAAGCCATCGCCTACGCATTCTCGGCAAGCCCTTGGGCATTGCCAAGATTGATGCCAATGAAGAGAGCATCCTCATTCAGTTCATTCCTCAGCCGCCGATTGATCCTGTCAAAATCATCAAGTTCATTCAAACCCGTAAAGACGCCAAGCTGGCTGGCCCCGACAAGCTGCGCCTCATCATTCCCGTCAGCGATCTTGCACAACGTGTGAACAAGGTTCGAGAAGTATTCAAGGCCCTTTCATGAATAAAGCCCCTTCCGCCAACGGTGTTGACTTGGTGTTGCAACATGCCAATATCAATTACGACATCATGCCGCCCTTCAATGGCATGGTGGGTGAGCCACCCAGAGCGATCAGCACTAACTATGCACGCTGGCACGGCATTGAAGCCAATGAAGAAATCACCGTAGAGAAGGTACGCGCACTGGCATTAGAGATGGGCGTGGATGTCGGCCTAGCTCCTTCGGCACGTAAGTTAAGCGATTTCAAGTTGATTGCGTTTGATATGGACTCCACCCTGATCACCATCGAGTGCCTCGACGAAATCGCTGATTTTTGCGGCAAGAAGGCGGAGGTTGCAGCCATCACCGAGGCTGCCATGCGCGGCGAAATCAAAGACTATGCCGAGAGCCTCAGGCGGCGCGTGAAGTTTCTAGCGGGGCTGCCCGAGAGCGTATTAGCTGAGGTGTATGAGCAGCGGTTGCAACTCACACCGGGTGCAGAAACACTGATTCAAGCCTGTAAGGCAGCAGGCCTAAAAATACTCTTAGTCTCGGGAGGCTTTTCTTACTTCACGAATCGACTCAAAGAGCAGTTAGGATTGGATTTCGTCCGCTCCAATCAGCTTGAGATTATTAATGGAAAGCTTACCGGGGAAGTGCTTGGCGAAGTGGTCGATGCGGAGGTTAAACGACGGACCGTGCTAGAGCTTTGTACCCAGCTTGGCTGCGAGCCCAGTCAAGCTATTGCTTGTGGCGATGGCTCCAATGATTTGAAGATGATGGCTGCGGTAGGCATCTCTATTGCCTTTAAGGCCAAGCCCATCGTTCAAGAACAGGCCAGCTATGCGATTAATCACAATGGTTTAGAGGCCGCGATTCGATTTATCGAGCCGCGTCGACTAAGTCAGTAAAGAACATTCTCGAATGAGGTAGTCGACTCGGGATAGTCGACTAAGGTTGCTCGTTTGGGCTTAGTCGACCTTCGTGAAGCGGCGTTGCAGCACGCCTTCGATCACGACCTTTTCATTGAACATTCCCGCAGGCCTTACCCAAAGTCCCATCTGCCCATATAGTGCTCGATACAGCGTCATCGGCTCCAAGCTCTCGCTGTGTCGAACCGTGCCGACCACCTCATAAAGGCCGCCCTTATAGTGCCTATATTTGCCTAATGGTGTTTCGATTAAAAACGGAAGATCGTCGTCAGTCATGCTAGGCTCGTTTCCATAAAAGTACCTGCGATTTGAAAGGCATTGCAATGCAAGATACAGTACAAAACGTCGTTACCAATCCCGTCCGGCTCTCCGCCTGACGGGACACACGCATCCCCTTCAGCGGAGAGATCAGGCCGAAGCACTCGCAGGAGCGAGTAGGTATTCCATGAGGGAAGACTGTGCTTGAAGCATGTGAGCAGTGAAAATTGAATCCGGTAGAAACTGTAGCATAGTCTATCATTCGCTTTGCTCAAGTGCTTGAACGGAGATCAACCATGGCTATGCAACCTAATATTCGATCAGAAGTCGTGGCCTTCGACGCGTCTGCAGTGAAGACGGTACAGCTCCGCTTGTTGCGCCTAGCCTTTCTCGGCCTCGCAGTTCTAACAATCAATGCCTGTTCAGCGTTAAGTCCAGGACTTTCGAATGAAAGCATCCAAAAAATCGTTGCTGCACCGGACCGAACGCTCGCGGACCGCACCAACGACCAGAGACGCATGCCTGAGAAAATGCTCGCCTTCATGGGCGTTCGCCCTGGCATGGTCGCACTCGATCTATTTGCGGGCGGGGGCTACACCACCGAGTTACTGGCTCGCGCGATCGGCCCAACGGGTAAGGTATTTGGTCAAAGCCAGCCACCTAATCCTACCCTCACTCCACCGGCTGCGCCCGAGGGCAATAGCAACCCAAGCGTCGCAAGCTCAGCAGCAGCGCCCACAGCGACATCCCCCGCAGCGCCTCCTGTCAGGGTCCCTTCAAGCGTCGCACTAGCGCAGCGCCACCAAAGATTGCAAGCTGCAGGAACACCAGCCGCTCCCATTGCGGCAATTGTTCAAAAATTCGAGACTCCCATTCCAGAAGGGATGATCGACCAGAAACTAGATTTCGTCAGCCTGATGTTTAACTATCATGATCTCGGCCATATGCGAGTGGACCGCCAAGCGATGAACCGAGCGATCTTTCAAGCGCTCAAACCAGGCGGCCTCTATCTTGTATCGGATCATGCGGGGCGCCCCGGCACAGGCATTTCCGAAGCGGGCACGCTGCACCGAATCGAGGAGACTTTCCTGCGGCAAGAAATTGAGTCGGCCGGTTTTAAGTTTGTCGCTGAAGGTGGTTTCTTACGTAACCCGAATGACCCACAGGATAAAAACACACCAAACCCGCCACAGCTCAAGGATGATTTTGTTCTCAAATTTATCAAGCCCTAATTCTTCAATGCAATTCTCTTCGACTCGTCGTCACCAACTTCATGTTGCCTTTCAGTCCACCCTGCAAGCCACATTCGGAGGCCTAGCGCTTGGCCTCAGCTCAATAAATTCCCTGGCTCAGGCGCAGCCTGCATGGCCGTCTCGTCCGATTCGGTTAGTGAACCCCTTTGTGCCGGGCGGCACCTCCGACATCGTGAGTCGCGCCGTGGCAAGCGAACTCAGTAAGCAGCTCGGCGTGCAAGTCATTGTGGACAACAAGGGTGGCGGCGGTGGCGTACCAGCCATGCAAGACGTCGCCAAGTCGGCGCCAGACGGCTACACCATGATCATTGCTCATGTAGGCAATTTGGCGGTGAATCCCTACATTTTCGAAAAGACCGGGTACGACGTGAATCGCGATTTCACCCCGATTACTTTGCTGACCAAGGTCCCGAGTCTCTTTGTAATACACCCCGATGTACCCGCCAAAAACTTCAAAGAATTTATTGCCTATGCGAAGAAAAACCCGGGAAAATTGAACTATGGATCGGCAGGCAATGCCAGTGCCGGTCATCTCGCGATAGAGAATTTGAAGCTCACCACCGGCATTTACTTGACCCATATTCCTTACCGGGGAACCGGGCCCGCATTGACCGATGTTTTGGGGGGTATCACCCAGGTATTTTCGGCAGGAACCCCCGCACTTTTGCAGCATATTCGCAGCGGAAAATTGCGGGCTATTGCTACGGGTACGCCGAAGCGGCTACCGTCCTTACCGGATGTGCCCACCGTCTCCGAATCTGGTTATCCTGGTTTCGAGTCCGTTCAATGGTATGGCCTATTGGCGCCTGCTGGAACTCCGCCAGAGATTGTGAAGCGGCTCCAAGAGGAAAGTTTCAAAGCCTTGCGTAGTCCCAATAACGCTGAGCGCTTCGCCAAAGAAGATGCCACCTTGGAGGGTGGCACGTCAGCTGAGTTCGGGGCCTTCATCGCTCAGCAACAAAAGATTTGGAAAGAAATTGTCGTGAAGGCGAAGATCAAGCCCGATTGAACAAGACGTGTTCTTGGTGTGAGATCACGGTGACACGAGTTCCATTTCCCGTGCCTTAATCGCCGCCAAGCTGTCAGGTGCCTGCAAAAATGAGATGAAGGCCTTCGCTGCTCCAGTTCTCGCCTTCCTCCATCTTAAACCGCTCAATCAAAAAATCAAGCAACAGACGTACACGCGCAGGCATATTGCGCCGACTGGCATAGACGGCATACACGTCTAGCCCAGTCGGCGAAAAGCTTGGCAACACCACTTTGAGCCGACTCTGGGCGATATCATCATCCACCATATAGGTCGGATGCATAGATATGCCATGGCCCAAAAGCGCTGCGTGACGCAGGGCCTCACCAAAGTTGCTACGCATGCGACCTTGCACTCGTATCGTCTTTTCTCGCGACAGTGTTTTACCTGTAAACGTCCAATAATTGGTCGGCGCCTTAAGGGCATTGATCAAGCAGTCGTGCTTCGATAAATCGTCCAGCGTCCGCGGCATCCCCCGCTGACTCAGGTAAGCCTTAGAGGCCACCAAGAGTTGGGGAACGCTGGCTAAACGTACGGCGACTAGGCTCGTGTCCTTGAGGGCGGGAGCAATGCGTATGGATAGATCCAAGCCTTCGTTGGCGATGTCCAAGCGACCATCGTCAAGCTGTAGTTCAAATTGAATGTCGCGATATTGATTCGAAAACTCAGTGATCATCGGGACCAAATGCACGGCCCCAAAGGACGGCGGCGTCCCAATCCGAATCGTTCCCTTGGGCGCTTTCACCGCATTTCGTACTGCGTCACCCACGGCATCGTAGCGAGCGAGAAGTTCATTGGCTCCTTCAAGAAGCTGTTGCCCGGCTTCGGTCAGGCTGACACTTTTTGTCGTGCGAGTCAGTAACTGAGCACCCAAAAGCGCCTCGAGCCAGGCTATGTGCTTGGTGACATTTCCCTTCGCCATACCTAGGCGCTCGGCCGCCGCAGTGAAACTTTTACCGCGAGCCACTTCCGCGAAAATTTCAATCGCACGTAAGCGATCCATGTTGACCCCACCCTATTGTTTCCATATTGAGAACAATATATTC
>JAYVKZ010000281.1:0-14233 GCA_043767985.1 Betaproteobacteria bacterium
CACTACGAATGCGCAACAAACTCTCCGGCAAGTCGCTGGCCTTGAGTGTCGTGCGCACGGCGTTCATACCGCAGCCGATATCCACACCTACTGCCGCCGGAATGATGGCATTGCGAGTCGGAATGACGCTGCCGACCGTGGCGCCAATACCCGCATGCACATCGGGCATGGCGGCAACATAGGGATGAACGATAGGAAGATTGGCGACATTGAGCAACTGCTGCAAGGCTTGCGCTTCAATCTCGTCGGTATAAATATGAACAGGCACGCGGGCCTGCTGCAAAATCTGTCGAATGGGCATGGTATTTCTCTGGTTAGTGGTCTACTAGCTCAGAGCCATACGGGCTCCGAGCTATCGGTCTATTTCAAGTCGCTTGAGATATCGATGGGCCGGCTTGGGCATTCGAAGTCCTGTTTATAGGGTTAATGAGAGTGATGCAAACCAACATTCTTTCTTAGACGAAAGCGTAGCTGATTTGCAAGGATGCGGATTCTCACCGAGAAGGTAGGTGCCTGTCAACAAAAATAATTTACACTGACTCAGTGATTTGTTATTTAGCAAAACCGCGAGAGACCACCCAATGAGTTCAATCCATCCTTTCAAAATCGCAATCGCTGATGACTCACTCATCGATCTAAAGCGCCGTCTGCGAGCAACTCGTTGGCCCGAACGAGAACTTGTGAGTGATTGGAGCCAAGGCGCTCCGCTCGCCTGGATTCAGGACATCTGCGAGTATTGGGCAGAACAGTACGATTGGCCCAAGCGACAGGCGCTACTTAATCGCTTCACCCAATTCACCACTGAAATTGATGGCCTAAGCATCCATTTCATTCATCAGCGCTCTCCCCATCCCGAGGCTAGAGCGCTCTTGATCACGCATGGCTGGCCAGGCTCCATCGTAGAGTTTCAAAAGGTAATTGATCCGCTCGTGAATCCGACCGCCTATGGCGGCTTAGCAAAAAATGCCTTTCACGTGATCTGCCCCTCTCTTCCAGGCTTCGGCTTTTCGGGCAAACCTAGGGAGACTGGCTGGGGCATCGAGCGCATCGCAAAGGCATGGTCAGAATTAATGGCGTGCTTAGGGTATGCCCAGTACTTTGCTCAAGGCGGCGACTGGGGCTCGGCTGTCACTCGAGCCATCGGCGTTTTAGATAGCGCGCATTGCAAGGGTATCCACATTACCCTCGCCATGGGTTCGCGCCCCTCGACAACAAGCGATCACTCCGTAGAGGAGTTGGATGCCCTGGCGCGCGCCGCCTATTACAACGATTGGGACTCAGGCTACTCCAAACAGCAATCCACCCGCCCACAAACCTTGGGCTATGGCTTGGCCGATTCACCTTCTGGACAAGCCGCATGGATTCTCGAAAAATTTTGGGCCTGGACTGACTGTAACGGTCACCCCGAAAACGTACTGAGTCGCGACGAACTGCTCGACAATGTCATGCTGTACTGGGTGACCAATACCGCTACGTCGTCGGCGAGGATTTATTGGGAGAGTTTTGGGCGAGGCCGCAATCGCATGGCACCTGTACAAGTGCCGGTCGGTGTCGCGGTGTATCCAAAGGAGATCGTGCCACCCGTCGAGAAATGGCTGGCGACTGACTTTCCGGACGTTCGTCACTTTGTAGCGATGCCCAAGGGTGGGCACTTCGCAGCGTTCGAACAGCCCGAGCTTTACGTCGCCAACGTATGCGAGTTCTTTGGGTTGCTTTAAGCGCGAAACTCAGCGCACTACCCGCCACTCTGTACTGTGCTCCTGCGCATAGGCCGAGGCCTGCGCTCGGTTGTTCTGCTGCCAAGGATGAAAATCTTTACGGAAATAGCTCAGCAAGTGGCGGGGAGCCAGCCAGAAAACGCCATTCCCCGTGGGTTGCCTTTTACTTCCAGGCAAGCCGAAGAAAAAGGTCAAGGCCGACCACCATGTGGACGGCTTGAAGAGCGTCTTGTCGTGCCAAAGATTGTTCACGGTTTGACGAAGGACATCGCTCACAAACAACATCGTCACAAACAAGAACCAACGAACTCGCCATTTGTAGGACACACTCACCGCCTGATACAAGTCGAACGCGACGGCCTTATGCTCGGTTTCTTCCATGGCATGCCACATCCAAACCTGGCGCATGGCGGGTTCCGCGCTTTCTAACATTTTTGGGCGCTCCAGTAGCACTTCAGCAAGCACGGCTGTGTAATGCTCAAAGCCCGCGGTAATTGCCAAATGATGCAAAGGATTCATGTCCGCTGCCTCTGCGAAGCGCCTCACAATGCGCGGCTCCCATTCATTCACAAACCCCAGCTTGTCGAGCTGGGCGTTGTACTGGGCATGCATGTGGCGGTGCGTTGCTTCTTGGGCGCAGAAGTCGCGAATTTGTTCTCTGAGCTGCGCATGGCGTAGCTCATCAGGGAGTAACTTGGCACAGGCTTGCACCGAATCAATGAAGCGTTGCTCGCCCTCCGGGAAGCTCATCGACAACGCGTTGTAATAGGCCGTACGAAACGCATCACCGCCATGCCAATGGCGACCGAAGCCCTGACTCAGGTCGACATGAAGCTTGCGGATTGGTAGGGTACTTGCGGGTGAGTAGTCTGTGTTGGGTTCCATTACGATAATATACTGAGCAAAGCTCATATTTGAAACTCGCCTTTTGCTCATATTTCCAAGGCTCGCAAAACAATCATGTCGAAATCCCCCGAAGCCTCAGCCAGCCTACGTCGCCAGCCAATGCAGGATCGTGCCCAAAAGACGATTGAGACCATTTTTCAGGCCACTGCTCAGATTGTGGAGAGCGACGGCGAGAGTGCGCTCAGCACCAACAAGATCGCTGCCAAGGCAGGATTTTCGATTGGCACGCTGTACCAGTACTTCCCGAGCAAAGAGGCCATCCTTCTCGCCATGATCTCCCGCGAACGGCGCCGGGTGTTGGATCGGCTGGGCGAGGTGCTCAAAGAAGCAGAACAGAGTAAAGCATCGCCGCAAGACATTGTGAGCAATCTGATCCATCTTCTCGTGGAGTCATTTGCAGCGGGGCACGGTGCGCGACGGGCCATGATTCGGCTGGCTTGGCAGGTCGATCATCTTGAGGGTGTCACTCAAGCCTTAAGGGAGGCGAGCGAAACTATTTCTCTTTATCTCGCGAGGCTCGCTTTAAACGAGAAGCACTTCAAGTTTCGTACCAGCCCCGCCACTCTGTTTGTGGTGACCAGAGCAGTGATGGGTGCCATCCGTAGCGCCTCCCTTGAAAAATCGGCGCTGCTCGGCAACTCTGAGTTTGAGGAGGAGCTTGTAAAGCTTTGCCTCGCGCTGCTTACCGACCTTGATTCCGACTAATATACTGAGCCACCCTCAATATGAAAAACCAGGAAGCAGCATGGTTCCAGCCACGAACCCCCTAGCCAAACCCGAGGCACTCAAACTCAGCCATATGGGGTTTTACGTCCGCGACCTCGAGCGCATGGGTCGCTTTTACCGGGAAGTGCTCGGTTTCACCGAAACAGATCGGGGCAGTCTTGGGCCCGTGCAATTGATTTTCTTAAGCCGAGATCCGACTGAGCATCATCAGTTAGTACTCGCTAGTGGCCGCCCTCAAGACTCAATTTATAGCGTCATTAATCAGCTTTCGTTTCGGGTCCCGGACTTGCCGACACTCAAATACGTCTATGCGCGAGCCTTGGCTGAGCCTGACGTCAGCGACATGCAACCCGCCACACACGGCAACGCCATCTCTATCTACTTCCGCGACCCTGAAGGTCATCGTATCGAGATTTTTTTGGATACTCCCTGGTACTGCGAACAGCCGCTTCGCGAACCGGTTGATATGAGCCAGTCCAACGAGGACATCTTGGCTCATTCAGAACGGCTCGCGCGGAGCCGACCAAAATTTCGAACGCAGGAACTTTGGCAGCATGACTTATCGGCCCTCATGAATCGTTCGCACGATGCCTGATCAGTCGGAAAGTACTCAACCAGATAACAAAGTGTTCGATGTTGCCATCATCGGCTATGGCCCGGTCGGCGCTTTACTGGCCAACTTATTGGGTAAGTATGGTTTATCGGTACTGGTGATCGAGAGGGATCATCAGATCTATCCCTTACCTCGTGCGGTCCATTTCGACGGTGAGGTGATGCGCGTCTTCGAAACCGCAGACCTTCTCGGGCCGGTTGAAGACATCAGTCGACCCGGTTTGAAAGGCATGCACTTCGTTAACGCCACGGGCGACACTTTACTGATTCGTAGCCCTGGCGCTGCCAACGGGCCGCATGGTTGTGCCACGAACTACTATTTCCATCAACCCGATCTTGAGGCGGTGCTGCGTGCCGGTGTGCAACGCTTTCCAAACATCAAGGTCGCACTGGGTTGCGAAGTGACTGAGATTCAATCCCAGGCCGACAGCGTTCACCTTACCGCCGCGTTGCAAGCATCGCCCACTCAACACTGGCAGGCTCGCTACGTGGTGGGCTGCGATGGCGCGCGATCCATTGTCCGCAAGACGATGGGTAGCACCATGGAAGATCTTGGCCTTGATCAGCCCTGGCTGGTCTTTGATGCCGTGCTCAACAACGAGGCTCAAGCACTGCCGGATTACACAGTGCAACACTGCGACCCTGCTCGGCCGATGACGTATTGCAACGTCACCCAACGACGCCGACGCTGGGAGATTATGTTGATGCCCGGTGACGATTTGATCGAGCTTGTCAAGCCTGAAAGTCTTTGGAACTTGGTCAAGCGCTGGATTAAACCAGGTGAGGCCACGATCGAGCGCGCGACCATTTACACTTTTCATTCGGTGATTGCGCAAGGGTGGCGGCAGAACCGCCTCATGCTGGCCGGAGACTCTGCGCACCAAACACCACCCTTTCTTGGGCAGGGCATGTGTGCCGGCATACGAGATGCCTCCAACTTAGCCTGGAAGCTACAGGCTGTGCTTAAGGGACGAGCTAATGAAACTCTACTGGACACCTACGAAAGCGAGCGGGTTCCGCATGTCCGGGCCTTTATAGAATTAGCGGTCAAGATTGGCGACATCATTCAGACCACCGATCTTGAAAAAGCCCGTGCACGCGATGTAAAGTTTCTCGCCGGTGCGCCCGAGGTGTTTCATTTTCCGGCGCCCAAACTCGGCAAGGGGTTTGTTGACGCGGTGAACACGCGAAATGCGCCAAGCTCAGGACCCGTTGGGCAAATTTTTCCACAACCCAGATTCGCCAACGGTGAGTTACTCGATAAAACCCTGGGGATGCATTTTGCGATCATCTCAACGGAAAGCCTTCTCGCGACGGTGAGCGCTTCAAGTAAAGCGGCCTGGAAACACTGGGAGGCCCAAATCGTGCGTATAGAAGGCGCGGAACTACAAGAATGGTTCAATTCTCAAGGGGTCAAGGCGGTTATTTTACGGCCCGACCGTTACATTCTCGGGGTGGCCAATACCCTGCCCGAGTTTGAGGCGCTCAGCCAAACATTTTTAAAATTCTCTAGGAACACACTATGAAGCTCATTAGCTTTCTCAATAAAAACACCGCAAGCTATGGCATCGTTCAAGGCGACAACGTACTCGACCTCACACCCATTCTCGGCGCACAAGCGCCCGACCTAAAATCACTGATCGCAAAAAATCTAGTAGGCGCAGCCGCAGATGCTGCAAAGAGCGCAGCCTTTGGACTCAAGCTTTCCGAGCTCACACTCTTGCCTCCCATTCCGAACCCAGGAAAAATCTTTTGTGTTGGCCTCAACTATGCCGACCATGTTCGCGAAACGGGTCGCGCGCTCACCGAAAAAGCCGCTATCTTCACCCGTTTCCCAGACTCACAAGTCGGTCACGGACAAGCCCTGGTGCGCCCTCCAGAATCAGTACGTTTCGACTACGAGGGCGAGATCGCCATTGTTATCGGCCAAGGCGGTCGGCGCATTAAGGAAGCTGATGCCTGGAACCATATCGCCGGTTATAGCTGCTACAACGAAGGCAGCATCCGCGATTGGCAAAACTTCACGACCCAATGGATCGCTGGTAAAAACTGGTGGCATAGTGGTTCCTTTGGTCCGTGGCTGGTCACCAGTGACGAGATCAAGCCAGATCAAAAAATGACGCTCACCACCAAGTTAAACGATGTAGAACTACAGCGTGCCACAACCGACATGATGATTCACAGCATCCCGAGTCAAATCGCCTATATCTCCACCTTTACACCACTTGAAGCAGGCGATGTGATTGTGACCGGCACTCCTGGCGGCGTAGGCAACAAGCGCACACCACCGCTTTACATGAAGGCGGGCGATATCGTTGAAGTTGAAGTGGATGCAGTGGGCATTTTGCGCAATACCATTCGCGACGAATAGCGCTCAATCAGCTTGACAATCCAGCTAGGCGCAAACCCTCTACCATCACAGCGTGACGCCTGAAGTGTCACAGCCGAACAATTAGGTGGACAATCGAGGTGATACTGGTCTGATCCCTTAATTTAACCAAGCAGGTTTCTCATGAACTCACCCGAACAGTACGATCTGCTGATTATTGGCGGCGGTATTGGCGGCGTGATCGCTTTGCATTACGCCAAAAAGGCTGGGCTCAACACCGTGTTGCTGGAACGCCAGAGCAAGGTGGGTGGCATTTGGGTGCATTTGCCTGCATGGCAAGACATCCAAAACAATCCCCTCGATTGGACTTTGGGCGACATCCCTATTGCCGGCGCCGACCAAGCCAGCATTGCGAGCAATATTCAAGCATGGGTCGAGAAATTTGATCTCAGCGCTTCTATTTTGCTTAATACATCGGCCTCTCGGGTCAAAGAAATAGAAGCAGGCTGGAGCGTGTCAACTCCAGCCACTACCTTTCACGCCAAAAATCTAATCGCAGCAACGGGTGCTCATAACCAGCCCTACCTACCACCTGCTGAAAGAGCGAATGTCTCCCTAGACGAACACCATTCGAGTGCACTACGAGACCCTTCTGTGTTGAAGGGGCAATCAGTTGTGGTCGTGGGCAGCGGCGCTTCAGCCTATGACTTGCTGGAACTTTGCCTAGAGCAGCAGGCGAAGCAGGTCACTTGGGTCTATAGGTCACACAAATGGATGACACCGACGCGCAAACCCAAATATTTGGCAAGCGATATTCGGGGCCTGGCCAAGCAGCAAATGCTGGGTGCTTCCGCGCAGGCATTGAGTCAAGCCCTTAGCCTAGATTTGCGTGCACGTTATGCCAAGTTTGGTTTAAGCGACATATTGCCCGACAGCGACTTCGATTTCAGCCGCGATCAGCTGATCCCAGGCCGACATCGAATGATTGAGCATTTCCAGACATTGGAACGCTATCGTGCGGAGGTGAGGCGTATCGCGGATCGCACGGTTGAGTTGTCTACAGGTGAAAAGATAGTTGCCGATGTGATGCTCTGGGGCACTGGGTATACGCTCGATTTATCGTATTTTGACGAACCCAAACTGTCCGGTGTGACACAAACCAGCGCACTGGCCAAACGTTGTGGCGACCTGTACCGATCCATGGATGCTGAAAAATTGTTTTTCTTGGCTCCCAACACACTTGAAGGTACTGGGGTGACGCCATGGGCGTATGCACATGCAGCACGAACCATTGTGTCGCACATTCAAGGCAAAGCGCAGTTGGGGCTTGAGCCGACACACGGAAAGATCAACCATTTCGATGCGATTCAATTTCTTGCCACCCTTGATCCAGCCAGCTTCCCACCGGAGACTTGGGCTTCATACTACAAGTCCTTGACGACCCAGCACCCAGAGGATCAACCACTGCCGATACCCATATAAAACCCCCGCGAAAAAGGGTGTGGGCATAGGCCTTCAAAGGGATTTTTCAACGAATTGCCTCAGTAGGCGAGGTCTGATCAACCTATGGTGGCCCTTGAAAGGTTGTTCCGGTGGGGCGCCTCTCTTTGTCGCGGTAAGTCACTGCATTTCCGGCTCACGGGCGCCCCCAAAGCCGGACGCTCCTTGATTTGTGCGCAACCGCCTGCCTGACCGATCCCACAACGGGCTAGCTGGCGGACTGACGGCAATTCGATAAACACACGAACCCTTATGCAAACGCTTTTGCGTTCGAGCTTCCCCAGAATCATCTTGATCCTCAACCAAGTATCTCAGGCCAGACTGAGCAAAGCTTATATCGTAGGCCTTCACCTTATGCTGAAGGCAGCAACTCCTGCCATATCTGGTGCTCGCGTCGCCGACGCCGCACACTGCAGATCGTCGATAAGCTGCGTCCAAGCGCCATTTGGGTGACAACTTTGTTAAGTGAACTCAGCTCACTCATCATCGCCTGGAAATGGATCGCTCGCAACGCCAAAACAAGGCAGGGCGTGGTGGCGCTTGTCGCCTAGCTGCCCAGCCTGATAGATACAGTGTTCGGGTAGATAGAACTCCGAGACGAATTAAGTTGCCAACTCATTAAGCGTGTCGATGGCCATATCGCGAAAAAGTGGAATGGCTTTTAAGCGTTCACCCTGAACCTCGGCGCGGTGCCCGTCACCACTAACCACAAACCCGCTTTGTCTTTGCCACAGACGTTGGTAGAGCCCTGCATTTGCGAGCAGTTCGTCATGACTCCCTTGCTCCTTGATCTGCCCTTCGTCGACCACGACCAGATGGTCGACAAAACTAGCTGAGGCTAAACGGTGGGTCACCAGGATCACAGTTCGCTGTTGCGCGAGTTGCTGAATCGTCGCGTTGACGGCGGCTTCGGATTCCGGATCGAGCGACGAGGTGACCTCGTCAAGCAGCAGAATAGCCGGGTTCGGCAATATGGCACGAGCCATGGCAATACGCTGCTTTTGACCTTCCGAAAACCATCGGCCGCCGTCGCCTACCTCAGCCCACTTCAGTGCCATTGATTGAATTGGATGGGGAGGGCATTTACGCAGTACCATCCACGACGAATAGCGCTCAATCAGTCTGTCAATCCCGCACGGCGCTAGCCCTTGTTCATCACAGGGCTGCGCTTGAAGTGGCATCCGCCCACGGGTAGGCGCGCGCGGTGGGGCTCCGTGCTTCCGGGCCCTTAGGCGTATCGGTACTCCTTGAGCTTGCAAAAAAACCATGGGAAATGTTCCGCAGTTTTTTTAGACGCTAGAAACGCTCGCGATCAATGGAGAATGGAAGCGACCAGAGTTTATCGAGCCGAAGAGAAACACGGCCGCTAGACGCAGCCAGCCAGGGGCTAAAATCTAATCAAGTATTTGCTGGACACCAATATTTGCATCTACCTGATGAATGAGCAACCGGACTCGAGATGCATAATAATAAGTCTCGGGCAATGAAAGGGATTTCCCTAGGCTCCAAGGTTGTAACGAACCGATGTCTAACATCGACGCAGTAGAGTCCGAATGCCTTGAGCCGATCAGCCGCTCTTCCGGTACGTTGGGCTATACGAGGGTTTCCCCGCAAGGGTTTTCCCGGTTTAATGAAGCACTCACTCTTAGCGGCCACCATGCACATCCCGTCCCATTCGAACACGAGCACGTTGCGCAGCGCTGCTCAGCGCCTGATGTGCTTTGCGAGACAGCGATTTCACCCACTCAATTTTTTCGCTGCAGCGCTCGTCCCTATGTTTGCTTTTGCTTTGTTAACGACGCTTCTAGTGGCAATGCCCAGCTTGGCCCAGGCCACCCGTGTTCAGGACGTTGCGCCCCAGGGCATGATCGATTCGGGTCGCCAGATTCTGGTGAGATTTGACGGCGAGATGGCTGCGATGGGCCGAACCGACGGACCTGCACCGGTGACGATTCAATGTTTACCGTCGGTCCAATTTCCAGCAAGCGGACGGTGGGTGAATACACGGGAGTGGGCGTTGAGCATGGCGCCGTCTGTCGCGCCCGGTGTGCAATGCCAAATCTCTCTGGCCGACGGTCTGAAGGATTTGGCGGGCGCGCCCGTGCGAGCCGAGGTGCGCAACTGGTCCTTCAATACCGGATCGGTACGTTTAGTGCGCACCTGGCCCAATATGCACAACGAAATTCGCGAGCAGCAAATCTTCTTGCTGGCCTTTAATGCGCCGGTCACTGCGGCAGGCCTCAAAGAGTATTTGAGCTGCCAACCACGTGACGGTGCGCGCCAAGCGATTGAGGTGGTGGACGAGGCGACTTTTAGACGTGAATGGGTACAGTATGTTTCTACCACTGAACCCCCTCCGACACAATTTTCCGCCCCCAACTCAACCCTCGGCAATCGCCCAACAGTGGGTGTGCGCTGCGCCAGCCCGATGCCTGCAGACGCTGAGGTACGTCTGGTTTTGCGACGCGGCATGGCCTTGAATAGCGTTGTCCACGCCATTGATCAGGTGTCGCCCTTTCGTGTTCGCCCCCTCTTCAGTGCCAAGCTAAGTTGCTCCATGCAAGCCGGTGTCGAGGGCTGTGATTTTCGCCAAGCCATTCAAGTCCGTCTTTCGGGCTGGGTGACAACAGGCGCCCTGCCGACACTCCGTATGAGCGATGGTAGCGTGTTGCAAGCCACCTGGGAAACGCGCAACTGGCGACCTGGACAGGCCCAGGAGTTTACTTTCAACGGACCATTCAAGGCGCTTGGGCCGGCCACACTGGCGATGCCCGCTGACTTTGCGGACGAGGATGGCCGACCCTTGACTAATGCCTCTGAATACCCCAGACGCTTGCTCATTGCTGACGCGCCCGCCTATCTGGGCATGGTGCACGCGCAAGGCGTGGTGAGCGCAAGGCAAGGTCAGCCCTACTGGCCGATCGCGGTCCGTAAGCTAGAAGCAGAGGTGCCCATTCAGGTACGTCGATTGAATCTACAACATCCCCAAGCCACAACGCTGGCCGCCTCTCTCACAGCACTCGCCCGAGACAATGCGAGTACTCAGATCTCGGCCGACTTCCTGGGTCGCATCAACGAGCAATTCGAGCGAGTCTATGCACCGGCACTTACTGCAAAGCCTCAGTCGATACGGACGACGCAAGGCGATATGGAGTTTGTACCTGTGCCACTGGCCGAGCCAGGCATCTATGTGATTGAGGCAGACAGTGGCCGTTATAAGACGCATCAGGCAGCGGTGCTAAAGGCACGCAAGGATACAACGGTCTCGTTGTGGGGTCGTCGAGCCATTGTGCAAGTCACCAACTTAAATGCGGGCATTCGGATCGGGCAGCAAGGCGACTCGCTGGTTTGGGTCACTGCACTGGATTCCGGCCAGCCTGTGGCGGATGTTGCACTCAATCTCGTGGACTGCTCGGGCAACATATTCTGGCAAGGCCAAAGTAACGCCAGGGGCTTGGCCTGGGTTAAAACAGCATTGGTGAGCAAGAGCTGCGACCACGCTCCTTTATCAGCGCCCCCTACAAGTCACCGCGAGCGGCTGTGGGTTCACTCTGCGCTCACCCTTGTGGCCCAAAGCGGCAACGACATCGTGGCTGTGCCTGCCCATGCTCCAAGCCAAGAGCAAATGACCTTCAGTGTGGGTCGCCTAGCCCATGTGGTACTCGATCGCAGCCTGTTCAAAGCCGCCGAAGTCGTCAGCATGCAGGTGTATTTTCGATGGCTCAATGTCCAGGGCTTTGCGCTTCCAAGTCAAGGTCCACGGGCGCTCGGCGAGATTATGGCGACCGTGCGCGACCCTGCCGGACAGGAGTTGGCGAAGCTGCCCGTACAGTTGAATGCGCAGGGGGACGGGGTATTACGCTGGACCATCCCCCCCAATGCCAAGCTCGGGCAATATCGCGTCCAACTCACGGACAAGCTCGGATCAAACCAGTTGCAAATCGGAAATTCAAGCTTTCAAGTTGAAGAATTCCGCACGCCTGTGTTTGATGCAAAACTTGGCGTGGTGAGTGCCTGGTCTGTGGGTGCTTCGACCTCGCCCACAACGTCCTCTGCAGCAACGGGTTTTCACCAGCATTTGACGGTTGCGGGCTCGTTAAGCTATTTGTCCGGTGGCTCCGCCGGTGGGGAGCGGGTCACGCTCCGTGGCGTGTACCAGTATGGCGTTCAAGCACCCGTACCGGGCTTTGATTTTACCGGTATTGTGCGAGCTGCGGTACCTGCGCCACTTTCCGATGTAAGCCCACTGGACTCGTCCGGTGCGTTGCGCAAAACACTGGCCGTGCCCAAGATGTCGGCCGCAGCCACCTTGAACCTTGAGATGCAGTTCAGTGACCCCAACGGTGAAGTTCAAACGGTAGGTGCCTCCTCGGCCGTCTGGCCCCATGAAACCCGGCCCGGCCTGCGCGTGATCGGCCCTCAGGACCATCAGTCTTCACCACAAGTTGAAGCGGTCTTGCTGGACGCACTTAACAAGCCCCTAGCAGGTCGCTCGGTGCGGCTCAAAACCAACCTGAGCGGGGTCACGCGAGAAGGGTCAAGCGACCATCTTCTTGGTCCGGCAATAGAGCTGTGCGAGGGCCTCACAAATTCAGAAGGGCGGCTGCTTTGCGCCCTGCCATTGCCCGCCAAGGATCTTAACGAGCGACTACATATCACCATGCAGGCGCCCGACCGCGCCGATCCTGGAGCGGCGAAGCCGATGGAGTTCTCGCACGAAACCTCTACCTGGGCACTGCGCTGGCAGCGTCCTTAGAACGAATTGAATTTTGTCGAGCAAGCGCCGTATCAACAGGGGCAAAAAGTTCGACTCTTGGCGGAGCCTCCGCGCCTGCCCGCAACAGCACTAGTGAGCGTAGAACGAGAAGGCGTATTGTCGGCTGAGGTTCATCAGGTTCAAAGCGCTGGACAGTTACTGGACCTGACTCTGCAAGACCACTTTGCCCCTAATGTACGAGTTCAGGTACGGTATGTGATGCCCCAAGTTCCTGAGGGCCAGAGCGTGAGCATTGAGCGTGCGCGCGCCCTCAAAATTGAACCTAGTAGTTATCTGCTAAACGTGGTTGTGAACCCTGCACAGACTCAAACCCGTGTCCGTAGTCAGTTACCGGTCACAATCCGCGTCACTGATCAACGCAGCGCTATCCCTGTCGCTGGGGCTCGTCTCACTATCGCGGTCGTGGATGAGGGTCTGTTGGCCTTGCGTCCCAATGCCAGTTGGAACCTCGCCAGCGCCATGCTGCGAGAACGCCCAGTGTTGGTGGGTAGTGATTGGTTGGACCGGTACCTGACACCCCGCTTGCCGATCGGCCCACAGCCCGCTCACCTGCCCCCAGAGGAGGCGCGTGCTCAACAAATCGCTGCGCCTAAAGCTATGGCTGCACCGGTCGCAGCGCCAGCACCCGCTCCATCAGGGGCATCTGCTCGTCGCGCAGCGGACGCTGAAACAAGGGCCGCGCCTTTGGGTGGCGATGCGCAGCCCGCCGTGCGAAGTGACTTTTCATCACTACTCCTATGGCAAACGGACGTCACCACCGACGCCAACGGCCAGGCCACGGTCACGGTTCCAACCAACGATTCAATCAGCCGTTTCCGTATCGTCGCCATTGGCAGCGAAGGCGCAGCAAAGTTCGGCGAAGGTTCGGCGACCTTCCAAACGACCCAAGCACTACAAGTCATTAGCGGCTTGCCACAGCAAGTTCGAGCCGATGATCGACTGGTGCAAAGCATTACCCTGCGTAACACCAGTACCGAGCCCATTACGGTGCAGGTGACTGCGAAGGCCGAGATATTGCCTCCCTCACGCCGTCCACTGAGCGCCGAAACCATGAAAGCGCGCGGCCTAGACTTTACCCAGAACCTTCGTCTCTTGGCGGGAGAAAACAAAGTGATCTCCTGGCCTGTCAACGTACCTAGCCAGCCCGGGCAGCTCAATTGGCAGTTCGATGCGCGCGCAAATCTGGGCAATGATGCGCTGCGCGATGCGCTGAACATTTCGCAAATCGTCAACGAGGCCGTGCCCGTCACGACGCGCCAGGCTACCTTGATTCAGGTGGAACGCGATACCCGCCTGCCCTTTGAACAGCCCTCGCAGGCCTTGCCTCAAGCGGGCGGTGTAGCCATTACTTTGCAACGCAGTCTTGCCGACGCCGCTCTTGCCGAGACCATGGACTGGATGCGCCGCTATCCCTACACATGCCTTGAACAACAGACCTCCAGATTCAGCACGCTCGATGACCGAGCCGCCTGGGAGCAACTCATGCAGAAATTGCCCCAGTATCTAAGTAGCAACGGCTTGGCTAACTATTTCCCGGTGACGGGCATGGGCAGCAGCGCTTCGGGAAGCGAATCGCTCACAGCTTATGTACTGGACATGGCCCACGCCAAGGGTTGGACGATCCCGGTCGCTGAGCGTACCCGCATGCTTGATGGCCTATTGGTC
>JAYVKZ010000282.1:0-47913 GCA_043767985.1 Betaproteobacteria bacterium
CACAAATTGCCAACAGGACGACTAGCAAGGGCTGGCGCAGCAGCAGCAGCGCGAGCACCAGTGCAAGGAGTAAGAGTGAGGCGGTCATTCTTGGAACTCAGGTGGTAGAGGTCGCAGGCTGGGCCAAGCGGCAAAGCAAAGGTAGCGTACGCCGGCCGATAAAAAGCCTAGCGGGATGGCTAGTTGAAAAGGCCAGACAGGTACGTTAAAGGCCTGCGCACGCAAGCCGGTCGACATGGTCGACATCACAAAGACAAAGCCGTAATAGGCAACAGCCATCACGAACAGACCCGTGAGCAAGTCCGCAAAACGATCCATGCTGGGTCCCCATGCCTTGGGGATCCAACCAAACCCGACCCGGGGCACAAGATGGCTCGCCGTGGCGGTAGCGATACCAATACCGCAAAAACTCCCCAACACCAAGGCATAGACCGATAGTTTTTGCGCGCCATATACGCCGGTCGAACTCTTGATATTGAGCAACTTGTAGATCGGGCCGAGAATTTCCCGGCCCGCCACATCAAGAATCAAAAGCGCCGCAATCGCCCCAAAGGCAGCCACGGCCACCAAACACTCGGCGCGGTGCCAAAGCTCGACAAAACGTTTTGCGGCAGCAGGTGCCGGTGGATACACCGGAACCCGTCCGGGACTAACTTCCGTGGACATGAAAGAGCCCTTTCAACCAAGCAATTATTATTTTAGGAACGCTTGCTAGCGTCGCTTGCGCCAATTATTTGTTACAAGCTTTGCGACCGGCTTCCATGGTTGCGAAGATTTTGTCAGCAGAGCCACCGAGCTCTTTCACAATCTGTGGGTAAATGGCTTCGGTCGCCTTACGCCATTCGTCGCGCTGGGCCAGCGTAATGGTCGGAGACTGGCCACCAGCCTTGTCATGCATGCCAAAAAGCACATTCTCGAAACCACGAACTTCGGCGCGCATCTTCACTGCCGGGCTACGAGCGGCAGCACGCTCCAAGGCCTCTTGCTGCTCTTTGGGGAGTTTGTCGTAGACCCCTTTATTCATCAGGGTTAAGCCCGGTGAGTCATAGAGGCTTAAGCGGGTAATCACCGGTGCAACCTTGGTCAGGCCCATTGGGAAGGCACTTGTGATGGTGGTCATCACCACATCGCCCAAACCGGTCTGCATAGCGGGAATCCACTCCGGCAGGCCCATAGGATTAGCATTCGCCCCCATGGCCCCATAGAAAAGCGCCTGGGTTTTATTAGGGTAGGAAATAGCCTTGGAACCCTGAAGATCCTTCGGCGAGAGGTAGGGCTTTTTGCCGACTAGATCAATCGTCCCAACCGACGACCAGCCGATGAACTGAATGCCCTTTTTAGCAAACAACTCACGCATCGGCAAGAGCAGATGATTGTCCAACACGCAATCCAGCTCAGCGGTATTTTTGAAGTAGAAAGGCATCACCGCCAAGGCAAGCTCGGGTACCACTAGGGCCGCCGCACCGGAGGAGTAACCGCCCATATCAATACGACCCCGCGCAATTTGCTGAATGGTGTCCTGCTCACTACCGAGCTGATTGGCCAGGAAGGGCACGATCTTGATGGCTCCCTTACTTTCCTCGTCCACATCCTTCACCAGTCGCTCAATTTGGGTAACCCAGGGATTGCCCTTGGGCGGCGCGCCGGAGGAATAACGTAGCTCTAACGGTTTGGTTTGGGCTTGACTCAGTGCGGGCACTAACACCACACCAAATGCAGCGGCTAGCGACGCAACAATTGCGCTTGTTTTCATGACCTTGTCTCCATATCTTTGTTTTACTAACACGCCCGCCTCTGCTGGCGAGTCAATATCCGATTCATTCTAGCCTGAATATCCCAGGCCGTGAAGCGGTTCAAGCGAAATCAAGCGCAGCGCCTTCCAACTACTTGCTATAACTATAAAAACCCTGACCCGTCTTGCGGCCCAACATTCCGGCGTCCACCATTTCGCGTAGCAATGGCGCGGGGCGATACTTGCTGTCATTAAAGTTGCTATAGAGAACATCCATGACGGCGAGTTGGACATCGAGGCCGATCAGGTCGCACAAGGCCAAAGGACCAATGGGATGATTGCAACCTTGACGCATCCCGGCGTCGATTTCCTCAGCACTGGCCAGACCTTCTTGCAAGGCGAAGATCGCCTCATTGATCATCGGGCAAAGAATGCGGTTGACCACAAAACCCGCACTATTCTTCACGCCAATCGGCGTTTTCCCTAGAACCTTGGACATCGCCACGACCGCATCCACGGTTGCCTCCGCGGTTTTTAGGCCACGAATCACTTCCACCAAGCTCATCACCGGTACGGGATTAAAAAAGTGCATGCCGACAAATTTGTCCGGGCGTTTGGTCGCGGCGGCTAGTTTGGTAATGGAGATGGACGAGGTGTTGCTGGCGATAATCGCCTCAGGCTTGGCAATAGCATCAATCTGCTGAAGAATCTTGATCTTCAAACCTTCGTTCTCGGTGGCCGCTTCAATAATGAGATCGGCTGCGGACAGGTCTTGCGCTTGGGTGGTGGTTTTGATCTTGGCGAGTAGGGCGGTCTTGCCTTCCTCGGTGAGGGTGCCTTTCTTAATCGCACGGTCAAGAGAGCCCGTGATAGTGGCCATGCCCTTGGCCAAGGCGGCCTCATTAATATCTTGCAAAATGGCGTTCAGGCCTGCCTGCGCGCAGACTTGGGCGATGCCGTTGCCCATAGTGCCCGAGCCAATGATGCCAATGGTTTGAATAATCATCTGAAATACTTTCTTGCGGAATATTGTTGGTATGGAACTTGTGGAGAAGGAGATTCTAAGCCAGCGGGGTTTCTAGCCTTTGATCAAAGTCCGTGCTAACCTTTTGGCATGAGCACGCAATGGGTCACCCTCAAATCGATAAAGACTGCTGAAGTGTCACGAATCACTTCGGGGGTCACCGCATTGAAAGCAGATCTTAAGGACTATGCGCTGGCTCATTCAGGCTTGTTTTTGATCTATGGCTCGATTGCGCGTGGCGACTATCGTTTTCATAGTGATGTGGATGTCCTGGTGGATTTTCCGGCGGAATCAACCTCCAAAGCTTGGCGTTTTTGTGAGGATGCGTGTCGCAAATACGGCTTAGTACCCGATGTTCGACCGAAAGTTCTTTGCTCAGCACAATTCCTTCAACGTATCGATGCCGGTAGGACGGAGGTTTGCGGTGAAAGATGATCGCTGGATAGAAATTGAAGATGATTTCAATGCAGCCGCCCAGCATTTTGCGAGAGCGGTAGAACTATTTCGGCGCGGCGGTTTTGAGGCTGCGGGTATTGACGGGTACGCAGCTGGGATGGCCTTTATGCATGCGATGCAGGCTGGAGACAGCTTGTTGCCTCAGTATGCCGACACGTCTGTGGCCGCTGCAGAGAACTTATCCCGGAGCATTGGGTCTGAACTTAGGGCTTTCCAGGATACGGTAGATCGGCAAGAATGAGCTGGCAACCGGAACTCGATGAATTAGCCCGACGGCAGGTCATGGCTCGGGCCATGGGTGGCCCAGACAAGGTCAAGCGTCAACATGATGCGGGTCGGCTCACCGTGCGCGAGCGCATCGACCAGTTTCTCGATGCTGTGAGTTTTCATGAAGTGGGTGAGCTTTCCGGCATTGGCGAATACGATGAACAATCACAACTCAAACATGTCACGCCCGCGAACTGCGTTTTCGGGCGGGGCAAGGTTGCCGGGCGGCCCGTTGTTGTTGTGGGTGATGACTTCACCGTGCGTGGTGGCTCGGCCGATGCATCGATCAGCGCCAAGCCCTTAATGGCCGAGGAAATGGCGCAAGCCCTGCGCTTGCCCATCATTCGCATCATTGAAGGCTCGGGCGGTGGTGGATCGGTCAAAACCATCGAAACCAAGGGTGCCGCGAACCTACCAGGGGGCATTGGCGGCACCAAGGCCTATTTGCTGATGACCGACAACTTGTCCGAAGTACCCGTGGTGGGCCTAGGTCTAGGGTCGGTCGCCGGCTTGGGTGCTGCGCGACTAGCGAGCACTCA
Source organism: Betaproteobacteria bacterium (assembly GCA_043767985.1). Taxonomy (GTDB): domain Bacteria; phylum Pseudomonadota; class Gammaproteobacteria; order Burkholderiales; family Burkholderiaceae_E; genus JAPOKJ01. The sequence goes on from JAYVKZ010000282.1 coordinate 4,019, forward strand.
TTTTTCGGTGATGACCCGCGACTCTGCGATGTTTGTCGCAGGCCCACCGGTCGTGGCGCGGCTCGGGCAAACACTGAGCAAGCAAGCTCTGGGTGGCGCGGACATTCAGACCCGAAGTGGGGCGATCGACCTAGCGGTGGCCAATGAGGCTGAAGCTTTCGCTAGCGCCCGCAAGTTCTTAAGCTATCTGCCCTCGTCAGTATATGAGTTGCCGCCACGAGCCGACTGCATGGACGATTCCGAGCGAGCCGACGAATTCCTGATCAGTGCCATCCCGCGTGATCGACGTAGTGTCTACAAAATGCGGCCGATCATCGAGTCGGTGGTCGACCAGGATTCGTTTTTTGAAATTAGCCAGAACTTTGGTCGCTCCATCATTGCTGGTTTAGCGCGGATTCAAGGCCAGCCTATCGTTTTACTGGCAAGCGATCCCTTTCATCAAGGGGGTTCGTGGAATGCGGAAACCTGCCAAAAAGTCATCCGCTTTGTCGACCTGGCCGAGACCTTTCATTTGCCAGTGGTGTACCTGATGGACTGCGTCGGCTTTTTGATCGGACTCGAGGCCGAAACCACCGCCACTATCCGGCATGGCGTGCGCGCCATGGCGGCGCTGAATCAGGCGACTGTGCCCTTTTGCACCATGATTGTTCGCAACGCGTTTGGCGTGGCCGGTGTGGCTCATCAGCCTGGCGGGCGCCTGTCACTACGCTATGCATGGCCTTCCGCCTATTGGGGTTCACTTCCCCTTGAAGGCGGCATCGAAGCGGCCTACCGCGCTGAGATCGACGCAGCCGCCGACCCAGCGGCCAAACAAGCGGAGATTGAGGCTCGACTCAATGCCCTACGCTCGCCGTTTCGCACCGCTGAAAAGTTTTGGGTGGAAGAGATTATCGACCCCCGTAAAACCCGTGCGCTCCTGTGCGAGTTTGCCGATCTTGCCCGTCCTTTGCTGCGCACCGGGCGCCCCCAGTTTTCGATGCGACCCTAAGATGGTGCATCACCAGCCTTGGCACAATTACTGCTAAAGTAACAGTCTGATGACAAGATGCAAGTCCATGGCATCGCAACTAAGGAGAACCCAGTGAGTATTTCTTTTGCCAAAGTCCTGAGTCAGCGCTTAATGACGGCGGCGGCCATTGCCGCAACCGCTCTGAGCCTGCAGGCACTCCCTCAAGCCGCGCAAGCGCAAAAAACCCTGACGGTCGTGATGCATGCCGACCTGAAGATCGTCGACCCAATCTGGACCACGGCCTATATCACCCGTAACCATGGCTACATGATCTACGACACCCTGTTCGCCATGGATGCCAAGGGCGAGTACAAGCCCCAGATGGTGGACAAATGGACAGTGTCGAAGGACGAAATGCTTTGGTCCTTCACTTTGCGTGACGGTCTCTTGTTTCATGATGGCAAACCCGTCACCTCTGAAGATGTCATCGCCTCCCTCAAGCGCTGGTCGGCTCGCGACGCCCTCGGGCAAAAGCTATGGAGCTTCGTAGTTGAAGCCAAGGCCGTCAACGCCAAAACCTTTGAGCTGAAGCTCAATGCGCCAACCGGATTGATGTTGCTGGCGCTGGGTAAGCCCTCCTCGGCCGTGCCCTTCATCATGCCGGCCCGCATCGCCGCAACCCCTCCCAATGAACAGATCAAGGAGTACATTGGTTCTGGCCCCTTCGTCTTCAAAACCGATGAGTGGAAGCCTGGTGACAAGGCGGTCTATGTCAAGTTCGACAAATACAAGCCCCGTAGCGAGCCGGTCTCCGGCATGTCGGGCGGTAAGGTCGTCAAGGTGGACCGTGTGGAATGGAAGGTCATCGCCGATCAACAAACTGCCACTAACGCACTGATCAAAGGCGAAGTGGATATTGTGGAGATTCCTTCGCACGATCTGCTACCGGTCATGGCAAAAAGTGCCGATGTGAAGTTCCTGGATGCCAACCCGCTCGGCAATCAGTTCGTATTTCGCTTTAACACTACGGCCAAGCCTTTTGATAACCCAAAAATTCGCCAAGCGCTTTTCTATGCCTTCAATCAAGAAGACTTCCTGAAGGCCGTCGTCGGCGATGCCAAGTACTACAAGCAGTGTAAAGCGCTGTTTATCTGCGGCACGCCTTTGGCGAGCGACCGCGGTATGGAGGACAAGCTTGAGTCCAACATGAAAAAGGCTCGTGAATTGTTGGCTGAGGCCAAGTACGATGGCACCCCCATTGTGCTCATGCATTCCACCGACCTTGCTGTATTGACCAACCTGGCGCCAGTCGCTAAGTCTTTAATGGAAAAAGCGGGCTTTAAAGTAGACATGCAGTCGATGGATTGGGGCTCCGTCGTGGCGCGTCGCGCCAAGAAAGACCCACCGAGCGCCGGCGGCTGGCATGCCTTCCTCACTTCCTGGGTCGCGGCTGACGTGATGAACCCGGTGAGCACGGCCTTCCTCAATGCCTCCTGCGACAAAGCCTTGTTTGGCTGGCCTTGCGATGAGCGTATCGAGTTACTGCGCGACCAGTTCGCTCGCATGACCGATCCAGGCAAGCAAAAAGCCATCGCTGAGGCCGTGCAACTGCGTTACCTCGAATACCCCACCCATGTGCATCTGGGCCAGTGGTATGCCCCCATGGCGATGCGTAAAGGCATCGACGGGATCCCAGTCGCACCGGTCACCGCGTTTTGGGGCGTGACCAAGAAGTAAAGTTCGGCCTTCGTTTTTCGAGAAACTGTACACGGTATGTGGACCTACATTGGTCGTCGACTTCTCGCCACGATCCCAGTGATTGTGATCGTGGCGGTATTGATTTTCCTGATGCTGCGGCTCACCCCCGGTGACCCCGCAGCCGTCATCGCAGGCAATGCCGCAACCGCCACCGAGATTGCCGAGATTCGCGAAAAGCTTGGCCTGAGTAAACCTCTAGTCACCCAGTTCTTCATCTGGGCGGGCAATATGTTCCGAGGTGATTTCGGCGAGTCGTTTTTCTATAAAAAGACCGTCGCCTCGATGGTCGCGGATCGGGTTGGCCCCACCGTTGCCTTGGCGACGCTAACCATTATTCTTGCCACCCTCGTCGCCGTCCCTCTGGGGACCTTGGCTGCCTGGAAGCAAGGCTCATGGCTGGATCGCGGCGTGATGGGCTTATCGGTATTAGGCTTCTCAGTACCCGCATTCGTCATCGGATACTTACTCATTTTTTTCTTTTCCATGAAGCTCGACTGGTTCCCGGTGCAAGGCTATAAGCCCCTTGCCGAAGGGTTTGGGCCTTTCATTTATCACCTGATCTTGCCCGCTTCAACCCTCGCCATTATTTTCATCGCGCTGATTGCCCGTATGACCCGCACCAGTGTCTTGGAAGTGCTCAATGAGGACTACGTCCGCACGGCACGAGCCAAGGGCTTGGCCCAGTGGAAGGTCGTGGTTGGGCATGCGCTGCGCAATGCAGCGGTTCCTATCGTCACGATCATTGGTATCGGCATTGCCTCCTTGATAGGCGGCGTGGTGGTGACCGAGAGCGTCTTCAATATTCCGGGCTTAGGTCGTCTAACCGTCGATGCTGTCTTGGCTCGTGACTATCCCACCGTGCAAGCCGTGATCATGTTGTTTTCTCTCGCCTATGTGGTGATCAATCTCTTGATTGATCTCGCCTATACCGTCTTGGACCCTAGGATTCGTTACTGATGCAAGACGGTCGCGCCCTCAGGCAAAAGCTATTGAAGTCGCCAAGTGTATGGATCGGCTTTTTACTTGTTTTTTTGATCGGACTCATGGGGGTGTGTGCACCGCTCTTAACCTCCAGTGATCCGAGCGCTATCAACCCCAGCAATCGCAACAAGCTGCCTGGTTTTGAAGTCACCGAGCGTGATGACGAAGGCAAGAAAATCACCAAGACCGTTCACATGGGCACCGACAGTCTGGGGCGCGATGTTTACAGTCGCGTCATTTTCGGAGCACGGGTTTCACTGATTGTTGGCCTCTCGGTCGCCGTCCTGAGTATTTCCTTAGGACTCCTGATCGGGCTCGTCTCCGGTTACTTTCGACGCGTCGATGGCATAGTGATGCGCGTGATGGACGGGCTGATGGCTATCCCTGCGATTCTCTTGGCCATCGCCCTGGTCTCGCTTTCTGGGGCGTCGCTCGGCACGGTGATTGCGGCGGTCGCCATTCCAGAAATTCCACGGGTGGTTCGACTAGTACGCTCCATCGTATTGTCAATTCGCGAGGAGCCTTACGTTGAAGCGGCAATTTCGGTAGGCACACCTACGGCGAAGATTCTCTGGCGACATGTACTGCCCAATACGATTGCTCCTCTCATTGTTCAAGCCACCTTCATCTGCGGCTCGGCTATTTTGGTGGAGGCGATTTTGAGTTTCTTGGGCGTTGGCATTCCGCCCGAGATTCCCACCTGGGGCAATATCATGGCCGAAGGGCGATCCAGCTTTCAGCTCTTCCCACACAATATTTTATACCCCGGAATCTTTCTTGCACTGACCGTCCTCGGCATCAATATGCTGGGTGATGGGCTGCGCGACACGATTGATCCTCGTATGTCGAAGAAGCTTTAGCGCATGGCCTCCAACGCAAAACCCGTGCTGGAGCTACGCGATCTCAGCATCGCGCTGCCCAAAGGGGCCGACCGAGAGTTTGCCGTGCAAAAGGTCTCCCTGACGGTTCATCCAGGTGAAATTGTTTGCCTAGTCGGCGAATCAGGCTCGGGTAAATCAGTCATCGCGTTTTCCGCCATGGGCCTCTTGGCCAAAGCCCTGCCGATTGCGGGCGGTCAAATCATTTTGCAGGGTGAGGACATTACTCACGCCAGTGAAGCGCGTCTACGTGAGCTTCGTTGCTCAAGAATTGGTATGATTTTCCAGGAGCCGATGACGGCCTTGAATCCAGTCATGAAATGCGGCGATCAAATCGATGAAGTGCTGCGTGAACATACTAGTCTCGACAACACGACTCGACGCAATAAAGTCTTGGAGATGATCAAGCAGGTGCATCTACCCGAGCCGGAGCGCATGTATGAGTCCTATCCTCATCAGCTCTCAGGCGGTCAAAGGCAACGCATCATGATCGCGATGGCCTTGATCTTGGAGCCGGTGCTCCTGATCGCTGACGAGCCGACCACGGCGCTTGATGTCACCACTCAGGCGCAAATTTTGAAGCTGATCCGTGACCTACAACGAGAGCGCCAAACCGGTGTGCTTTTTATTACTCACGACTTCGGTGTCGTCGCCGACATCGCAGATCGCGTAGCCGTCCTCAAATATGGCGAGCTGGTCGAGCTTGGCGACAAAGCGCAAATGCTACAAACCCCGCAGCATGACTACACCAAAATGTTGATTGCCGCTGTGCCTAGCCCGGTGCCTCCGGCGCAGAGCGCAGAGTTTCGGGCCAAGCTGGCGACTTCGCCAATCGTGCTCAAAACTGAGGGATTGGGCAAATCGTATAAGACCGATTCCCTCTTTGGCGGCAAGCGGACCGTCGATGCGGCTAAGAACGTCAGTATTGAAATTCGCAAAGGCCAAACCCTCGGGATTGTGGGCGAATCTGGCTCCGGCAAATCGACGGTGGCGCGTTGTATTGCACGCCTGATCGAGCCGAGCGCCGGGAAAATTTATTTAGTCGACCAAGAGATCGCCCAGCGCTCAGTGAGCGAGATGCGCGCACTTCGCCAGAAAGTACAAATTGTTTTCCAGGACCCTTATCGATCGTTGAACCCTCGTCGCAGCGTCGGGGAGTCGATTGTTGAGGGGCCGATGAACTATGGCAAGAGCAAGGCCGACGCCTATGAACAAGCGAGGGGCTTAATGAGCCTGGTGCGCTTGGACCCAAGCTCTTTAGATCGTTACCCCCACCAGTTCTCAGGCGGCCAAAGGCAGCGTATTTGTATCGCACGCGCCTTGGCGATGAACCCCGAGTTACTCATCTGTGATGAGGCCGTCTCGGCACTGGACGTCTCAGTTCAAGCCCAGGTGCTCAAACTGATCGAAGAGTTGCAAGCACAACTTAACCTCGCCATTCTTTTTATTACTCATGACCTGCGAGTTGCAGCCCAGATTTGCGACCAAGTGGTGGTGATGTCCAAGGGCGAGATCGTGGAATACGGCCCCACCATAGAGCTGTTTAGTCATCCGCAACATGCCTATACCAAGGCTCTATTCGAAGCCGCACCAGGGCGCGCTATGAGATTCGCTGACGCAGCCGCTTAATCTTTCCATGACTTACCTGACCCCAGAGATTAACGTGAAGCAAGAATCGAGCTGTCGCTTTCAACAAGTCTCCCCAGTGTTTCGAATGTTTGATGAGGCCGCGGCGAAATACTTCTATTTGGATTTTTTGGGTTTCAAACTTGACTGGGAACATCGTTTCGAAGAAAACGCTCCGCTTTACTGTCAGGTGTCGCGGCGCGGCTTCGTTTTGCACTTAAGCGGGCATCATGGCGATGCTAGCCCTGGATCTGTTGCCTACGTGACCATGGATCAGATCGAGGTATTTCATAGGGAATTGATCGCCAAAAACTACAAGTACATGAAACCTCACATTGAGGCGATGCCCTGGGGAAAGCAGATGCAAGTGACTGACCCCTCGCAAAATCGAATTCGCTTTTGCGAGCCTACTGACGCTTGACGGGGTTTCAAGGCTCTGGGAGGAGGCCGTCGAATACATAGCCAGACCGGGCTGCGACCTATGTCTTACTAATACCCGTGCTCGAGCGCATCCGAGCCACCATAAAAGTGGCCGCCTGGGTAATATGGGTTCGCACCAGCATCTCAGCACGATCCCCATCACCCTTGATGATCGCGTCCAGGATCTTGGCGTGCTGATTCCAAATGTCGCGCGGTTTCTCATCGCGCATTAAAACCTCACCCATCACGCGCTGGGTATAGGTGAGATGTGTGGACAAGGAAGGTGCCACCAAGGGGTTACCGGACAGCGTGTAAAGCAGCTCATGAAACTTTATGTCGGCCGCAATCATTTTGGCAACCGAGCCGCTCGCAACGGCTTTGCGACCGGTGTCGATCAGTGCCTGGCCGAGTTTTTCGGCATGGTTCTCAGCCTTATTTTCCGCAGCCCGTCGACAGGCCATGCCCTCGATGGCGGCGCGCAAATCGTACATATGCTGCACATGATCTGGGTCGAGTACTGTAACGATCAGACCGCGCCCGGGGGCCTCTTGCAACACACCTTGGTTGAACAGCAAATTTAAAGCCTGTTGAACGGGCTGACGCGACACACCGAGAGCCTGCGCAATTTTTTCTTGAATGATTCGATCGCCTGGGAGCAATTGCCCCGAGGCAATCTCGCTCAGGATCGCATCACGAACCTGGTCTGCAAGATTAGGTGCGCTGGCGAGTGGTTTCATGCGCAGATCGGTGCCAATTGTTCGCGTAACACTCGGTGCAGTATTTTGCCGGTGGCCGTACGTGGCATTTGAGCATCGCTTAAGAATTGAACGGCTTGAGGTCGCTTATAGCCTGCGATTCGGCCCCGGCACCAATCGAGAATCTCCGACTCGCTGGCCACGGCTTGTTCATGCAAAACCACGACGGCCTGCACGGCCTCGCCCCACTTGTCATGGGGCACACCAATCACCGCCACGTCCTTGATCTTGGGATGAGCGCCCAGTACACCCTCCACTTCAGACGGGTAAATATTCTCTCCGCCACTAATAATCATATTGCTCTTACGGTCCACCAAATGAATGTATCCGTCGGCATCACGCCGGGCCATATCGCCCACCGAACACCAGTCGCCACGCATCGCTTCAGCGGTTTTCTCGGGGCTTTTCCAATAGCCATCGAACACATAGGGGGTACGTGAAAACAGTTCGCCCACTTCACCGTCCGGCACTTCGTGGCCCTCGGCGTCCAACATCTTGATGGGACCCGAGCCTGCCCACTCACGCCCCACGCTGCCCAAACGATCAAGCTGTTCGTCGGGATGAAGTAAGGTCACCCAGCCCGCCTCTGTGGAACCGTACAACTCATGCAACCGGCCGTTGCGGAAAAACTCCATGATCGCAAGTTTGGTGTCGCGACGCGCGGGGGCCGAGGAAATCATGAGCTTATCCACCCGGCTCACGTCGTAGCGCGCTTTAGTGACATCAGGCAGGGCAAGCATCATGATGTAGTGAGTCGGAACCAGTGAGGTGAAGGTGACTTTTTCATTCGCCAGAATAGCCAATAAGGCTTCAGGGTCAAAGCTCCTGCGATCATCAATCACGCAGGCGGCACCAAGGTGCGCAAAGGTATGGCTGAAGTATAGCGAATTGGCGTGACACATCGGCATCACCATCAGGCCGACATCTTGTCGGCTGAAGCGCATCTCCAGCGCGGTCGCCATGGCAATCAAGGTGCTACCTTCATGACTTCGGATGACGCCCTTGGGCCGCCCGGTCGTGCCTGAGGTGTACATCAGAGCAAAGGTGTCGGAGGGTAGCACTTGTACCTTTGGCTCGGTCGCACTCGCATGAGCAATGATGTGCTCATAGCTAATCCAGCCCGAGGGGCTAGTATCGCCAAGGCAAAGGTAATTGCTGGAGACGATCGCAAGTTGGCCTCGGATCGGCTCTACACGGTCCGCCAGCTCGTCTTGCACAATGAATGCGCGCGCTTCGCTGTGCTCAGCGATATAGGCAATCTCGGGTGAGGTCAGACGAAAATTGATTGGCACGGCCACCAGGCCAGCACGTGCGAGCGCCACATAGATCTCCATCCATTCCACGCGGTTATAGGCGAGCAAGGCCACTTTGTCGCCCTTCGCTAGTCCGAGCGAGAGCAGGCCATTGGCCAATCGGGTGGCGCGTTCATGCCACTGCGCAAAGCTTAGCTCGCGCCGCGAGTCGCGGATGCCCAGGTTGTTGGGTGTTAGGCGCGCGTGTGATGCGACCGCGTCGGCCACCGTGAGCAAGCGGTTCATGGGGTTCTCCTTAATGGGGCCTAGATTTCGAAAATAAAATTTTATACTAAAATAGAACTCTGAATTCAGAGTTCTGATAGTATACCGCCAGTTACCCTTAAAGGAGTCGCCCCGTGAGCACCCCAACCGCCTCTGACCGAAGCAGCGCCGCGCTGATCGCCCGCTGCCTGAAGGCCCGTGGCATTGATCGCGTGTTCGCACTGTGTGGTGGTCACATCATGCCGATGTGGATGTGGCTCGACGCGCAGGGCATTCGCATCATTGATGTACGCGACGAACGCGCTGCGGTGTACATGGCCCACGCACACGCGGAGTTAACCGGCACAGTCGGGGTCGCGATGGTCACGGCTGGCCCCGGTGTGACGAATGCCATGACCGGTATTGCCAATGCCCACGTGGCTCGAGCCTCCGTGCTAATTCTGTCGGGCACGCCACCCCGGCCACAAGAAAATCGCGGAGCCCTGCAAGACATGGCACACACCGAATTCGTGCGCCCTTTGACGCGCTATGCGCGCACCGTGCGCGAGCCCGATTTGGTGCTGCAAGAGCTCGACGAAGCCTTAGCCCGTGCGGTCGGCCAGGGCGGCGAACCCGGGCCGGTGTACTTGGATTTTCCGGTCGATGTGCTGCGCGCCGAGCCCTCGCAAGCGGTATGCTTGCCAGAATGGTTCTTGCCCCGAGCCAAAAGTGTCATTTACCCGGACCCGAAGGCGCTGACGCGCGCTGTAGATTTATTGTGGAGCGCCAAGCGGCCCCTTGTCATTACCGGCCGCGGCGCGCGCGATGCCGCCTCGCCCCTAGTGAAATTACTGGATCGCCTCGGCGCGCTCTATCTTGATACCGGCGAGAGTCGCGGTCTGGTCCCAGAAGATCACCCTTCCGTGGTCGCCGCCATGCGGGGCTCGGTTATGGGCGACGCCGATGTCATCCTCACCCTAGGTCGACGCCTCGACTTTCAGCTGGCTTATGGCTCGCCTGCTGTCTTTGGTGAAGCGCAGTTTGTGCGAATCGCAGACGCCGCCAGTGAGCTTCGCGACAATCGCCGCGCGGCGGCCGAAATCTTGGCTACACCTTTTGCCGCCCTTGAGGGCATGCTCGCCTTAGCGGGCGACCGAACGCCGATGACCGATCGTGCGTGGGCTAAGAGTGTGCGTGAGCAGCACGTGACACGCGCTGACAAGTTGCAAGCGTCCATGGCCAGCGCCAAGCCCGGCAGCGACGGCCTGATGCATCCCAATCGCCTGCTGTCATCCTTACGGGCGGCGCTTCCTGCGGACGCCGTTGTTGTGGCCGATGGTGGCGATTTTTTAAGCTTCGCTCGCGTGGGCTTACCGGCCGCCGCCTATCTCGATCCTGGCCCCTTAGGATGCATCGGCGTGGGCACCCCATTCGGAATCGCCGCTGCCTTGGCCTGCCCTGGGCGCAAGGTGGTGGTGGCCACAGGCGATGGTTCCTTTGGTTTTAACGCCATGGAAATCGACACCGCTGCGCGCCACAAAGTACCCGTACTGATTGTTGTTGCTAACAATGGATCTTGGGCTATTGAAGTACGCGATCAACAAGAAACTCATGGTCGGGTGGTAGGTACGAGGCTTCAGTTTGCTGACCATGCAGCGATGGCCCGCGCCTTCGGCTTACATGCGGAGCGTGTTGAGAAAGTTGAACAACTCGACGGTGCCATTGCTCGTGCGCTGGCGGCGCTCAAACACGGCCCCGCCTTGCTTGATGTACTGGTGACCCCCGAGGCAGTTTCGTCGGATGCGAAGTCGGGCTTAGCTTGGGTCCCTGATTTGCAGGCACTCGGGGCCTGGGACAACGCCGAGCAAATTTGGCGCAAAACGTAAGCCGGTTTCGCCAAACTAATTCAGTTTATTCAAACGCAAGAGGAGAGAATCAATGGCGGATTGTTCAGATTGCAAACACGCTCTATTGCCTTCACAACAGGCACTACTGCAGGCCCCTGATCCTGAGTCATCCACGCGCCGCAAGTTGCTACAACTGACTGCAGGTGTGGCGCTGGGCATCACAGGACTTAGCCCAGCGATAGCGTTCGCGCGTCCCGCCGCTGGAGATCGCCTCGTGCTCGAAGACGCTGAGGGTACGCCAACCCCGCTGCGCGTGCAGGACATTCCAATGGCAGGAAAACCCGTGTTGGCCTTCCCTTTTGCGCCCGCCACGAAAACGATCAAAGACGATTCTCGTCTGAACAAGATTGTGCTCATGCGCTTCGCCGAGTCAGACCTGGATGCCGAAACCAAAAAGCGAGCCGTTAAGGGTGTGGTAGCGTATTCCGCGATCTGTACGCATCAAGCCTGCGACGTGAAAACCTGGGTCGCCAAGGACAAAGCGCTGGTTTGCTTTTGCCATTCTTCGCAATTCCTGCTGCACGAAAATGCCAAGGTTAACGGCGGCCCCGCGCCCCGTGCACTGCCGGGCTTACCACTGGCCGAAGAGGGTGGCCAGCTTGTCATCACCGGCCCATTCACCGGTAAGCCGGGGGGGAGCGCCTGAACAAACGCTCGGGACTCAGGTATCCCACATCACATTTTGTTGAACTCACTATCTTTCATAAATCTCAGGGAGATGCAAATGTTTAAACTGCGTTTAAGTCCGACTATTAGTTTTCTTTGTGCTGCGCTGCTGGCAGCACCCACCCTATCCACCGCGCAACCGGCCACCTACACACCGGTCACTGACGCGCGCTTAAAAAACCCTGAACCTGGCAACTGGCTGCACTATCGCGGCAACTATCAGGGCTGGGGCTACAGCCCACTCGCCAAAATCAATACCGGTAACGTTGGCAAGCTGCAATTGGCTTGGTCGTTTGCAACCGGTCAAGTCGAAGGTCACCAATCCCCACCGTTCGTCAACAACGGCTATATGTTCGTCACCACACCTGGCGCTCAGTTGATCGCTCTAGATGCCAAAACCGGCACCGAATTGTGGCGCTATAAGAAAGAAATTCCAGCCGAGTTTTTACAACTTCATCCGACTAATCGCGGCGTTGCGCTCTATGGTGATCGCGTTTACCTGGCCACCGTTGATGCACACTTGGTAGCCCTCGACGCCAAGACCGGTAAAGTAGCCTGGACCACCCAGGTCGGTGACTACAAGGCTTTACAGTACATTACGCTAGCACCGCTGGTCGCCAAAGGTAAGGTAATGGTGGGCTCCTCGGGTGGCGAGACAGGAGTGCGCGGTTTTGTTGCTGCATACGATGCAGACACTGGCAAAGAAGCTTGGCGTACCTTCACCACGGCCGCTCCAGGCGAGCCTGGCGGTGATACCTGGCCGGGTGACACCCATAAGAACGGCGGTGGCTCGATCTGGATTACCGGCACTTACGATCCCGACACGAATCTGTCATTCTGGGGTACGGGCAATCCGGCACCTTGGCCTACCGAAGGTCGCAAGGGTGACAACCTCTACACTACCTCGGTGGTGGCTATGGATGTCGACACCGGCAAGATCAAGGGCCATCATCAGTATCATCACAACGATGCCTGGGATTGGGACGAGGTCTCCGCGCCAGTGTTGATCGACACCGAGATCAAGGGTAAGAAGGTCAAGGCTGCGGTGCATGCTGGCCGTAACGGTTACTTGTGGATGCTCGAGCGCACCAATGACAAAATCAACTTCATTGATGCCAAGGCCTATGTACACAATGATGTCTTCACCAGCATTGATCCCAAAACAGGTCGTCCAAGCTATAACGAAGCTAGGAAGCCAGGGATGGGCAAGGCTGTGAATTTCTGCCCATCGCTATGGGGTGGCAAAGATTGGCCGCCTGAGGCTTACAACCCGAAGACAGGCTTGTTCTACATTCCAGCCAACGACAACTTGTGCTCTGAGCTACCCGCCGCCGAAGAGACCAAGTACAAAAAAGGTGATCTCTACATTGGCTACCCGATTGAAGGCGTGTTGGGGAGCTTGCGCTTTCGTGATGGTAAGCGGCCAAAGACCATCGGCGAGATTCAAGCTTGGGACTTAAAGACGGGCAAGAAAGCCTGGGGACATAAGTTTGATGTTCCAATCTGGGCTCCGTTGTTCACCACCGGCGGTGGCTTGCTATTTGCGGGTGGTACCAATGACCGCATGTTCCGTGCCTTCGATGCGAAGTCTGGCAAAGTGCTTTGGCAAACGCCAACACCTTCGGGCGTAACCGCCGTGCCGATGTCCTTTGAAGTGGATGGGCAGCAGTACATCGCTGTTCAGTCTGGCTGGGGCGTGGATGCACAGCGCATGCAAGACGGTATGAACACTTTGCTCAAGAACAAGACTGTCGTGCCGCAAGGCGGCGTGGTCATGGTTTACAAGGTGGGTAAGTAAGTTAGTCTGTTCCTCAAGCAAGAAGCTTTGCCGCGAACCCTAAGTCTCCAAGGGGTTCGCGGTGTTTTGTATTGGGCCGTGCTGGGCCTTCTTCTTGTCGCGCTGACAACAAGCGCCCAGACCTTAACGCTAAATCGCGAGACCTTGCAAAAGCTTCTGCCTCCGGGACTGCAGGCGGGTGAGCTTGATCCTCTTTTTCCGGTAAGGCCGGTTTTCGAACGGGTGAATGCACGGCTCATTTTGCGCGGCTATGCGTTTGAGACAATTCACTTCGAACCGGCCCGCGGCTATTCGGGCAAACCCATCAATCTGCTGGTCACTTTAGCCGGCGATGGTACGTTTCTCGGCGTCCACCTCTTGTCGCACCACGAGCCCATTTTTACCGACCCACGGGGCACGAAGTTACTCTCGGATTTCGCACGTCAGTACGAGGGACTGACTTTTCGGCACAACACGCAAATCGTGGGTGCTAAAGAGCCTTCGCAACGCAGTAACAATACCGCTAACCTGACCGGTGTCTCGACGGGTACAGTCTCGGCCAGGGCTATTGACAGAAGTATCATTCAATCGGCCATCCAAGTGGCGAGGCAGCGCTTCGATGCGGAAGCGCAAACTCGACGTTCAGCGGGCCGTCATTCGGTCGATGAACGTTATCAAAAAACCTCTTGGGCGGAGTTGCTTGGCGCAAAGTGGATTCAGTCTTTGCAATTGACTAATGCCCAAGTCGATGCGCGCTTTGCAAGCACCCCGGCAGCAGACCTCGACAGCGAAGCCAAGCGTCAGCCACAAGATCTTGCCATCTCTTTGTGGTTGGCACCTTTGAGTCAAGCTCAGGTCGGTCGCAACTTACTCGACGATAAAGGCTGGGCCTATGTACGTTCGATGATTGAAAGCGGCCAACAGGTGTGGCTTGCCATTGAGCGCGGTCGACTAACAATTGGCGATAGCGAACGCTTGCGACTTCAACCGGGTGCTGTTACGCAGGCCCGTCTACAAATTCTTCTTTCACAAGCGGGGCGTGCCTTCGAGCTGCGCGAGATCGATCTCGACCATAAAGTTAGCTTACCTCCAGAGTTAGCCGACGCGACACCACGCCCTAAAGTACGTTTGTTTCGCACCATCGACGCTCAGGATAGCGCTTCGCGAGAGGCAAGCCCTAATGCGCCCAACCCTAATGCGCCCAACCCTACTGCGCTCAACCCCAATGCGCCGATGGACCTGTCGATATCAACCTATAGACGCTACGGCAATGATGCCTTGCAGCGTGTGCGCGCCGACTGGACCTTAGCTTATCCGAAGCGAGCCTCGCCTGTAGGCGACCCCGCGAGCGCGAGCCCAGCGATCCAAACGTCGCCCGAAAAACTGTGGTGGCCCGCATGGCAGGAACGCAAGATCGAGTTAGCCGTACTCGGGCTTGCTTTGTTGATTTTAAGCGTCGCACTGGCTCAGCCACGCTTGCTGTCCGCCAATGCTCAGCGCTTGCACGGCTTTCGAATCGCCTATCTGCTCTTCACCTTGGGCTTCATCGGCTGGTACGCACAAGCGCAATTGAGCATCGTCAATCTGACGTCCACCATTGAGGTCCTACGCCGTCATGAGGACCTTCACTTTCTGCTGTATGACCCGTTAACGATCTGCCTTTGGGGCTTCGTATTGTTGACGTTATCCGTGTGGGGACGAGGAACCTTTTGCGGCTGGTTGTGCCCCTTCGGGGCCTTGCAAGAATTGTTGAGTTTGATCGCGCGAGCACTTGGTTTCAAAGGCTTGCGATTAGATCAACAGACCGACCGACGTCTCAAATATTTGAAGTACCTGATCTTGACGGTCGTCCTTGCAAGCGCAGTCTTTCTCAGCCCATGGACCGATCAGGCGGTCGAGGTTGAGCCGTTCAAGACTGCCATCAACATGGGTTTTGAGCGCGCCTGGCCCTATGCCGCCTGGGCTGCGGCCTGTGCCTTGTCCAGCGTGTTTGTCTTCCGCGGTTACTGTCGCTACATCTGCCCACTGGGTGCCGCTCTCGCAGTGCTCGGTAGCGTGCAACTATTGAATTGGATTCCCCGTCGCGCCGAGTGCGGCAAGCCCTGTCAGACCTGTCGCCATCGTTGCGAGTACCAGGCGATCAAGCCCACGGGCAAAATCGACTACCGGGAATGCTTTCAGTGTCAGGACTGTGTCACGATCTATCAAGACAAGCAGCAATGCTTGCCCTTGGTGCGGATGCACCGCAAACCTCAAACCAGCTATCAGTAATTGCGGGCCAGTCGCAAGCCTGTAAATTGCCAGCGCGCATCGCTCGGAAAAAAATTCCGATAGCTGGCGCGAATATGGTCGGTAGGTGTTGCGCAAGACCCACCGCGCAGCACATACTGGTTCACCATAAATTTGCCGTTGTACTCGCCTACAGCACCCTCCCAGGGATGGTAGCCGGGGTAGGCCTGGTAACTGCTCTGGGTCCATTCCCACACATCGCCCAGCGCTTGGAGTAAACCGGGGCCATCTTTTGATACCGGCAGGGGATGAAGCGCGCGCGACTCCAAAAAATTTCCCATCGCTCGCAGAGTTTCAAACTGACGTGCGACAGCAGCCTCCCACTCCGCCTCCGTGGGTAATCTCGCACCGGCAAATGCCGAGTCACTTTGCGCCTTCCAGCGCGCAAAGGCGTCGGCCTCGAAATAGCTAATATGGGTAATCGGGGTATTCAAGTCGATCGGCATCAGGCCGCGCAAAGTGAAGCACTGCCAGCCATGTTTAGCGCTGCTCGTGTCTGTCGACTGACGCCAGTACAAGGGGGCGGTAATAGCCTGATGTCGGACCCAGTCCCACCCTGCAGAAAGCCACCAACGTGAGTCCAAATAGCCGCCATCAAGCATAAAGTCTAGCCACTCGCCATGGGTGACCAGTCGGTTCATCAGGGCGTAAGACTCCAGCCAAACACGATGCCTTGGCGTTTCATTGTCAAAGGCAAAACCCGAGCCCTCATGACCGATCTCTTTGAGACCACCCTCTACTTTGACCCAGCAAGCCGGCACAGGTGCCACAACCACTGGCGGCCAAGTTTTCTCATACATCGGCGGGAGAGCATTACAAGACAGCAAATGCTTTACATCGGTTAACAAGAGCTCTTGATGCTGTTGTTCATGATGCAGACCCAATTCGATCACGGTGAGCATGCCTTCATCGTCTTTCGACTCAAGCAAGCTTAAGACGCGTGCATCAACCTGCTTGCGCCATTGCATCACTTCGACCAAACTGGGGCGTGTCAGCAAACCGCGTTGTGGTCGCGGATGCTTATCACCCACCGCGTTGTAGTAACTGTTGAAGAGCACGCGAAACGAGGCATTAAATGGCGCAAAGCCTGGCTCAAATCCCTCAAGAACAAAGGTCTCAAAAAACCAGGCCACATGAGCTAAATGCCATTTCACTGGGCTCGCATCCGGCATGGACTGGGCTTGACAGTCTTCCGCACTTAAAGGATTCGCTAGGCGTTCGGTTTGGGCACGCACGCGAACAAAGCGCTCCTTGAGGGCAGTTGCTCGCTCAGACGATAACAGGGCGTGTTCGACCACCTGTCGAGATGCTTGAGTGGCGATTTTCATAGGCGCTCCCTGGCATTATAGGGCCGATTCTTGGCCCAGACTAGCAAGTTCAAAGGCCCGGTCCACCAGGGAAAGAATTTCACACCAGCCATGGTGATGCGCGCGCCGGGCTTAGCTTGCCACAAAATATTCGCAATCGTCTCCGGTGTATGCGAGATATCATGCACATCAATGCCTACGTTCCTGAGTGGGTAGCGAGACATCTACTAAATCACCCTCGTTAAGAAATCTCGGCTAGGCGCCGAGTTTGGCGAGCGGTAAGTCGATTGATATCTGCAATATCGAGCGCAGAAAGCTTGGGCCCGGGTTTGCGAATGTAAGCCGAGGCAATGACCCCACGCTCTGCAAAAATATGCTTTCTGACGGCAAGACCAATGCCATTTTGCTGTTCATAGCGTGACAGCGGCAAATAGGCATCAAAAATATCATGGGCCTTCTCCACGTTACCCGCGGCATGCGCACGACACACCTCGACCATCATCTCTGGAAAGGCAAACCCAGTCATCGCACCGTCTGCACCGCGGCTCAATTCCTCGGGCAAGAACAGCCCACCCCCGTTGCCACACAGGATTGAGACTCGCTTGACTTCGCCCTTGGCGCTGGCGGCACGGATCGCCGTCAGCTTGGCCAAACCAGGAGAGTCCTCATGCTTCAACATGACGCAAGTGGGGGCGTTCTTGAGAATACGCAAGATCACCGCACTGGACATTTGCACCGTCGTGGAGACGGGATGGTCTTGCAAGGCCCAGGGCACGTCTGCGCCAAGAGTTTCGTTCACCATGTCGAAGTAAGCAACGATCTGATCGTCGGTACGAACGCTCGGCGGTGGCGCCACCATCACACCGGCTGCGCCGAGATCCATGACGCTCTGAGTGAGTTCCTTCATTGGCGCAAAACCTGGTGCCGAGGCACCCACGACTACCGGTACCCGACCATTCACTCGCTTGAGCACTTGCCGGACATAGATGCGGGACTCTTCAGCGGTGAGCTTGGTGGCCTCGCCAAGAATCCCCAACACGGTGAAACCGGTGACGCCAGACTCGAGGCAAAAGTCGATCATCCGATCGGTGCTGGGAAGATCGAGCGCACCCGTGTCAGTGAAAGGGGTGATGGTGATTAGGTAAACACCGGTGGCTGAAGCGTCAAGTTTATTCATGAGAGTATCCGGTGGCTAATTCGTGCCAAGTAAAACCATTCTTTGCCAACGATTGCATTGGCGTTCGGAAACACAATTCTTCCGGCCTGGGGCGCCAAGACCGTTTGGGCTGCCTGGCCGTTTCGGGCAGCGCGATATGCGATCACCTCCTCCGCTTGGACCGGATCAAAGGAGCGCCAAGGCTTGACGAAGGCATCATCGAGATGGTGCTTGTCAATCACTTCGTAGAGCTCCAAGACCTCCATGGAGTCGGGCTTCGCTTGCGGCACACTGGGCATCGACAGGACCGTGCCATGTACGTCACAAACCTCGATCAAATCGAAGTGTCGCAAACCCCGATGAATCGCTTGATAGGCAACCTCGGGTGCTCGCGGGTCAGCATGATTGCCGCACTCGACCGTGACTGCAATGCCGCCTTGGGAGCGCATGTACTCCGTCGTGCCGACTCCATAGCTCACCTTGTCATTGGCGCGACGACTCACGCCGAGGGCGAAGGCGGGCATCCAGCCATGCACCACGCGCTTCGGGCCCAGTGCAGCAGCGAAGGCTTCCTCTTCAGCTTGTTGTTTGAAGGGCTCGAGTTCCTCGCGATTGTTCTCGGGCCCCAAGAAAATAAAGGGCTCGCCTTGAGAATTGAAGGAATGCAAATCAAGCAAAATATCATGGCTTGCCAATAAAGGGGCCAGTACATTGGCGATGCGATCTTCATTGTCGAGCGGCACGACCGCAGGGCGAAAATCGCGGTTTAAGTTGCGGTCCCCTTCGCGCTTTCCCTTGGCATAGGCCAAAGCATTCGTGACGGGAACAAAGCTCACTTGACCACGCTTGATACGTAGCTGCCCCGAGGCAAACTCGGCCAAAACTCGCCGAATGGACTGAGCGCCGCACACTTCATTGCCATGCACGGCGCCGAGAATGATTAAGCGTGGCCCACGGATGAGGCTATTAAACTGGGTCAGCTCTAGACTCGGCTGGGGAAGGTGCGTACTCATACCGCTTTTATACCATCAAGCCCAATTGTGCTCGCTAGGAAGATTGAATCCAACTGAAAAGTTCTGACGTATTCAAGATAAGTTCACATCCAGTGATCTCTCGTTATCACCTTACTGAGGAATCTATTATGTTAATTCAAGCAACTCGCCGCCACTTTATGGGCCATAGTGCGACCGGCGTGCTATCGATCGCTGCTGTGGGTCTACTTTCAGGCGTGGCGACTGGCGCCCAAGCCCAGAGCATGGACGCCAGCAAGGACGTCGCCATTCTCAATGTCGCTCTCGGGCTGGAGCATGAAGCCATCAATGCTTATCAGCTTGGTGCGGGCAGCAACTTATTGCAGAAAGGGGCCCTCGATGTGGCTTTGCTCTTTCAATCACACCATAAGGCGCACCGCGATGCACTGATCGCCACGATTGAGAAAATGGGTGGTAAACCGGTGATGGAGAAAAGCCTTGCCGACTATGCGAAAGCGCTCGGCGCCGATGGCTTAAAGAGTCAGACAGATGTTTTGATGCTCGCCGCCAAATTGGAACTCGGCGCCGCCAATGCCTATCTTGGTGTTATTCCAGCCTTTAAAGACGCAAAGTTAGCCCAGATTGCAGGTCGTCTGGCGTCAGACGAGACCATGCATTGGACGGCACTGCGTGGTGCTTTGGCGCAGGCCTTGCCAGTCGGTGCTTTGAGCTTTGGGGCCTAGTGTCTGCGGCCTAGTTTTTTGCACAATGCCTACTTTTCAAGTTGCTCCTATGTCGACAAAGGCTAGGCAATATGCCGCCTTGACGTTCGCGGCCTTTTCTCTGGTTGGCCACGCTGTAGTGGCCGCCAATGAACTTTATGAGGCAAGGTGTGGGGGCTGTCATTCTGTGGCGCAAGATCGGGTCGGGCCGCGCCATAGCGGCCTGGCCAATCGCTTGGCAGGTTCCGTGAAAGAATTTGGCTATTCGCAAGCCTTGTTGAATGCTGGCACGAAGGACGGCTTACGTTGGAGTGCGGTTACTCTTGAGCGTTGGCTCACAAACCCTGAGGCGCTCGTACCGGGACAAGCTATGGGGTACTCCCTCGCCAACCCTCAAGAGCGGAAAGTCATTATTGATTACCTCTTAAGCTTGCCCTAAGCGCTAAGACGGGTAGCGTCGTTCAACTCAATGCCGAGCAGCCGTTTAGACGACAAGCGGCTCCTCTTGCATGGCCGCCACTTGCTCACGTAATTCCAAAATGCGGTCTTGCCAATAGCGCTGGGTGTTAAACCAAGGAAAGGCCGCGGGGAAGGCCGGGTCGGCCCAGCGACGAGCAATCCATGCGCTGTAGTGAATCAAACGAAGCGTGCGCAAGGGTTCGAGCAAGCGAAGTTCGCGACGGTCGAATTCCATGAAGTCTTCGTAACCGGCCAGTAGGCTCGATAATTGCCGGGTCATGTCACGCCGGTCGCCAGACAGCAGCATCCAAAGATCTTGCACGGCTGGGCCACTGCGAGCATCGTCGAGGTCCACAAAATGCGGGCCTGGATGCTCGCCACTTTCCGTCCATAAAATGTTGCCGGGATGGCAGTCCCCATGTAGGCGAATACGCGCGCAATCTTGCGTTTCTTTGAAGGCTTGCGCGGCGCCTTGCAAGGCCTGCTCGGTGATTTCCATCCACGGAGCACGAAGCTCTTTGGGCACCAGGGCATGCTCCACCAGAAAGTCGCGAGACTCAAAACCGAAGCTTTGCATGTCCAAGGCGGGTCGATGCTCGAACGCTTTGGCCGACCCGACGCGGTGAATGCGTCCCAAGAATCGGCCGATACGCTCCAAGACTTCGTCCTGATCGAGTTCCGGTGAGCGCCCACCGCAGCGCGGATACACGGCAAAGGCGAAGTCTTTGAAATGGGCAAGCGTTGAAACGGAACCGTCGTTCGAGCCAGGCAGGGCAAGTGGTGCAATCACGGGGATTTCTTGTGCAAGCAACTCCGCCGCAAAACTGTGCTCTTCAAGTATCTGCGTTTCGCTCCAGCGCATCGGCCGGTAAAACTTCACCACGACCGATCCACCGTCCTCGAGATAAACCAAGTAAACGCGATTCTCGTAAGAGTTGAGGCTGAGCAGTCGCCCATCCCCGTACAACTTGACGCTGGCTAGCGCATCAAGGACCGTGTCTGGGCCTAGCGCGGCGTAAGGGTGGGCTCCTGAGCGCTCTGCGGATTGGTTTTCCAGGTAACCGGGTGGCTCCTCAAACATGGGCTGTGCGTCTTCGTCGTGTTCATCAATCATCCATGGACTATACGCGAGCACACAGAAGGGCTTGATGTTGAAACAAGTCGAAGCGTCTCGCATGCCAGATGATGGGGTTCTAAAGGCGTGAAAGGATCATCGGTCCTTGCTTTACTCAATCGATTGAGTTATTTTACTCAATCGATTGAGTAATTGGTTTTTAACAGCGCATGCCTATTGAAATTGAAAGAGAGCAAGTCCGCCACCTACGCGCCCGCCTTGGTGAGCCTCGACGCTTTATGCAGGTTGTGGCTGGCCCGCGGCAAGTCGGAAAAACGACCCTTGTGCGCCAGGCTTTAGCAAAGCTTGATGAGAAAATCGCGAAACACAGTGTCAGTGCCGACAATCCCGGCCTGGTTGGCTCGACTTGGCTGAACCAACAATGGGAAACGGCCCGCGCTTTAGCGACTCAAGCAGGTTCATGTGTCCTAGTGTTGGATGAGGTGCAAAAGCTCCCCAATTGGACTGAAGAAATCAAGCGCCTTTGGGATGAGGACACCCGAGACGGCCGAGATGTACGCACTGTCATCTTGGGTTCAGCGCCCTTACTTATCTCACGCGGGCTGACGGAAAGCATGGCAGGGCGCTTTGAGATGACTCGCTTGGGGCACTGGCGCTATAGCGAAATGCGCGAGGCATTTGGTTTTACCTTGGATCAATACATCTTTTACGGCAGCTATCCAGGCGCCGCCGCCCTCATCAACGACGAAGCCCGATGGGCAAGTTATGTACGTGACGCCTTGATCGAAACCACGATCAGCAAAGATGTACTTCTACTCACCCCAATACAAAAGCCGGCGCTTTTACGTCGCGTCTTTGATCTCGCGTGTCGCTACAGCGGGCAGGAACTGAGTTTTCAGAAAATGATGGGGCAACTCTCCGAGGCTGGCAACACAACTACCCTCGCGCACTATCTTGAGCTTTTGGAGGGCGCAGGCATGGTCTGCGGGTTTCAAAAATATGCGGGCCAAGCGGTTCGCCAGCGCGGTTCTAGCCCCAAGCTACAAGTGTTTAACACCGCGCTGATGGGGGCCATCGCCGCCACGGAAGGCTTCGGCTACCAGCGGCTAAGAGAAATTCCAGAGCTTTGGGGGCGCATGGTGGAAAGTGCGGTTGGGGCGCAATTACTGGCGAAACAGCTTACGCATAGCAGCAGCACGCCGACGATCCATTATTGGCGCAACGGGCAAGACGAAGTCGATTTTGTAGTTTGTGAAAAGGCCGAACTATTCGCCCTTGAAGTCAAGAGTGGCCTCAAGGAGCGGCATACACCAGGACTAGACGCGTTCTGCAAACAGTTTCCAGGAGCGCGGGCGCAGGTGATCGGCACTGGGGGGATACCACTTGAAACTTGGTTCAAGCAATAGTCAAGCTAAGAAGCTGCTTACCCCGAGTATTTGCCCCTCGTCAATCTAGTTTCGAAATCTGACCGGCAACATAGACTTGACTGACTACGCGATCATCCCCAAGAACAATCAAGCTAAACAACCACTCGTCCAGAGAATTTGCCAGTGAGCTGCGTCGAGCGAGTAGTGGCGTGGCATGGTTGTCCAAAACAATGAAGTCGGCCTCCATGCCGACCGCTAAATTTCCGACCTTAGTAGACAAATCCATTGCCCGAGCGGCGCCCAAGGTATGGCGATACCAAAGCTCACTTGGCGACAATGTTTTGCCACGCAAGTGCGCAATCTCAAATGCACCGAGCATGGTGCGAAACGGCGAAAACGAGGTGCCACCGCCGACATCACTTGCAAAACCATAGTCAAAGCCTGCTGTATCAGCCTGCTCAAAATCAAACAGGCCGCTGCCCAGGAAAAGATTGGACGTGGGGCAAACGGCCGCCGCTGCACCGCAAGCTTGCAGTCGCTGTCGGTCCGTTTCGTCGAGATAAATGCAATGGGCATACATGCTGCGCGGCCGTAGCAAGCCGAAGCGCTCATACACATCCAAATAGCTTCTGGCCTGCGGATAGAGCGTTTTGACCCAGGCAATCTCCTCACGATTTTCAGCGACATGGGTTTGGACCCACACCCCGGGATACGTTTGCGCGAGTTGGGCCGCGCCACGCATTTGCTCGTCACTGCACGAGGGTGCGAAGCGAGGCGTCAAAGCATAGCCTAGGCGATCTCGCCCGTGCCAGCGCTGAATCAATTGCTCCGAATCCAACAGGCTCCGCTCGGTGGCGTCGCGCACGCCCTCGGGGCAGTGTCTATCCATCAAGCATTTACCGGCCACCATGCGCATCTTGCGCGCTTGCGATTCGGCCATGAGGGCGTCTACCGATTCGGGGTGAGAGGTACAAAACGCCATGCCGGTGGTCACGCCATGACGAAGCATTTCGTCGAGAAATAGTTTAGCAATATTGTCGCTATGGTGGGCATTGGCAAAGCGCGCTTCTTGAGGAAAGGTGTGATTCTCAAGCCAAGGCAAGAGGCCGTCCGCAGGTGAGGCGATGACATCTAACTGAGGAAAATGAAGGTGCACATCGATAAACCCAGGTGCTATCGTTTTTCCGATGTAACGGATTTTTTCTACACCCTCGGGGAGCTGTGATTCAAGCTCCGCCGCTGATCCAAGCGCAGTGATGCGGCCACCTTCCACCAACATCAAGGCATCGCGCAACAGATGCGCGCGATGATCCTTACTGTCATGGCTATTGAAGCTCAGTACATCCGCAAAAAAAGCCTTGCCAGCCATGCTTTATACCCATATTTCACATCTTAGGGACACTGCCCTGTACACCCGCGACAAAATAATTCATCGCGCCAAGTTGCATATCGCCTAGCGTGCCCGAAGCTTGACGCTCGCCACCCTCATTGTCTTTCAATTGACCGGAAAATGGGTGGAATTTTCTTGTGGCGA
This sequence comes from Betaproteobacteria bacterium, assembly GCA_043767985.1. Lineage (GTDB taxonomy): Bacteria > Pseudomonadota > Gammaproteobacteria > Burkholderiales > Burkholderiaceae_E > JAPOKJ01. Next base: position 28,112 of record JAYVKZ010000282.1, read on the forward strand.
TCTCTTGGGTTCGGCGTGTGACAATCGCCAAGAAATCAGCAGGCACATTGGGATGAATCGCCGCCAGCTTAATGAAACCTTCCCCGACGCCGCCCCACACACCAGGACTTGAGGGTTTCCAACGTCCCTCCAAAACGGCTCTCGCTACACCCGTGTAGTAATCGCCCCAATGATGGGTCACGGCCACCAACTGGCCCTTCGGGGCAAGCTTACTCATATCGCTGTGATACCCGATTGAGAACTTGCCCTTTTCCTCCGCCGCTTGAATGACTGCGCTGGAGCCGGTGTGATAGGCCAGCACATCGGCACCTTGATTGATCAGGGTCATGGCGGCTTCTCGCTCCTTGCCAGGATCGAACCAGGAACTGGTCCAAATCACCTTCACCTGAGCTTTTGGATTGACCGACTGCATGCCGAGTGTGAAGGCGTTGATGCCTTGCAAGACCTCGGGGATGGGAAAAGCAGCGACGTAGCCAGCCACACCGCCCGCGCTCATTTTTCTAGCAATCATGCCAGCCAAGTAACGGCCCTCATAAAAGCGCGCATTGACGGTTGCGACATTAGCGGCACGCTTGTAGCCGGAAACATGTTCAAACGCGACTTTAGGAAAATCCTTGGCGACCTTGAGGGTGGGCTCCATATAGCCAAAGCTCGTCGTAAAAATCAATTGATGGCCTTCTGAGGCAAGGTCTCGAATCACCCGTTCTGCATCAGGTCCTTCTGGCACGTTTTCAACATAGCGGGTTTGAACTTTCGACCCTAGCGCCTTTTCAATGTGCAGGCGCCCTAGGTTGTGCTGAGCCGTCCAGCCGGTCTCAGTGACCGGTGTGACGAATACAAAACCAATTTTCAAGGGCCCTGGTGGAGATTGCGCTAAGAGTGCAGGGCTTGCGAGGCCAATGCCAGTAGATGCAAGAGATTTAAGCGCGAGACGTCGCGTGGCGCAGGGCCATTGGCCGAGGTTTTTATACATGGTAGTCCTCTACATGGCCCCAAAAAGGGAAAACGCCGACATCGGGGGCACGACGTCGGAGGGACCGTAATGTAACCTGTTTTAGGGTGGGCCACCCCCACTGAGCGAGCGTGGGTTACTGTGGCTTAATGCCGGCCCCGGCCGCAATCTGCGCCCACAACGCAAGATCGCGCTTCAAAGTCTTGGCAAAGGACTCGGGTGAGTCGCCCACTGGCACCAGCGTTTGCTCGTTAAGCTTGGCCTGTACATCCGGCATCTTCACGACCCTCATGATGTCGCTTGATAGTTTGTCGATAATGGCCTTCGGGGTGCCTGCTGGTACAAAGACTCCGACCCATCCAAGTGGCTCGAAGCCGCTATAGCCAAGCTCGCCCAGGTTCGGCACGTTGGGCAACATCGGCGCGCGCGCTGGGCCGCTCACGGCGAGCGGCCGGAGCCGATTGGCGGCGAACAATGCGGTGCCGGTGCTGACGTCCACCCAAGCCGTTGCAATTTGACCACCTAGTAGATCGACTGTCATGGGCGCGGAACCCTTGTAAGGCACATGGGTCATGTCTAACCCTGCTACTCGCGCAAAGCGCTCACCAAGGATGTGCGAGGTCGTCCCTGTGCCGAATGAACCCAAGGTGTACTTGCCCGGGCTTGCCTTGACCAAGGCCACGAACTCCTTTAAGTCTTTGGCGGGAAAATCAGGTTTCACTGCCAAAGCGAGGTAGGACAGGCAAATTTGCGAAATCGGCTCAAAGTCTTTGATCGGGTCATACGGCATCTTGGCAAAGATGGCGGGGTTTTGAATATGGGTGGTGATGGTGACCAGCACGGTGTACCCATCGGCGGGCGAGCGCATCACCTGTTCTGAGCCGATCATGCCGCTCGCACCCGCCTTGTTCTCGACAAGCACCGATTGACCCCATATCTCCGAAAGCTTACCCGCCAACAGCCGACCTGTGAGATCAGTTGCACCACCCGGCGGGAAAGCGACAACCAGCTTGACGGGTTTGTTCGGGTAAGTTCCGGTGGCTTGAGCCCGGACGCCCGTCGACAGGAACAGGACGGCCGTGCCAAAGACTACCGCAGAAAATGCGTTCAAGGTTTTGGCTAGAAAGGCCACGCGGACTATTTGTTTGACAGGTGGATGCAAGAGGTGCCTTTCCAGTGAGTTAGGTTCAGTTCAAGTGCGGATGCACCGCAGTTGCAAAATAGTGAGCGCACTAACGCCTGGCCCAACAAGATTGAGATTACCATTAGACGGTTTTTCAAGCAGGGCCGATGCAAGTCTTTGCCGGAAGTTTCAAAGAAGCGTCGTCGAATAAATTTTATGTCTATTGAAAACACTATGAGTCAAAGTCCTTGGCCGCGAGTTGCGGTAGTCGGCGCAGGCGCCGTGGGTTGTTTCTTTGGTGCCAAGCTCGCCAAAGCGGGGGCGAAGGTCACCCTCATTGGGCGCGCGCCCGCAATGCAGGCCATTGCAGATCATGGCTTGGAGATCTCGGGCCAAGGTTACTCAGATACAGTAGCTCTGCACACAAGCACTGAACTTTCTGCTGCTGCCGACAGCGACCTGATCTTGTTTTGCGTGAAGACCAATGACACCATCAGCACGGCAAAGGCGCTTACACCCTTTCTAAGAGCAGACACTGCCCTCTTGAGCCTGCAAAATGGTGTCGACAATGTCGAGAAAATTTTCGCGGCCACAGGCTTGCGTGCCATCCCGGCGGCAGTGTATGTCGCGGTGGAAGTGAGCGCGCCGGGCAAACTGCTTCATCGAGGACGGGGTGATTTATTGATTGGGGCCTTTCCTTTTAAGGAACTGGTAGCAGGGGATCCCGAAGCGGCTCTCCGTCGCAATCAGGCAACGGAGACGTCCCTTCGCAAAGTTTCAGCTTGGTTTGAAGCCTCAGGCGTCCCCTGCCCGGTGAGTGAAAAGGTTCTTGCTGAGCTCTGGGGCAAGCTCATCCTGAATTGCGCGGTCAACGCCATTTCCGCCTTGACTCAAGCGCCCTATGGCCGGATGGTTGCGCACGCCGACATCAAGAGTATGATTTCCGCGCTGGTTCGCGAAACGCTCACCGTCGCGCGCTCCCACGGCGTCAAGCTAAAAGACATTGATTATGAGCAGGCTGTTTTTCGGGTGATTGAAGGCATGTCTGGGCAATATTCATCGACTGCACAGGATATCGCTCGTGGCAAACCTACCGAGATTGACGCGCTGAATGGCTTCGTCGCGACGCTTGCTCAACAACATGGCGTCGATGCCCCCTTAAACTCGTGGCTGACTGCCATGGTGAAGCTTCGTGAACAGCTAGCCCGGTGAAAATTCCAGGAAATACTGATCCAGGCGCTTCACCCAACGGGCCTTCTGTGAGGGTGTCACAAAACTCGCTTCGAAACTATTGGCGGCCAGTTGCCAGGCATCTCTAGCAGTCAAGGGCAGCGCGGTAAAAGACTCCACAAAGTTCTGATTGAGATAGCCACCAAAGTAGGCCGGATCATCAGAGTTCAAGGTGATACAGAGTTTTTGCTCCAGCAACTGAGCAAGATTGTGTTCACCCAGGGTTTCGAACACCTTGAGCTTGAGGTTAGAAAGTGGGCAGACGGTAAGAGGTGTGCGCTGGGCAGCTAGGTGGGCGACCAATCGAGGGTCTTCACTACAGCGAACCCCGTGGTCAATGCGGCTGACATTCAACTGCTCTAGCGCGCTCCAAATATATTCTGGCGGACCTTCTTCTCCAGCATGAGCCACAAGATTCAGTCCCAAGGACTTTGCCCTTGCAAACACCTGTTTGAACTTCTCCGGGGGATGGCCGCGCTCGCTCGAGTCCAAACCGACGCCGATGAAATGTCCTTGAAAGGGTAACGCGGCCGTTAAAGTCTCTAGAGCTGAGGCCTCGCTCAGATGGCGCAGGAAACAAAGAATCAATGCGCCATCGACACTCAGCTCCGTCCGAGCTTTCGTCACTGCACGACTCAAACCTTGAATCACGGTGCCAATCGCGATACCACGCTCGGTATGCGTTTGCGGATCGAAGAAGATTTCGGCTCGCACGATATTGTCGGCTGCCGCTCGCTGCAAATAGGCCCAGGCCATTTGAAAGAAATCATCTTCGGTGATGAGCACGCTGGCGCCAGCGTAATAGATATCAAGGAAGGACTGTAGATTATCAAAGGCATAGGCTGCACGCAGTGCTTCCACACTGGGATAGGGCAGCGGGATATGATTTTTCTTCGCCAGCTCGAACATCAACTCAGGCTCCAACGAGCCTTCAATGTGCAGATGAAGCTCGGCCTTGGGCATGGCGCAGACCAGTTTGACCAGTTGAGCGGTCTGAATGCCAGCGAAATGAATGCGAGGGTCGGGGCTGTAAGCACTCATGCGGTTCGCTCAACACACGCCAAACTGAATCCCCAAGCGCTTGAGGTAGCGTCGGTAGGAGACTGAGGCTTTGTCCGCGGCACTATGCATCTCGGCTTTAGGGTCGAGCGGCAGGCGCTTAGGCTTTTGCGACTCAAGAACTGGCTTGTCTTGCGAGAAAATCTGCTCTTGAAACGCCTGCAAGGCCTGGTCGGGCGAGGTGAAATCATTCATTGCCAGTCGGAACCATACCAAGCTTCGCTCTGGCTCGACCGGGCACACAAAAAGAGCAATCGATTCTTTAAAGTCCGCTATGGCGACTTGGGTCGGTTCGGGTACCTTGGTGAGCACCGCGCAGTACGGAGACACGACCTCATAGGTGTACTCCACCATGCTACCGCCCGTTGCATGGACGCTGCTCTTGGGTTGCCATGCGAAGCATTGCGTTGCCAACAAACCAGTATCAGTGTCTTGAACGCTATAAGGTGCCTGGGCGGTATGGGTACGATCCCCCAACCAGTGTTCGTGGACATACCCAAAATGGGCCATATCTAAAAAATTCTCAACAATGCGTGGCGCACTGGTGTCAACCCAGTAGGGCCCACAACTGGTCTTACGAAGCCTTTCCTCGGCTTCGGCGGCAAACATCGGAAGTGCAAGATTAGGGTTGGGCTGCGAAGCCTCGCCGGTAACACTCGACGGCGCGGCTGGTTTCATTCGAACCCATACCAAATCATAAGCAAGCCGGGTCTCATAAGCACAGGCCTTGAGTGAAGCGGCCGGCGTTAGATCGGGAGTCGCAGGAATCAAACGGCACTGCGCCTGAGCGTCGAACTGCCAGCCGTGATAGCCACACTCTAGGCGATCATTCACCACGCGACCGAGGCTTAAACGTGCGCCGCGATGGGGGCATTGATCGGCAAAGACATGTACCGCCCCAGTGCGATCTCGCCAAAGGACCAGTTCCTGATCAAGGAGCTTTACAGCTACAGGAGCCACCGGCGAGCTCGAATGCGTTCCAAGGCCTAAGGCCTGAAGAGAGGCGACGGGGTGCCAATGGCTTTGTTCAATCATGTCAGAAAGCGGACGGATCGATTCGGTGGATTTGACTTCCGATCGACCCGCCTGCTTCAGTCAAAGCTTGCTTACTTCTTATCGGGCAACGAACCTTCGACGCCTTTGACGTAAAAGTCGATCTTGCCTTTGAAGTCGTCATCGGCTTTGGCATCTTTCGCCAAACGCTCCTTGCCGGTGTTGTCCACGATTGGCCCGGTGAACACTTCAAAGGTGCCCGCCTTGATTGCCTCTTTCACTTCTTTGATCTTGGCTTGAACATCGGCAGGTACGCCGTCGGCCACCTTCACTAGATCGTTCTGGCCTTCTTTCATGCCCCAACGCGTCACACCTGTTTTCCAGGAGCCGTCCATCGCTTCTTTGATGGCCTTGGTGTAGTACGGGCCCCAGTTGACGATCGCGGAGCCCAGGTGAGCCTTGGCTGCAAAGGCGCTCATGTCGCTGTCCCAACCAAAGGCGTACTTACCATTTTTCTCGGCAGTTTGTAGTACCGCGGTGGAATCAGTGTTTTGCAAAAGCACGTCCGCGCCTTGATTGATCAAGCTTTGAGCCGCTTCGCTCTCTTTTGGTGGATCAAACCAAGTGGATACCCAAACGACCTTGGTCTTGACCTTTGGGTTCACACTGAGCGCACCCATGGTGTAGGCATTGATGTTGCGCACCACCTCAGGAATTGGGAAGGAGGCCACAAAGCCCAAGGTATTGGTCTTGGTCATTTTGCCAGCGATGATGCCAGCCACATAAGCATCTTGATAAAAGCGGGCATCGTAGACGCGCATGTTGTCGGCTGTTTTGTAGCCGGTGGCATGCTCAAACTTGATGTTCGGGAAATCCTTGGCGACTTTGAGCATCGGCTCCATATAGCCAAAGCTGGTTGCGAAAATAATCTTATTACCCTGGGTGGCCAAGTCGCGAATCACGCGTTCAGCATCGGCACCTTCAGGCACTTTTTCAACAATACTGGTTTTGACTTTGTCGCCATACGCTGCCTCAACCGCTTTACGGCCGAGGTCGTGGGCGTAAGTCCAACCCGCATCGCCAACAGGGCCAACATACACCCAGGCGGCCTTGAAGGGTTCGGCGGCTGGTGCAGGCGCTGACGCTGCGGGGGCCGCAGCAGGTGCGGCTGCGGGCTTGGGTTCTTCTTTCTTACTGCAACCGATGAGCACGCCGGTGGCTACGAGAGCGGCCAGTCCGAAGGTGCGTAGGGTTGAGCGTTTCATAAATTCCGACATAAACTCTCCTAGGCTTTTTTAGAGGACAACAAAAATAAACGAACACACTACTGACGTCAAGTCTTGCGACTAGCCACCAGGATAAAACGGCTTTCCAAGGGAAGCTGGCATGTTAACGCGAATCCATTCTGGGTTACGAGAAATCAGTGCCAAGACCACAATCGTGGCCAAGTAGGGCAACATGCCCATGAGCTGGCTGGCGATTTGCACGCCCTGACCTTGCAAGTGAAGCTGCAACATCGTCACCCCGCCAAACAAATAGGCGCCCAAGAGCACGCGAGTCGGCCGCCAAGTGGCAAAGGTGGTGAGAGCGAGTGCGATCCAACCGCGGCCAGCAGTCATGCCCTCCACCCACAGTGGGGTGTATACCACCGCAAGATAGGCGCCAGCCAGGCCACAAAATGCGCCACCGACCATCACGGCGCCTAAGCGAATCAGCCTCACTTTGTAGCCAAGCGCATGAGCAGATTCGGGCGACTCGCCAATCGCTCGTAGCGTGAGACCGGCCCGGGACTTATATAAGAACCAAATCGTCGCGAACGTGAGCGCGACGGCGAAGTAAACGAAGGGGTGTTGCCGAAAAAGAGCTGGACCCACAAAGGGTAGGTCCGATAAACCAGGGAAAATTAGTGCCGTGTGATCGGCGAGTTTTTTGCCGACATAGCTCGTGCCCACAAAGGCCGACAAGCCCGTGCCGAGCAGACTCAAAGCAAGCCCGGTCGCATATTGATTGGTGTTCAGCCAAATCACTAAAAAGCCAAACAAGGCGGCAAAGGCGGCACCCATCGCCGCACCGCCTGCCATGGCCAAGAGGTCACTCTGGGTATGAAAGGCAATCGCGAAACCGGCGACCGCCGCCATCAGCATCATGCCTTCGGCGCCAAGGTTGAGTACACCCGCGCGTTCATTGATCAACAGGCCAAGACCAGCCACGGCAAGCGGGGTGCCTGCGTTCAGGGTGGCTGCGATCAGCAAGGCAAATTCGTTCATGATGGTGCCGGGCTAATGTTCTGCGCACCAGGGTCGGTACGCGACATAGGGGTCGATGCGAATCGCACCCGGAAATTGATCAAGGTATCGCAGGCCAAGAGCGCGAAAAGAAGTAAGCCTTGAAACACACCGGTGATGGCATTGGGAAGACCGAGCCGCGATTGAGCAAGCTCACCACCAATCAAGAACATCGACAAGAGAATGCTCGCGAACACACAGCCGAGGGGATGCAAGCGCCCAAGAAAGGCCACGATGATCGCCGTAAAACCGTAACCGGTGGATACATAAGGTGTGAGCTGCCCCAATGGGCCCGTGGCTTCCATTGCGCCCGCTAGTCCGGCAAGTGCGCCAGAAAGTAGTAGTGCCGTCCACAAAGCGCGGCGATCCGAAAAACCAGCGTAACGCGCGGCGAGGGGTGCCAACCCGCCCACCCTCAGCTTGAAACCTGCAAAGGTTTTGGACATAAAGAACCACACTAAGCCAACCATGACGAGGGCCACAACAAAGCCCCAATGCAGTCGCCCGGGAGTGACCAGCTTCGGCATGCTCACCACCGCATCAAAGTTCTTGGTTTGAGGGAAGTTGAACCCCATCGGGTCCTTCCAGGGTCCGAACACCAGGTAACTCAGAAGGAGGTTCGCAACGTAAACCAGCATCAGGCTGACCAGGATCTCGCTGGCATTGAATCTGTCCTTCAGCAAAGCCACAATGCCCGCCCAAAACATTCCGCCCAGCATGCCCGCGATGAGCACGATGGCGATAATCCAACCGCCCGGCGTGGCGCCAACCGTTGTTACCCACAGCGCGATGCCACCGCCAGAGATCGCCCCCATCAAATACTGGCCTTCGGCACCGATGTTCCAAACATTTGAGCGATAGCAGATGGATAGCCCAAGCGCGCAAAGGATCAAGGGCGTCGCCTTAATACCCAGCTCCGTCAGCTGGTAAACATTTTTCATCGGCTCGTAGAAAAAGGCCGATAAACCCTTGATCGGATCCTTACCCAAGCTGACAAAGAGCAGCACGGCAATGACGACAGTTATCAATAATGCCAAGATCGGAGAGGCATAGGCCCAAAACTGCGAAGGGGCGCTACGGGCTTCAAGTTTAAGCATGGGCGAGCTCCGCAGGGGTGACGCCGCTATCCCACAAACCACTCATCCACTGACCGATAAGATCCACATTGGCATCACGCGTCGCAATACTCGGGGACAGACGGCCTTTGGCAATCACATGCAAGCGATCACAGATCTCGAAAAGCTCGTCTAATTCTTCGGACACTACCAGCACCGCGCAGCCTTGGTCACGCAAGGCGAGAAGCTCGGCTCTTATTTGAGCAGCTGCGCCCACGTCGACACCCCAAGTGGGTTGTGACACGATCAACACCTTGGGTTGTGCATCAATTTCTCGGCCGACAATGTACTTTTGCAAATTGCCGCCAGACAAACTCTTAGCGACCGCTTGCGGCCCGCCAGCCTTGACATGGAAGCGCTCAATCAGCCCAGCCGCCTGGCGTTTCACCTCGGGCCAGCGCACTAAGCCTCCGAAGAGCGCTTGCGCCCAGGGTTGGGTGCTTAAGCCCTCAGGTCGCGTGAGCAAAGCATTCTCGGTCAAGCTCATGGAGGGAACCGCGCCCCGCCCGAGACGCTCTTCGGGAATAAAGTTAAGCCCGGCATGGCGCCGCAGGGCGGGGCTTTTACCCCCGATAGCCTGGCCAAACATGCTCACCGCACCCGGAGGCTCGCGGCCGTCTTCACCCGATAAGCAGGCCAGCAACTCTTTTTGTCCGTTGCCCGATACGCCCGCAATGCCCAGAATCTCGCCTTGGTAAAGTTGCAGATCAAGCGCTCGCAGCTCAACAGCAAAGGAGTCTCGTTTTTCGACACTGAGCGACTTCACATTCAAGGCGAGCTGGCCGCGACTCACGTCGCGATGTTGCAGCTTAGGCGGCTCTGCGCCAATCATCAGACGGGACAAGCTCGCATTGCTTTCATCGCGTGGGTCAACAAAGCCGGTTTTTTTGCCACCACGCAACACCGTGCAGGCAGTGCACAAGGCGCGAATTTCATCGAGCTTATGACTGATATACAAAATGCTACAGCCTGTTGCTGCAAGCTTGCGAAGGGTCGCGAACAGTTTTTCGACTGCTTGGGGCGTCAAGACCGAGGTAGGCTCATCCAAGATGAGTAGCTTCGGCTCGGTGAGCAACGCGCGCACAATCTCTACTCTCTGTCGCTCACCGACCGACAAGGTGTGCACCGGACGCATGGGCTCAAGATCGAGCCCGTACTCCGAAGCCTTGGCTGCAATGCCTTGAGAGACCTGGGCAAGGCTCTGGCGCTTATCGAGACCCAGCCAAATATTCTCGGCCACAGTGAGCGTGTCAAACAACGAGAAATGTTGGAACACCATGCTGATGCCCATTGCGCGCGCCTCTTGCGGGTTACGCACCACCACGGGCTGGCCATCAAAGCTCATGGTGCCCGAATCAGGCCGTACCGCGCCATAAATAATTTTCATGAGGGTGGACTTGCCCGCGCCGTTCTCGCCCAGCACGGCATGTATTTCGCCAGGCAAGACTTGCAGCGCAATGTCGTCATTGGCCAGCACCGCAGGATAGCGCTTGCTGATCTTGCTCAATTCGAGACGAGCCACTGTATTCAAATCCTGCTTACCCTTTCACTCTTTAGCCATGCTCAGCTCATGACCATTTAACTCGCCGCTCGCCGCACTGCATCCCGAAGCCACTGAGCGCGCACGGAGCGATGCGTGCGTTCATGCCAAAGCTGATAATAGCGAAGCTTTGGAAACGGTACAGGACAGCTTGCAATCCTAACAGGCAATTGCCCGACGAACCGAGAACAAAAACGACGGCCCGTGGTGAGCACAAGCAAGCTGTGTGCCACGATCGATGGAATCAGACTAAAGTGCGCGACTTGTGCGGCTACTTGGCGATGCAATCCCTGTAGCGCAAGAAATTCGTCGATCACACCCTGGGTGCCCGCCTGAAAAGGGGTCGGGGCAATATGTTCGGCGGCGAGATACTTTTCAATCGACCATGCCCGACGCGGCGCGGGATGGGTGTTCGACAACAGGCACACGACTTCGTCCTCGAACAAGGTCTGAATATGCAGATCGAGTGGCGGACTCAGCCAGTTGCCGATGACGACATCAACTGCGCCGCGTCCGAGAGCGGCGGCATAGTCGAAATCAGCACTGAGGGGAAGAATCTCAATCTTTGCCTGCGGGGCCTCCTGGCGCAATAAGCTCACGAGTCTGGGCTGAAACAATGGATCTAGAAAGTCGCTGGCGGCCACCCGAAACACACCACGATCAAGACTTGGTACAAACCGCGACCGGCCCAAGTCGCCTTCCAAATAGGCCAGTTCGCCGAGCAAACGCTGGCAGGGCGTGCGCCAGGCTTCAGCGCGCTCGGTCATCACCAGATGGGAACCGGCACGCACCAAAATGGGGTCGCCGAGCTGTTCGCGTAGCTTAGCTAAGACCGCACTAACCCCAGACTGGTGCATTGTCATCGATTGCGCGGTTTTCGAAACGCTCTGCGTGCTCAAGAGCTGATGGAGCACTTGCAAGTGACGGATGGTGAGATTGCTTAAATCACGCGAAGCGCTTGGCATTGTTCTTAGGATTTATTAATACTAAAATTCATATGAATACTATAACCCATTGTATATAATATCTCGCTAATTCCCCACCTTGGCTCTAACATTGGGTCATGAATGACTCAGTCCAAACCTTAGTTCCTGGTGTATCGGCCAACGGCGATGTCTGCGCGGTGCCGATTCGCTTTTGGCGAGCGGGCCGCATTCATGAGATATCGAATCCGTCGCCCAATCAAACTCTGTTGGAATATCTAAGGTCCTCAGAAGGACTCAATGCCTGTGGCACGAAAGAGGGTTGCGCTGAAGGTGATTGTGGAGCCTGTACGGTCGTGATCGCCGAGATCGCAGACGAATCGAGCTCACTGCAGTTTCGTGCCGTTAATAGTTGTATTCGTTTTACGCATCAGATTGACGGTTACGCCTTATGGACTGTTGAAGATTTGTCAGGATTGACGACGGCATCAACCGGGGCATCACCCTCGGTAGTGAACTCACAGCCTCAAACTCAGCTCCATCCGGTGCAGCAGGCAATGTTAGAAGCGCACGGCTCGCAGTGCGGCTTTTGCACACCGGGTTTCGTGATGTCGATGTTCGCGCTCTACCAAACATCACGCGGTCATCACGTTGATCGACAGGCTGCAATCGCTGCGCTCTCCGGCAATCTGTGTCGTTGTACGGGCTATCGCCCGATACTCGATGCGGCGCAGGCCATGATGTACTTACCTCGCGTCGAACAACCCGAAGCAGCCATCAAGGCAGCCTTGCTGAATCTCACGCAAAGACGAGACTCGGAGCGAGCGGTTGAACTCGCAACGACGCATAGCAATAGTTCAGGTGCCACGGTCAATGTGCCAGCACAAAAAATCTTTCGACCGATTAGTCTCGAGTCTCTTTTGGAGCTACGCAAAGTGCATCCTAAAGCTCAATTGATTGCGGGTGCGACCGATATCGGCCTATGGGTCACCAAACAAGGTCAGCGGTTCGAGCAGGTGATTGACGTGAGCTCAGCCAGAGACCTTCAAGATATTCGAAGTGAGGCGGGCCATCTAGTCATTGGCGCAGCGGTTCGCTTGGCAGATGCCTACCAAGCCATTGTCGCGAGCCGTCCCCAGGTAGCTGGTTTCTCCCATCGCTTCGCTGGCTTGCCGGTGCGTCAATCTGGCACGCTTGGCGGCAATATTGCCAATGGCTCACCGATCGGCGACTCGATGCCGCTCTTGATCTCATTAGGCGCCAAGATTCGTTTGGCGAGCCAAGCACGCGGCTTGCGAGAGTTGGCGCTGGAGGATTTCTACCTGGCCTATCGTCGCACCCAATTGGGCCTAGATGAAGTGCTAAGCCATATTCTTGTCCCCTTACCCCCTCAGGCGGAGCAAAGTCGGATTTATAAAGTATCCAAACGTTTCGAAGACGATATCTCCGCCGTTTGCCTTGGTATCAACATTCATCTAAACGCCCTCGGCGACATCATTGAATCGGTACGTATTGGGGTCGGCGGCATGGCAGCTATTCCTACACGGGCCTATAAAACCGAGGCGATGCTCTTGGGTAGGCAATTTTCTGAGCAAACCTTCGTTGCCGCGAGGGACGGCATCAGCATCGAATTCACACCGCTGGATGACATGCGAGCCAGCGCCCTCTACCGCCGCCAAGTCGCCGGGAACTTGATGCTGCGGTTTTGGCAGGACCTTCAAGAGCCCAATCAGATCAACAGTCTGGAGTCCTTCGATGTGCAGCCGATCGTGTTTCACCCTAGGGTGGTTCCGTTACATGGTGCCGGTCCTCGAGGACCGGCATGAGCGGTGAAGTGATTAACACCGGCCAAGTCGCGGGTCGTAGCGTGGCCCACGAAAGCGCAAGCGCGCAGTTGACCGGTCGTGCCCAATATATTGACGATCTGCCAGAATTAAAGGGCACGCTCTTCGCCGCGCCTATTTGTAGCCCTCAAGCTCACGGTGTCTTGACGGGGCTAGACACCGCACAGGCACTGGCGATGCACGGGGTTGTCCGAGTCATCCAAGCCAGCGACCTACCGGGTGACCCACTCTTTTCGAACTTTACCCATGACGAAGCTATTTTTGCCATGACCAAGGTGGAACACGTCGGTCAGGTGATGGGCCTGGTCATTGCGAGCGATGTCAATACTGCGCGCTTAGCCGCTCGTCGCGTGAAGGCAATCATCCAACCGCTGCCACCGATATTAAGTATTGAAGAAGCGCTCACCGCACAATCCTGGGTCTTGCCCCCCGTCACCATGATTCGTGGCGAACCGACGCTTGGATTGAGCAAGGCCACCCATCGACTAAGCGGACAAACCAAGCTTGGGGGTCAAGAGCATTTTTATCTTGAAGGACAAATCGCCTACGCGATTCCCCAAGAGCAGGGGCGAATGTTCGTGCACTCCTCCAGTCAACATCCCGGAGAAGTTCAACACTGGGTTGCGCACGCACTCAAGCTCCCCATGCATCTGGTGACGGTGGAAACGCGGCGCATGGGCGGCGGTTTCGGGGGCAAAGAAACACAGGCAGGTCATTTAGCCGTATGGGCTGCTGTAGCCGCGCAGTTAACCGGTCAGCCCGTAAAGATGCGCTTAGACCGTGATGAAGACTTCATGATCACCGGTAAACGTCACAACTTCCTCGCGAAATATGAAGTGGGATTTGATGCACAAGGGAGAGTTCAGGCGCTCAACGTCATGCTGGCGGGTCAGTGTGGTTTTTCGGCCGACCTGTCAGGGCCGGTAAATGACCGCGCGATGTTTCATCTCGACAATGCTTATTACCTAGAACACCTCCAGATCGACTCCTTTCGTTGCAAAACTCACACCCAGTCCAATACCGCCTTTCGCGGCTTTGGCGGACCGCAGGGCATGTTTGTGATTGAAACCATCATGGGTGAGATCGGGCGCTTTCTAAGTATTGACGCCTTGCTCGTGCGTCAGCGTAATCTGTACGACAAGCTTGCCCGCAACACGACGCCCTATGGCATGGTGGTCGAAGACAATATCCTTCCCGAACTTTTGAAGACTCTCGAAGAAAGCAGTCAATATCAAGCGCGTCGCGAGGGCATTCAACTTTGGAATCGCGCGCATCCAAACCTCAAGCGAGGCCTCGCGCTCACACCGGTGAAGTTTGGTATTTCGTTTACGGCCACGCAGTTCAACCAGGCCGGCGCGCTCGTGCAAGTCTATACCGATGGGAGTGTGTTAGTTCATCATGGCGGGACCGAGATGGGACAAGGGCTGCATACCAAGGTTTGTCAGATCGTGGCCGATGAACTCGGCCTGCCCTTCGAGCGCGTCGCGATCAGCGCCAGCGACACCAGTAAGATCGCAAATGCCTCGGCCACTGCGGCGTCTGCAGGCACCGATCTCAACGCTCGGGCCGCTCAGTTGGCTGCCCGTGAGATTCGCGAAAAGCTGAAGGCCTTTGTCGCAGGCTTGGATCAGTGCGCAGGCACAGAGGTGAGGTTTACGGGTGGCTTGGTGATCACCCCCGCGACGCGCAGAACCTTCGTCGAGGTAGTACAAGCGGCCTATGGCGCGCGTATCCAGCTCTGGTCGGACGGGTTTTATACGACGCCCAAGATTCACTACGACAAGGCCACCATGCAAGGTCGGCCGTTTTATTACTTTGCTTACGGTGCGGCCTGTGTCGAAGTGATCTTAGACACGCACACCGGTGAGCATAAAGTCTGCGGCATCGATATTCTTCATGATGTGGGTACCAGTATTAATCCAGCGATCGATCTTGGACAAATAGAAGGTGGCTTTGTACAGGGCATGGGTTGGTTGACCAGTGAAGAGCTGGTGTGGAATGCGCAGGGTAAGCTCACCACGCATGCGCCGTCTACTTATAAAATTCCGACTGCCGGTGATATCCCCGAGCATTTTCGGGTGGCGTTGTGGCCAGAAGCGAACCGAGAAGACAATGTGTTCGGTTCCAAGGCCGTGGGCGAGCCGCCCTTCATGCTAGCCTTGGCCGTGATTGAGGCGCTGCGCAATGCGGTGGCAAGCCTCAACACCCATGCAAGGTTTTCCCTGAATGCGCCTGCCACTCCCCCCGAAATACTGAACGCGATTGAACAACTCCGAACTCAAACTAAAAGCACTGCATTGGCTTAGTCAGGGGGTCACGGCCGTGCGGGTGACGATCGTTTCGGCACGAGGGTCTACTCCCAGGCCAAGCGGCACCTTCATGTTGGTCACTCTGGACCAATGTGTAGGGACGATTGGTGGCGGGCACTTGGAGTTTGAGGCAATTGCCATCGCGCGAGACTTATGTAGCGCAGACCAAAACGCGACGAATCGTGGGGAGCAAGGACAGGGTAGCTCCCTGTCCAAACACTTTAGTCTCGGCCCCAGTCTCGGCCAGTGTTGCGGTGGCGCGGTCGATCTACAGTTTGAGGTTTTGACCTTGGCCATGTTGCCCGCCTGGCCCGCAGACACGCTAAGGTTTACGCTCGCCGTGTTTGGGGCTGGCCATGTCGGGCGTGCTTTGGTTGCATCCCTAGCGCTTCTCCCCTGTCAACTCATTTGGATTGATGAACGCGAGAATGAGTTCGACAATCCCAGCGCTGCGCGAGCGAATGTTGAGATACGCGCAGTAGACACTCCGAGCGCTGAGATGAAGACCTTGCCACCGGGCTGCTTTGTCATTATTACGACCCATAGTCACGACCTAGATTTAGAGCTTTGCGAATCGGCTTTGAAGCGGGTCGACCTCGGTTTTATTGGCTTGATCGGTTCTGCCACAAAGAAGGCGCGCTTCATCAAGCGATTACAACAAAAAAACATACCAGCACTAGATCGCCTGGTGTGCCCGATTGGCCTCAGTACGATTCAAGGCAAGGAGCCGCAGGTGATTGCTGCAAGCGTGGCCGCGCAGTTGCTACAACTCAGCTCCTCCCACCAGCCCGAGGAACGGTAAACGATGAATTCTATGTTCGACGTATTGATCGAAGTAGGCAAGGTTCAAGTGACCTGGATTGAGGCTATTGCTTTCGTCTTGGCACTGGCCTGCGTCGTATGTAACGTATTGGAAATTCACTGGGGCTGGCCGTTAGCGATCATCAGTTCGGGACTGTATTGCTGGCTTTTCTTTAAGACCAAGTTGTATGGTGATGCGGGGATCCAGATTTATTTTGTGGTGGCCTCTCTGTGGGGGTGGTGGCTTTGGCTCAAGCCCAATAGACGTATCGAAGCGGGGCAGCGTGCAATGAGCACCCAAGACCAAGCAGCCGACGATCTTCAAGCGTCAACCCTTCAAATTAGGCGCCTGACCGCGCGTGAGCGACGCATCGTCCTCGCGAGCTGGCTGGCACTATGGTTGTTACTCGGCACCTTGCTGTCCCACTTTACGGATTCAGATGTAGCGTGGGCTGATGCTTTCCCCACGGCAGGTAGCCTCTTGGGGCAAATCTTGCTCGGCAAGAAGATCCTTGAGAATTGGTATGTTTGGCAAGTAGTGAATATTTCGATGGTGGCTTTGCTGGCCTATAAGTCGCTGTGGCTCACCATGCTGCTTTACTTCATTTTCTTAGCGATGGCCCTGCTGGGTTGGCGACGCTGGTCTAAAGCGCTCGGCTAAAACCCTTACCTCACCGGCGATTGATCACCGATGGTCGCCTGATTCCGCTCAACCCCCCTTTTTCACCGACCAACGGTGTCGCGAGCCAATGACGCCATAAATCCTAGCGCCTAGACTGTGGGAGTGAAAAAGGGCGTCCCGCGAGGCGCTAAGCAGTCGCCAGAAAGGGCTTGAGGAAGAAGCAGGATGAAAAAGTTACTCGGAAAACTCGGCGCAAGAAATCTTGTGACCCTCGGCCTTGTGTCGGTGGTCACCAGTGTCTTGCTCGTGGCTACCTTGCTCGGCATGGTTCCAGATGAAACCGCCGCCAAGCGACAAGCTCGAGCATCCGTTTCAGAAATGGTGGCTGCGGTGAGCGGCGGCTACCTCAGTCAAACCCATGCCCAACGGCTGGCACCCTTCCTGGCCTTTGTTCTGGAGCGTAATCCCGATATTAAATCGCTTGCGGTGCGACAAGCTGACGGCAAGCTACTCGCCGCCGCAGGTCCCCATCAACTTTGGAAGGAACCACCTGCCGGTCGCTCCACAGAGGATCAGGTCGTCGTCCCTTTAAGCGTTCAAGGCAAAGTATGGGGACGAAGCGAGATTCAATTCTCCGACATGCACCAGGCCGGCATTCTCGGTTTCTTAATGTCCCCCAGAACTCAACTCCTATTCTTCATGGCCTTCGCATGCTTCACAGCGTTCTCCCTGTATTTGAAAAAAGTACTCAAACAATTGGACCCCTCTGAAGCCGTGCCTGACCGGGTTCGCTCCGCGCTAGACACCCTCGTGGAAGGACTATTGGTTATCGATGGCTCACGCCTAGTGGTGCTCGCCAACAAGGCCTTCTTAGATCTCTCTGGGAAGACGGAAAGTGAAGTGGTTGGCCGCAGGATTAGTGAACAGAGTTGGCTCAACTCAGAGGGACAAGCTCTCGATCAGGAGCAGTTCCCCTGGGTTAAAGCCCAGGCCAACGCCGAGAGCGAAGTCAACTCGCGGATTTATTTAAATGACGTACTAGGCAAACGGCGATCATTTCTAGTGAACTGCTCGCCCGTGTTGGGCGCACAAGGTAAGGTGAATGGTGTTCTGATTAGCTTGGACGATATTACCCACCTCGAGGAAGTGGAAGCCGAGCTACGCGATGCTAAGAAGGCTGCCGACTCCGCTAATAGTGCGAAGAGCGATTTCTTGGCCAACATGAGCCATGAAATTCGCACCCCCATGAATGCCATCTTGGGTTTTACCGATGTACTGCGTCGCGGCCTGTACCGAGACCCCAAGGTGCTCGAGAAGCACCTCAGTACGATTCACAGTAACGGCAAACATCTGCTTGAACTTATCAACGATATTCTCGATCTTTCGAAGGTTGAAGCAGGTCGCTTAGATATCGAGACCATCGCCTTCCAACCTCATCGCGTGATCACTGAAGTCCAGCAGATTATGCGTGTCAAAGCGGAAGAAAAAGGCATCGGCTTACGCTTAGCTTTTGAAGGCCAGGTGGTCGAAACGATTCAGAGCGATTCAGGCCGTCTACGGCAAATGGTGACCAATCTGGTGGGCAATGCCATTAAGTTCACCGACAAGGGCGAAGTCGTCATTACCCAGCGCTACATCCGGGTTCAGGGGCGCTTTATGTTCCAGGTGTCGGTGAAAGACTCTGGCATTGGCATTGCTCACGATAAACTCGATGCGGTGTTCGAAGCGTTTGTTCAGGCAGAGAGCTCAACGACGCGACGCTTCGGCGGTACCGGCCTCGGACTACCCATTAGCCGTAAGTTTGCGCGCGCCATGGGTGGAGATATTTCGGTCGCCAGCGAGTTACGCCAGGGAAGCACCTTTACGATCACAATTGATCCTCATCTCGATGCGCAGGCGCACTGGATTGAACCCACCGAACTCACACAGGCCAATGTAGAACTGGCCTCGAAAGACAAGATCAAGAGCTGGAAATTTAGCGCTGCCAAGGTCTTGGTGGTGGACGATGGTGTAGAGAATCGCGAACTAGCTCGCCTACTCCTGGAAGAGGCCGGCCTCACGGTCGCCGAAGCCTGTAACGGCAAGGAAGCCGTCATGAGTGCTTTGTCAGAGAAGTTTGATCTAATTTTGATGGATATGTCCATGCCCGTGATGGACGGCTTTACCGCGACGAGAACTCTACGGGAAAAAGGCTTGACTTTGCCGATCGTGGCACTGACCGCTCATGCCATGGCGGGCTTCGAAGCAGAGATACTTGAGAGCGGCTGCACCGGATTCCTCACCAAGCCTATTGATATTGATAAATTGTTCGACACCTTAGCAAGCTTCTTGGCGGCCGAGAGTTCAATGATCGACAAGCCCAATCACGCCGCTCATCTAGCCGTCGTTGCGTCGGAGGCAAGCGAAGCAAAGCTCGACGAGACATCGCCCATCGTCTCTCGTTTAGCGAGCCATCCGAAGCTGCGCCATGTGGCGGCTAGCTTCTGCGTTCGCTTGCCCGGACAAATCAAACTGATGGACGAGGCCTTGGAAGCAAAGGACTTTGAGAGCCTCTCGCAACTCGCGCATTGGCTAAAGGGTGGAGGTGGCTCCGTCGGATTCGATGCCTTTACCGCGCCTGCCTCACAACTAGAAATCACCTCTAAAGCCAAGATTTACGAACCATGCCTCCAACCTATGGCGATCATTAAGAACATCGCGTCACGTTTGGTGAATCCATCCAGTGAGCAGACCAAAAATTTGGTGGCGAAGCTGGAAGAGGCAAGCGCCGCGCATTAATCCTCTGACCAAAATTACAGAATCAAAAAGAAGTACCCTAAATGTCCAGCAACCATAGCGACTCATCACTCGATAGCCTCTCAGACGACGCAGGCTCGTTTGAGCTTTCGCCGAGTATGGCCCACGCCACCAATCATCTGAGCAATGCCCGAATCTTGATGATTGACGACGAACCCCTCATGATTGAGGTGGTCAAGGCCTTCTTGGAGGAGGCAGGCTACGGTGAAG
>JAYVKZ010000283.1:0-10769 GCA_043767985.1 Betaproteobacteria bacterium
CGACTCTGCATGAGCGAACCAGGCGCTGTCCTTGGTGTAAAGCTGCAACGCTTGCATGCGCGACACAGTTTTACCGGATGCTCTTGTCATCATGCCGCCGGCCGTGCGGCCATCCAACAACCATTGCAAGGCGACAAAGGGGTTGTAGTTCATGACGCGGTGTCCGTCCGTTCCCATGCCGACCGGTACGCCAAGTGCTAGCGCCTGACTAATGCGTGGCCAATCCTCGGCGGCAACACCATGGCGGTGAATCAGCTCCTCGCCACGAAAATACAAGGCGTTTTGCACCAGCCAGCCGAGGCCTAGTTTACGCATCTTCTCAAGGCTCTCAGTGGAGGCATCGTTCAGATGTGCAATCGACCAGCGCAGTGAACTCAATGGATGTGATTGTGAGACGCTCTCCAATACACCTAACAAATGATTGACCGAGCGCTCATTGTTCCAGTGGAATGTAGCGCTTAAGCCCCGACCGGCGGCCCAGTGAAGAACTTTCGAGAGACGCTCTCGCGCAGCCGAGTTCGGAGCGTCATTGTTATACATGCTCCAGACCACGTTCTCACCGATCCCATTGAAGCGCAACCAGTCATCGCCCGCGCCCATAGGAAGCAGGGCGGTCAAGGCCTGAAAGTCCTCCAATTCACGATCAGGCTGCGGCGCGCAGACGCTGTAGGCTACTCGTAGTGTCAGTGCCTTACCTCGCCACAAGTCCTGCACGGCCTCGTAGGCCTGAAGCGGTAAGTTGTAGCCACCGGGATCGATCACACCAGTCACGCCAAGACTGTTGAGTCGGCGGAAAAAGGCCTGCGTTCCCTTGACTTGTGTGCTGCGATCCGGCTGCGGAAGGAGATCGTAAACCTCGCTCACGGTTCGCGCATCGCCTTCATACCAACCCGTAGGCTGCCCGTCGGTGCCTGTCTCCACCTTGAGGCGAGAGGCCAGTTCGGGTTGGCGCAACAGTTCCAAGGCTTCGAAAGCGCCTGGCGAAAAAAGAATCGCACTGTACAGTCGCTGCACATACACATGATGGTGGGGGGCTGCCTTTGCCAGTTCGGCTTGCGTTGGGCGCCTGCGCTCTTGAAACTGCGTCTCTGTCCAACCGCCTGCCACCACTAGCCAGCTTCCACGCTTGCGATCGGAGGCGACCTTCTTCAATGCCTCCAGGGCTTCATGGATTGAACGCACGCCGCTCCAATCGACTTCTAGGCCGTAAGTGAGCCCAGCGCGTATGGCATGAATGTGAGAATCGATCAGCCCAGGGATGACAGTGCGGCCATGCAGGTTGATCACCCTGGTGTTTGGACCTCGCCAACGACGAATTTGCGTCTCAGTTCCAAGGGCGACTATATGTTCCTCTCGAATCGCAATGGCCGTTGCTGGCGGTGCGCCAAAACGCACGATGTGTCCGTTCTCGAACAGGATGTCTGCATACGGTTCCAAGGGTGGTCCCGTATGTGGTGTTAACTGAGCGACCTGAGCCCATGGACCTGTACAACACAAAATCCCTATTGCTAAAACGCAAAAGCGGGCCAAAACGAAAACGCGGGCCAGAACCCAAACTCGCGCCATGACAAAGAAAGCGATCACTCTCGTGAGGACGGCTTAACTTTTCTGAAGAACGCAGTCGATCTGCACGCGTGCTGCCATGGCGTCCGGCACGTTGCGTCGTACGACCTTCGCCTGCCTGTAACCTTCCTTGGCGCAGGTCATGACCGCATCGACCGGTTTGACGTCCTTGTTGATGTGGGTTCGGTACATGCCCAGTAGATTGGTTTTTTGCTCGGCGGCTTTTCCAGTCTTGCCGCGCAAGCTGACGATGGCGCCAGCAACTGTCGCGCCACGGGTATCCCAAACGAAGCCATAATAGGATGGCCCTTCAGTGGCTACATCGCTGGTGGCATCGTCCTCACCACCGCCGGCCCAAGCGATTGGGCTTACAAGCAGAGCACTGGCCATCAAGTTCGCAAAAAGCGCCAAGCGAAACCGACGCGGGGCATTGCCTGCACTTACCTTCACCTCAACAGTTGCGATTATTGCTGCGCTTTCTTTTACGATTTTCTTCGCCATATCCTCACCATTTCCAATAGTATTTGAGCGAGTAAACCATAAGTGGCGTCAAAAGCACAGGCACCAGCCAGGCCAAATGCAAAGCACGACCAAGTTTGGCGCGAGGCAGTAGCCAAGCCGACAGCGCACCCAAAGCAGTGGACCCTAGCAGCGCCATGCTCAGCCAGCCATACCAATACATGGCTGGCCCCTCGTCCTTACGGGGTGCGGACCAACCCCAGTCGAAACGGTTGCTTCCGGGGTGATAGGTGAACAAAGGCAGGCCGAGAAGATCGCCAAGGGTATAGAGCAAAGGTACTCCCAGGCTGAAGACCAGCGAAAAGACCAGCCAAGCTGAAGGGTGCCCCGAGGTGTCGCCTTGCTCATCGCGATCATGCCCGCTTGAACTATTGCTCATGATCCGAACCCCCGCACATTGTTGACAACATGACCCGCCAAAAAAGCGTACCAGCAGATCAATGCGAGCCATGCCGTGAGCCATTTGCGTGAGCTCGCATAGGCATCCCCAGCAGAAGTCCAGAGCAGCCAATAAAGCGGCAGGGCGCCTAGGCCGAAGGTGACTAGGTGCTCCTTTAGCTCAAACGCGCCGAGAGTCTTGTAGTAACCATCCTGCTCAATCGGTATGCGTACGTAAATGCGGTACTTGGCGTAGAGACAGGCCCCCAGTATAAAAGTGACGACCCAAAGTACACAAACGGCCGTTGCATAGCGCCGCCCCGATACAGCGCGAAACCTTGTTACAAATCCCTCGCTCTGCCCAACACGCACAGGCCACAAAACGGCCATGGCTTGATGCGTCAGTGCGCCAAGCAAGGCTACGGAGGCAAGCCCGTGCAACACAAGCAAAATTGTCCAGAAGGTGTTGACGTGAATGTAATCGAAGAGGATGTCCATGGCAAATGTTCAGGCTAAGCAAGAAAGGCCCGTTGCCGGGCCTCTCTTTCGCAAGTAACTTACTTGGCTAAGGGGTCAGGACGGATCTGTATCTTGTAAACCTTTGGATAGTTTTTGGTGCCGCCCTCGTTATGGAAAACCGTCCGGGTACCCGACATGGTCCACACGGCGCGGCCTTTCCAGCCAGCATCGGGATCGTCAATACGACCATCAACCAGTTTGGTGAAAAAACCGAGCGGGTACGGCACGCGGATGTCAACCATCTTGCCGTTCACGACCGCTAAAATCGACTCGCCACCGTTGGCCATGAAGAGCGGCACATTGGCGCCCAAGCCCAAGGTGTTATAGCGGTCCACCCAGACGTAGTAGGCGACGTTTGAGCTGCCTGGGTCTTTCAGGTTCTTGAACTGGGGGCCGGGCATTTGGTACATCGTCCAGCCTTCTGGGCAATGGTTCCCGGTGGCCGCCTCAGGGCCATTCATGGGGCCTTTGCATTTGGCGCGATCAAAGCTACCCACATAACCGCTGGCAAACGGTACCCACACCAGACCATTGAGGTCCATGTCGATACCGCGTGAGCCGAAGTGGCCCTCGGGTGGAAGGAACACTTCCGCGAGCGAGGTGTTGGACGGATCGCTGCCGGGGGTTAGGCGGATGATGTAACCGGGTTGATCGACGCGCGAGAAACCGCGGTCCATGGCCTGTCCCCACACTGTGTCGTCAATGGTGCTAGGCATGACACCGTAGAAGGCCGCCATGATGCGACGGTCTTTGCTTGGATCGGCGGGGTCATTCGGGCCAACCCAGGCATCACGCTTGCCATTGCCATTGCTGTCAACAATGATCGGCGTCCAGCCTTGTGAGCTGGCCGAATCGCCGGTTTCGAAAAACTTCTTGGTGTTGACCCAACCAACCACGCCCGAGTTCGGACCGCCCTGACTGATCCACAAGGTGCTGTTGTCCTTGGCGAAATACAAATGATGGGTAGAGAAGCAGGTATCAACATGCGCCCACTTTTGCGTCTTGGGGTCATAAACAGACACCTGCCGGGGCGACTCGTTCAGCGGCACCACCTTGGCCGAAGGATGGCTGGAACCCTGCTTACAGAAGTCCGGGTTAGCCGAGGGTCGACTGCGCGCACTAAACCAGATGCGCCCGTCGGAGTCCATCATATTGTTGTGCAAGCTGCTGTGACCATCCCAGATCGGCTTGTCGCCCCAGTAGGGGGAGGGCTGCATTGGCAAGGACAGCGATGAAGGCGTGTTGGGGTTAGTGATCGGATGCTTGACCGTGTAGGACTTATGCGTTTTCGGGTCCAACACTGGCACCTGGTCCGTGCTTTCTTCGGCCGAGCCATAAATCGGGCCGTTAGCATTGACACGCGGATTGTGTTGGTAGCTGGAGATGCCGTCATGCAGGTAGTACTGCGGCGACGAGAAATTCCACATGGTCACGACCATGTTGCGCTCAACGCCTTTTGGACGTTCGGGCTTCGCAAAAGGCAGTTCGCCTGCTGCGATGCGGTCGGTCCAACTGGCGAACTCTTTCAAGGATCGATCGACACCCATATTGCCTAGAGAAGCGCCATATTCGTCATGGCCTGGCCCGACTGAGTGCGGCGAGCCCAAGCATGAAAACCATCTCCCTGCTTTGCAAAGACCTCAGGCACCGTGCGCATACCCTTGCTGCCGAGGGCATGGCAAGACTGGCAGGAATGCTTCAGCGTGTCCACCCAGTAATGCTGAGCCTTCATGTTCGAGTTGATGCCGTTACCCTTATCGTTGGTGCCGGGAAACTCGTTCTTTTCGGGGATGTTGATTAAGGAGTACCAGTACATGCCGGGGTAGTATTCGGCCGCTTCTTTCTCGTTGGGGGCCTGCACTGCTTTGAGTTTGAGACTCTGTCCAGGCCGAGCGTCAACCTTGGGTGAGTCCACGAGGCCATAGCCGCGCACCCAAACCTTGTAGGCACCCTTGGGCAACTCAGGAATCATGAAACGCCCGCTGTCGTCGGTGACGACCACCTTGGCATACCCGGTCGGCAGACTCGAAGTTTCTGCAATGACCCAAACACCGGCCTCTGGGCCGTTTCTTCCGTTGACTACACCGTTGATATTGCCAACAGCGGCTTTGGCGCTTTGCTCTGCTTTATCTGCGGCAGCGGCGCCGCCGGGAGTAACGAGGCTAAGCGCCGTCGCACCGGCCATTACGAATCGCAGCACGCCCTGTAATACTTCCTTAATCATCAACCATCCCCTTGTCTATTGAGCCCCTTTTGGTGGGCACCGAGGGGAATATACTCAAAAAGGGATCCAACCAGCGATGGCCATTCCGTTTCAATTCAATTCAAGGCGGCTGCAATTTGCTTGTTTGATTTCGTATTCATAAGCGATTGCGAGCATCTCTAGTCGCTATGGAGTACCTTTGATGTCGAAGACGAAAAGGGAGGTTTTGTGCAGCCAAGTGATGTTAGTCAAACGTCGCTCGCCGAAACGGTGCGGGCCATGTCCGCGAGCGGCCTTCTTAACGATCAGGCCATCATCGCGAGGATACTGAGCCATATTGATCGAAGCAGCACTGATCTGAGCGCTGCGGTGTGGCATGAGCCTGTCGAACATTACACCTCGCAGGCGCATTACGAGGCCGAATTGACCCAAGTGTTCCGGCGTATGCCTACGGTGTTTTGTCCTTCGGCGGCCCTGCCTGAAGTAGGCTCCTACATGGCTAGAGACGTGGCCCTCATGCCATTACTTGTCGTGCGCGGTGAGGATGGTGTGGTCCGCGCCTTCAGGAACTCATGCCGCCATCGCGGTGTCCAGGTGCTTGAAGGCACAGGCTGCAAGAAGGCCATGACTTGTCGCTACCATGCTTGGACTTACGATTTGCAAGGGCGCCTGCGCGCCATACCGGATGAGGAAGGCTTTCCAGGGCTGGACAAGTCTCAACATGGCCTACTGCCTGTACATGCTACTGAGCAAGGCGGGCTGATTTACGTCACACAGGACGGTGCACCAACACTTGATCGGGCGCTTGACGCTTTACCTGATTTTTCAAAGGCGACCTGGCGTTATGTGCAAACCACAGAACAAGATTTCGATGCGAATTGGAAAATCGTCGCCGAAGGTTTTCTCGAGGGCTATCACATTCGCTCAACCCACCGAGATACTTTTTTCCCAAGGCAGTACGACAACATCAACGTGATTGAGGCGTTTGGTCGTAACAGCCGCGTGACTTTTCCCTATCGCAATATTGAACGACTGCGCGAGGTGCCTGCCGAGCAGCGCAAGCTCGGCGGCACCGTCACCCAGGTGTATCACTTGTTCCCCAATATTATGATCGCTACGTTTCCTACCCATGTCACGATCAGTGTGTTGGAGCCCTTGTCGAAAGAGCGCACGCGTTTGGTGACTCATACCTTATCGACCATGCTGGACAAAGAAGAAGACCGTGATACGGTTGAGAGGCGCATCGCGTTTGTGAACGCGGGTTCAAAGGAAGATCGCGAGGTGGCTTGTTCCGCGCAAAAAGGTTTTAGTACAGGCGCCAACCACGTATTAACCTTTGGCCTCTTTGAAGGTGCCATCCGACATTTGCATATGAACCTTGCTCAGAGCATGGGACTTAAAACGGCTAGCTCAAAAACCACCTAAAGGAGTGTCCTGTGACTGACCTTCAATTTGAGGCACCGAATACGGTTCAAGATGCACTCAGACTCATGAGTGCTTCTAGGGTCGGCATCAAGCCCTTGGCTGGCGGGACGGATCTGATCGTTCAGATGCGCTCTGGCCGACTAAGCCCGCAAGGCATCGTTGACCTCAAGCGCATTCCTGAGCTCATCGGCGTCAAGATGGATCAGGGCGGGTTTCTGATTGGCGCTGCGACCTCTTGCTTTTCCCTGGGTGAGCATGCTGCCTTGAAGGCGGCCTGGCCCGGAGTGGTTGAGGCGGCCAGATTGATCGGCTCCACCCAAATTCAGGGGCGCGCGAGTTTAGGCGGAAATATTTGCAATGGCTCGCCTGCCGCGGACAGCGTGCCCGCCCTCATGGCTGCGGGTGCGACCTGTGTGATCGGCAAAGCGCAGACTGTTGGTGACACGCGCAGAGAGATACCGGTTGAACTTATGCAAATTGGCCCCGGTCAAAACGGTCTCGCTGAAGGCGAGTTGTTGCTTGCAATCCGACTCCCCGCGCGCAAGGCCTTAACGAGTGATGCCTATCTGCGTTTGATTCCGCGCACCGAAATGGATATTGCTGTGGTGGGTGCCGGGGTTTGCCTGAGCCTCGATAGCAACAAGCGAGTGATCGCTGCTCGGGTGGCCTTGGGGGCGGTAGCGCCTACAGCGCTTTTGGTCGAAGCTGCGGGCGAGTGCTTAGTCGGTACCACGCTTGATGACGAGGCTTTGAAACATCTCGAGGCTGCAGCACGAGCCGCCTGCAAACCGATTGATGACAAGCGCGGTACGATCGCCTATCGCACCCAAGTGGCGGGTGTATTAGCGAGACGGGCCGCACTAATAGCCTATGCGAGGGCACAAGCATGAGTAAGCAAAGAATCTCAGCCATCGTCAATGGTGAGCCGGTTGAATTTCTCGGTGGGCCCAGCCAGACTTTGCTTGATGTACTGCGTGACGAGCTCGGTCTCACCGGTAGTAAGGAAGGTTGTAGCAGTGGCGATTGTGGTGCCTGCTCAGTAACGCTCGATGGCAGCTTAGTGTGCTCATGCCTGGTGCTCGCACCTGAAGCCGAGGGGCGTGCCATTAACACGATTGAGGGTGTGGCCGAAAACGGTCAAATGCATCCCGTGCAACAGCAGTTTCTTGAGCATGCCGCCTTGCAGTGTGGTTTTTGCACCCCTGGCTTTCTAGTGGCCGCCAAGGCCTTGTTGGATCGCAATCTCAATCCAACGGAATCCGAGATTCGATATTGGTTAGCGGGCAATCTGTGTCGCTGCACCGGTTACGACAAGATTGTGCGTGCGGTACAGGATGCGGCTGCGCAAATGCGCGCAGCGGTGCAGCTCAAAAAGGAGGCCACACTATGACTGTCGCGACCCCCTCAAAAACCGTTGATCTAAAAGTCGTCGGCACGCGCCCGGTTCGCCCGGATGGTGCCGATAAGGTGACAGGTCGAGCCAACTTCGGTGCCGACCTTCGTCTGCCTGGCATGCTGACCGGTCGGGTCAAGCGCAGTCTGTATGCCCATGCTCAGATTGTCAAAATCGATATTACCAAGGCGCTAGCGCTACCTGGTGTAAAAGCAGTCGTGACCAGCGCTGATTTTCCTGAGATGCCGGATGTCGCGATTGAAGGCGGCGAAGGGGAGGCGACCCTGCGCGACCTGAGCTTGAATTGCATGGCGCGCGACAAAGTGCTCTATGTTGGACATGCCCTGGCCGCAGTGGCTGCGACCTCGACCGAGATCGCGGAGGCGGCTCTTCGGCTGATCGAAGTCGAGTATCGGGTATTGCCCCATGTGATTGAGGTTGAGGCGGCAATGGCTCCAGGCGCGCCGCTACTCCATGCTGGCTTGTTCACCAAGGGGGTGAGTCCGAAGCCTGATAAACCCTCCAATATTGCTGAAAAAACCATGTTGGCGCGTGGTGATCTGGCCAAGGCGTTTGAGCAGGCTGAGCTGGTGGTCTCTGGGCGTTACGTTACTGCACCGGTTCACCAAGGTTATCTCGAACCCCATGCTTGTGTTGCTTCGGCGGGAAGCGATGGTCAGCACACGCTTTGGGTGTCGACCCAGGGGCATTTTGCGGTCCGTCAGATGTGCGCCAAGTTATTAAGCATGGAGTTGACCGACTTAAAAGTCTCGGCCGCCGAAATTGGTGGCGGCTTCGGTGGCAAGACGACGGTTTACCTCGAACCCTTGGCGCTAGCGCTGTCACGCAAGTGCGGCCGTCCGGTACGCATGGTGATGAGTCGCAGCGAGGTCTTTGAAGCCAGTGGGCCAACTTCCGGCACCTTGACCGACGTGCGGCTTGGCGCCATGCGCGACGGGCGAATCATTGCAGCGGACATCACGCTGAAATACCAGGCTGGCGCTTTTCCGGGGTCGCCCGTAGGCGCGGGCGGCATGTCCGCTCTGGCCTGTTACGACATCGCCAATTTTGCAATCACTGGTTTTGACGTGGTGAGCAACCGTCCCAAGGTTGCAGCCTACCGCGCACCGGGTGCGCCAATGGCGGCGTTTGCGGTGGAAAGTTGTATTGATGAGCTGGCCCTAAAGTTAGCGATGGACCCCATCGATCTGCGCATCTTGAACGCGGTCAAGCCGGGTGTGAAAGCGGCTTACGGGGCAACCTTTAGAGAGATCGCCTTCGTGGAAACCTTGCGGGCCGTCAAGGCGCACCCGCACTACTCAGCGCCTTTGAAGGCTAATCAAGGAAGAGGCCTGGCCTGTGGTTTCTGGTTCAACATCGGCGGCGAGTCTAGCGCTGCTGTGCATGTTGACGAAGAAGGTGGCGTCACGGTTGTTTCGGCCAATCCGGATATCGGCGGCTCTCGCGCTGCGCTCGGCATGATGGCCGCTGAAACCTTGGGCCAACCTATTGAGCGAGTGCGCACCATCATTGCTGATACCACCGCGATTGGGTATTCGGCGGTCACGGGTGGCAGCCGAGTCACCTTTGCGACCGGCATGGCCGTAGTGCAAGCCGCTGAAAAGGTGGTCAAAGACCTCGTGCGCCGTGCCGCTCTGATTTGGGATTGCCCGCCCGAGCAGGTGCATTGGCAGGCTGGGGTGTTGAGTTGTAGCGATCCTGACAAGGCAGGCAAGTCCTTGACCTTGAAAGACATCGCAGGCAAGACGGCGCGTACCGGTGGGCCGATTAGTGCGGAAGTCTCATTGACCGCGCAAGGTGCTGGTCCAGGCTTTGGCGTGCACCTGTGCGACATCGAGCTTGATCCCGAAACCGGTCGTTGCACCGTCGTGCGCTATACCGCCGCTCAAGATGTCGGTCGAGCCATTCACCCTTCGTATGTCGAAGGGCAAATTCAAGGCGGCGTGGCACAAGGCGTCGGCTGGGCGCTCAATGAGGCCTACCTCTATAACGACAAGGGCGAACTGCTGAATCCGGGCTTTCTCGATTATCGGATGCCGGTCGCCTGTGATTTGCCCATGATTGATACGATACTCATC
This sequence comes from Betaproteobacteria bacterium, assembly GCA_043767985.1. Classification (GTDB taxonomy): domain Bacteria; phylum Pseudomonadota; class Gammaproteobacteria; order Burkholderiales; family Burkholderiaceae_E; genus JAPOKJ01. The sequence continues at coordinate 10,100 of JAYVKZ010000283.1, forward strand.
GAGTCTGCGCCCAATAGTCGCCATCCCTACGGCGCCAAGGGTGTGGGCGAAGTACCGATTGTGCCGCCCCTCGCAGCCGTGGCCTGTGCTTTGAGTCATATTGTGGGCCGCAGGCTGACGGCGTTGCCGCTGTCCGCACCTGCCATGTTGGAAGCGATCAATGCGGGGGCTAGCTCGTAGGAGCTGATTTTAACGATGGCTCAGGTTAGCTCGGTTGCACAGACGGTTCGGGACCTTACCGGCGGACTGGATCAGTTCGAGGTCGAAGCCGGTACGGTGCGCGCCTTACTTGCGGCTTGTGAGATACGCTTCCCTGGGCTGGGCCAGTATGTCAGCGAACACATGGCGATTGCCATTGATGGTGTGTTGTATCAAGAGGCCTTGGGCGAACGTTTGAAGCCTGACAGCGAAGTGGTCTTGATTCCAAAAATTACAGGTGGATGAACGGGTGCAGGAGTCAATCATTAACACGTCTGTGGTCGAGAAGCTCGCGGTGGACAACGCTGAGCTGATCGCGCCGCAAGGATCGAACCCAGAATTGCATTGGGTAGAAGCCAACGGTATGTCCCACGCCTATTTTGAATGGCGGGCGGATTTGCGCGGCTTACTGCCCAGCTTGTTGATGGTGCATGCAACCGGCTTTCATGGCCGGGTGTGGGATCAGGTAGTT
>JAYVKZ010000284.1:0-4395 GCA_043767985.1 Betaproteobacteria bacterium
AGAAGCGCCTGCCGACGCCGAAATCGTCTCCCATAAATTGATGATGCGCGCTGGCATGATCAAAAAAGTCGCCGGGGGGATCTATAACTACATGCCGATGGGCCTACGCACGATTCGCCGGATTGAGAACATCATTCGTGAGGAAATGAACAAGGCGGGTGGAATTGAGCTGCTGATGCCAGTAATTCAGCCGGCCGAACTTTGGCGGGAAACCGGGCGGTTCGACAAGATGGGGCCGGAGCTTTTGCGGTTAGTGGATCGCCATGGCCGCGATTTCATCGTCCAGCCAACTTCGGAAGAGGTGATTACGGACATTGTCCGCCAGGAAATCAAAAGCTATCGCCAATTGCCGAAGAATTTTTACCATATTCAGACCAAGTTCAGAGATGAGCGTCGGCCGCGCTTTGGGCTGATGCGGGGGCGCGAATTCACCATGAAGGACGCTTACACGTTTGACCGGGACAAGGAGTCGGCGCTCAAAAGCTATCAGGCGATGTATGACGCCTATACCGCCATTTTTGACCGTATGGGGCTGCGTTTTCGGGCGGTAGCGGCGGATACAGGGGCTATTGGAGGCTCGGCCTCGCATGAGTTTCAGGTGATTGCTGATACTGGCGAGGATGCGATTGCCTACTGCCCTGACTCGGACTATGCGGCCAATATTGAGTTGGCGGAAGCTGTCGCTTTGTCGCCGGTCCGCCCGGCTGCGGCGCAAGCTTTAGCGAAAACCCCGACGCCCGGTAAGGCGAAATGCGAAGACGTGGCGGCTTTTCTACGCTTGCCCTTAGCGCGGACGGTGAAGTCTCTGGTGCTGGCGGTCGATCAGCTCGATGCCAAGGGCGCGATGACTGGTTCAATGATTTGGCTTTTGCTGGTTCGCGGTGATCATGATTTAAACGAGGTTAAGGCGAGCAAGATCGAGGGCTTGGCTGGTTTCAGATTCGCCACCGAAGCCGAGATCGTTGAGGCCTTTGGTACACCCCCGGGCTATCTTGGCCCGATCAACATGAAAAAGCCGGTCAAGGTAGTCGCAGACCGTACCGTCGCCAATATGGCTGATTTCGTGTGCGGGGCCAATGAGCTGGATTTCCATTTCACCGGTGTGAACTGGGGCCGTGACTTGCCTGAACCCATGGTGGCGGACATTCGCAATGTGCTTGCGGGTGATCCCTCGCCAGACGGCAAAGGCGTTTTGGCGATTCAGCGCGGTATTGAGGTCGGCCACGTATTCTCAGGCCTGGCCTATCCCAAATCAATGAACGCAACTTTTATTGATGAGCAGGGTAAATCTCAATTCATGGAAATGGGTTGCTACGGCATTGGTGTGACCCGCTTGCTGGGTGCGGCGATTGAGCAGAACCATGATGACCAGGGCATTATTTGGCCGGTGCCACTAGCTCCGTTTGAGGTGGTGATTTGCCCGATGGGTTGGAGTAAGTCTGAGGCGGTGCGTCAGCATTGCCTGGCCATTCATGAGGAGTTGCTTGCCGCCGGTGTGGATGTGATCCTGGACGATCGTGACGAGCGGCCGGGCGCGATGTTTGCCGATTGGGAACTTGTTGGCGTACCGCTGCGAGTCACGATTGGGGATCGCGGTTTGAAAGAAGGTCAGTGTGAAATGACTACGCGACGTGGGATGACGATGGACCTCGTGGCGGTGGGCTCGGCTGCTGCGGTGGTGAAGGAGAAGTTGGCGGCTTTGAAGGCTATGGAGCAGGCAAGGAATCGGACTTAAACAGAAGCCGCCTAGCCGACTCTGCCAAAAACCCGACAAATCTTAGCCAGATTGCGTGCATGCCAATCATGCACCTGATCCCAAGAAAAGCGCCAGACCCAATAGCCATCCGCGACACCGGGTAAATTCATGCGGCTCTCTGCGCCAAGCCCGAGTACGTCTTGCATGGGGTGGATGACGGTGTCAGCCACACTTGCGCAGCAGGCTTGAATCAATTTCCAATGGATGTTGGCTTCTTCGTCGGCTCGTAAAGCGAGATAGTCGCGAACTTGCGTACGTTCGTTCTCGGAAATCTCTGCCCACCAAGCTTGCGTGGTGTTGTTGTCGTGGGTACCGGTATAGGCGACGGTATTGGCTTGGTAGTTATGGGGTAGGTAGGGGTTATCGGTTTCGCCACCGAAGGCGAAGTGCAGGATGCGCATGCCGGGGTAGTCGAGTTGACTGCGCAGGGCTTCAACGCCCGGTGTCAGGATGCCAAGATCTTCTGCGATGATGGGCGTCGGGCCGAGTGCTGAACGAATTGCTCTAAAGAGCGCGGCGCCAGGGCCTTTTACCCAGGATCCGTTGATGGCGGTTGGCTCCGTCGCTTGAATTTCCCAGTAGTCGACGAAGCCCCGGAAGTGATCAATGCGCAGGAGATCCACTTGTTCGAAGCTATGTCGTACCCTCGCGATCCACCAGTGGTAGTTCTCGCGTTTATGGGCTTTCCAATCGTAAAGGGGATTACCCCAGCGCTGACCGTTTGCACTGAAGTAGTCGGGCGGGACACCGGCCACCACGGTCGGTTGGCCGCTTGCGTCTAGCTTAAAAAGTTCAGGATGAGCCCACACGTCCGCGCTTTGATGCGCGACAAAAATTGGGGCGTCACCGATGATTTGAACGCCGTGCTGGTTTGCATAAGTCTTGAGTGCCTGCCATTGCCGGAAAAAGCACCATTGGCAAAACCGCCAGAACTGGATGCGCTCGGTGTGCTCGCGGCGCGCTTGCTGCAAGGCGGTGGGTTCTCGCCTGGCTAGGGCTAGCGGCCAGGAGGGCCAGTCGCCGCTGCCAAGAGCGTCGCTGAGGCTCATGTAAAGCGCGTAGTCGTCCAACCAGTGTGCATGCTCGTTGCAAAAGGATTGAAAGCTTAGAGCTTGCTCAGCCTCAGCCTCGCTCTGCGCAGCGAAAACCTGGGCGGCCATTTCCAGTCGTGCCATGCGCCAGGGCACAACGGTATCGAAGTTCACGCGAGATGCCGAAAAATCTTTGCTGGAGCTTGCCTTTGAGCCGGTTGAATTGACTTGGCTTTGATTGCCATGGCTTTGATTACTATGGCTTAGATCATTATCACTAAGGTCTTGATCGCTCAGCCAACCACGTTCTTTTAGCTCGTGCAGATCAATCAGTAAAACATTGCCTGCAAAGGCGGAGCTGCTCATGTAGGGCGAATGGCCGGGTCCGACCCCGCCGAGTGGCAGCACCTGCCAGAGCTTTTGCTCGGCGACTTTCAGCCAGTCTACAAAGTGATAGGCGGCCGCGCCCAGGTCGCCGGAGCCGTGCGGGCCAGGCAGGCTTGTGGGATGTAGAAGTATGCCACTGGCGCGAGGGAGTTTCATCTTGTGTTTAAACAGTTGCAGTGTGTTTTAGTAGAACGAGGGTGTGTGCGTTGACCATCGTTGAACCACTCCCCGCTTTGCGGTCGCTATTCAATAGGACTTCCCACTGGCCCTGGGGCAAGTTGAAGCTTTGTGCATGATGCTCGGGATTAAAGAGCAAGGCGAATACATGGCCCGTGTCTTTGGTTTTCTTTTGAATGAAGCAGCCCAGGGCAAAGGCCTGCTGATCTTGCCAATCTAGCGCGGTTAAGGGCTGACCGTCAGGCTTGAACCAGGTGAGGTCAGCTTGGCTACCGGCCTCACTCTGCCCAGTATGCCAAGTGCAGGCGAAGGGCATCCATTGTTTGCGAATCGCGAGTACCTCGGCCGTGAAGCGAATCAGATCTTCATCAGCACGCTCCCAAGCAATCCAGGTCGTGTCGTTGTCTTGGCAATAAGGGTTGTTATTGCCCCCTTGAGAATGACCTAGTTCGTCCCCTGCGCTTATCATGGGTGTGCCCTGTGAGAGTAAGGTGCAGGCGATAAGGGTTCGTTGTAATTGTGCTCTCAGGGCATTGACTTCATGGTTAGAAGTTGGTCCTTCAATGCCTGCATTAAAGCTGAGGTTATGCCCATGACCATCCCGGTTATCTTCGCCATTGGCAAGGTTGTGACGGGCATCGAAGCTCACTAAGTCACGCAAGGTAAAGCCATCGTGAGACACGACATAGTTCACTGAGGTACTGGGCGCACGATCTCTTTTTTGATAGAGATCGGCAGAGGCACATAGGCGCATTGCAAAGTCGCCTCGCGTGGTGTGCGGACGGTCTTGGTGCAACCAAAAGCGCCGCATGCTATCGCGAAAATGATCGTTCCATTCGAGCCAGCCGCGAGGAAAGTTTCCGACTTGATAACCTCCAGGGCCGATGTCCCAAGGTTCTGCGATCAGTTTAATGCGGGACAACACAGGGTCTTGTGCGAGGGCTAAGAAGAAAGCACTGGACTGATTAAACCCATGATCCTCTCGGCCTAGTACGCTGGCCAAGTCGAAGCGAAAGCCATCGACATGCATGTCCTCAACCCAGT